>CAZFJU010000064.1:3112-19066 GCA_964518995.1 uncultured Gammaproteobacteria bacterium
GCCGGCGTCGGCGCCGGGATGTATGCGCTGGTCGGCGTCATCGCGCTGCTCGGTCTCACCGTCAATCCTGCCATTCTGCTCGTCGACCGGATGCAGCAGCGGGTCGCGGCGAGCGGCTGCAGCGGCGGCTCGGCCGCCATCGCGGCCGTTCGCGAGCGCACGCGGCCGGTCCTGATGACGAGCTGCACGACCATCGCGGGCCTCTGGCCGCTCGCGCTGTCGACCGGTGAGGAGCTCGAGATCTGGCCGCCGTTTGCGACGGTCGTGATGGGCGGCCTGGCGACCTCCACCGTCCTCACGCTGCTCGTGATTCCGGTCGGTTTCGTGCTGCTCACGCGCATCGACCGCATCTTCGGCCGCCTCGGACCGTGGGTGGTGCTGGGCTGGCTCGGCGCGACGGCGGCGGTGGTCGCGCCGCTGGTCGTCACTGGGCAGCTGACGGCGCTGACGTGGCAGATCATCACGACACTGCTGGTCGCCGCCGCGCTGCTGTGGCTCGCGTTGCTGCTCTTCCGCCTGGAGCCGGAGCTCGAGTTCGATCACAGCGGCTCGGTGATCGAGGCGCGCTATCTCGGTAAGGTCTATGGGCAGCCCGGGCCGATTCGGCGTGCATGGAGTCTCGGCCGGGACGGCGCGCATGCTGCACTGCGCACGCGCCGTGACGCCGGCGAGGCGGCGTTGACCTTCCTGCTGCTGCTGGCCGGAGCGCTGTATCTTGCCGTTCAGCTCGAGTCGATGGTGTGGCGACTGCTGTTCGCCTACCTCGCGGCGGCGTTCGCCGCGCGCGCCGTCATCGCGCTGCGCCATGGCGTGCGGCCGGTCCGTGTCGCGGCGCACGATCGAGCCGCGGCCGCGAGGGCTTTCGACGCGGCGATCCGGACCTCCGCACCGTGGGTCATGCTGGCCGCGCTGCTCTGGGCGTATACCTTGCGGCCGCAGCTGGACGGTACGCCGCCGGAGCTGCCGGCCGCGGCGATCGCCGTGCTGGCCGCCGGCACGCTGCTGGCGCAGCTCGCGCGGCGCACGGCTGAGCGGGCGGATCGAGGCGAAGTCGGTCGTGTCCGCGCGGCATGGCGCCGGCTGAGCCGCGCGGTGTTCGGGTGGGGCTTGCCGCCGGCGCGAATCGAGGCGCTCGCG
Source organism: uncultured Gammaproteobacteria bacterium (assembly GCA_964518995.1). Classification (GTDB taxonomy): domain Bacteria; phylum Pseudomonadota; class Gammaproteobacteria; order Steroidobacterales; family Rariloculaceae; genus ZC4RG20. The sequence continues at coordinate 4,250 of CAZFJU010000064.1, forward strand.
ATGACGAGCTTCGACGCGCGGCACGGGATGATCGGCATTCTCGGCCCGAACGGCGCGGGGAAGACGACGTTATTGCGCCTCTTGGCCGGCGTGCTCGATCCGAGCGTCGGCACCGTGCACTACAGCGGCTGGCCGAAGCGGCGCGTGGCCCGCTACGTCAGCCGCTGGGTCGGTTATCTGCCGCAGGAGTTCGGGCTGCCGAACCACCTCACGGCGCAGGAGTATCTCGACTATTTCGCGTTGCTCTATCAGGTCGGCGACGCGCGCGAGCGGCGCGCCAGGGCCGATGCGCTGCTGACCGAGGTCGGCCTCAGCGAACGCAAGCACGAGGCGATCGGCGGGTTCTCCGGCGGCATGCGGCAGCGGGTCGCCGTCGCGCGCACGCTGCTGCGCCACCCGCCGATCATCATCGTCGACGAGCCGACCGTAGGCCTCGATCCGCGCGAGCGCATCCGTTTCCGCAACCTGCTGTCGCGGCTTGCGGAGGGCCGGGTCGTGCTGTTCTCGACCCATGTCGTCGAGGACGTCGCCGTCTCCTGTCAGCGCGTGATCGTGATGAGCCGCGGGCGTATCGTCTATGACGGCGCGCCGGCGGCGCTTGCAGGGCTCGCTGCAGGCAAGACCTGGGAACTGCGGCTCGCGCCCGGCGAGCGCTGCGACCTCGCGGCCGCCTCTCGGGTCGTCGATCAGGTGCCGGCCCCGGACGGCGGCGTGCGCATGCGGGTGCTGTGCGCCGGTTCGCCGCACCCCGCCGCGCGCTCGATCGAGCCTGTCATCGAGGATGGCTACCTCGAGCTGGTCAGCCGGGAGGCGCCCTCGCATGCATGAGCGGACCCGCAGTCGGCTCCACGCCGCGGCCGACTTGCGGCGCCCGCGGCTCGTCCGCAAGGCCGCGCGCAGCGTCGGCGATGCGCTGCGGCTGCTTGCGCTCGCGCTGCGTCTGCAGCTCGGCAAGCGATTTTGGGTCGTGCCGCTGGCAGCGCTGGCCTGGCCCGCGTATCAGGCGCTGAGCCTGACCGCCGGCTGGCGCGACCAGAGCTTCGACGCCGCGGATGCGCAGAACGCGTTGATCGGTTTGCCGCTCGTCATGCTCGCGATCGGTCTCGGCGTGCGCATCATCGCCGGCGAGATCGAGCAGCGCACCCTCGAGGTGACGTACACCGTGCCGGGCGGCGCCGCGCGCGTCTGGATCGCGAAACTCATCGCGGCGGCGTCGGCATTGCTCGCGGCCGGTGCGCTGCTCGCCGGGATTGCGGCGGTGTTCTTTACGTCTTATCCGCTCGGCGCGCTGTACGGCGCGCTGCAGGGCAGCGTGTTCTATCTCGTGCTCGCGGCGGCGCTCGGCGCGCTGTTTCGGAGCGAGATCACGGCCGCGCTCGTCGCGGGCGTCCTGCTGCTGGCCAATGCGTTCCTCACCGGCTTTGGCGCCGCGCAGAGCCGCTGGTCGCCGCTGTTCAATCCGCTCGTGGTGCAGGACGCGAACGCTGCGGACGTGCTCGCGTGGACCGTGCAGAACCGGATCGGTATGGCGCTCGTGATCGCGGCCCTGACGGCGCTCGCGTGCGCCCGAGCCGAGCGGCGCGAGACGTTGCTGAGGATCTAGCCGGCAGGCCAGCGCACTATGTCGCAGGTATGATCATGCTTGCGACGCGCATATTTGGCGACGGTAAGGCACCGCCGCCGTCCAAGCGTGGGCCGCCGCAAGCGGCGGCACCGGCATAGACTTTGCACCGGACGGGCGCGCCCCGATCGTCGACATGGAGGGGGTGATCATTCAGGCGCTGCAAACATTCCTGGCGGTTCTACGCCGGCGCGCGCGCGCCTTTGCGGCGACCTCGAGCGAGGACGGCTCGTGGAAATCGTTCTCGGTCCCGGGGTTGCTGGCGGGCACCCTGTTCTTCGCATTTTCGTTGACACCGAGCTTGTTGCCGCGCTCGGCGCTGATGCAGGGCGTCGTGTCCGGATTGTCGCTGGCCGCGGGTTATGCGCTCGGCTGGAGCGGCGGTGCGCTCTGGCGTTATCTCGAGCTGCCGCGTCCGCATCCGCGCGGTCTAAGAATCGTCCATGCCGGCGCCGCGCTCGCTTGCATCATCACGGCGATCATTTTTCTGCGGGCAGCGTCCGACTGGCAGAATTCCATCCGGGCGCTGATGGACATGCCGCCGGTCGAAGGGGCGCGGCCGATTCTGGTCGGTCTCGTGGCAGTCGCACTGTTTGGCGCCGTTCTGCTCGTCGCGCGGTTGTTTCGTCTGACGTACTCGACGGTCTCACGCGCGCTGGCGCGCTATGTGCCGCGGCGCGTCTCCGTGCTCGTCGGGATCGTGGTATCGGTGGTGGCGTTCTGGTCGGTGGCCGACGGGTTGTTGGCTCAATGGGTGCTGCGCGGCATCGACAATTCCTTTCGGCAGCTCGATGCGCTGATACCGCCGAACGTCGAGCCGCCCGCCGATCCGCGTCGCAGCGGCAGCGCCGATTCACTGCTCGCCTGGAGCGAGCTCGGCCGCCAGGGGCGCGCGTTCACGACGTCCGGGCCGACGCGGGCGGATCTCGAAGCCTTCTTCGGCGACGACGACGTGCAGACGCCGATTCGGGTTTATGTCGGGCTGAACTCGGCCGAGACGGTGGAGGAACGCTCGCGCCTTGCGCTCGCGGAGCTCGAGCGGGCCGGTGCTTTCGATCGCTCGGTTCTGCTGATCATCACGCCGACCGGCACGGGCTGGATCGACCCCGGAGCGATCGACACCATCGAGTATCTGTATCGAGGGGACGTCGCGAGCGTGGCGGTGCAGTACTCGTATCTCGAGAGCGGGCTCGCGTTGCTGCTCGAGCCCGAGCACGGCGAAGAGACGGCGGAGGCGCTCTTCAACGACGTGTACGGCCGCTGGACGAAGCTGCCGGAAGACCGGCGGCCGAAGCTCTATCTGCACGGGCTCAGCCTCGGCGCGCTGCACTCGGACCGGTCGTTCGAGGTCTACGACATCATCGGCGATGTCTTCCACGGCGCGCTGTGGTCCGGTCCGCCGTTTCGCAGCAATACCTGGCGCGCGGCCACCGCCCAGCGGGCTCCGGGCACACCGGCGTGGCTGCCGCGCTTTCGCGACAGCACGGTCATCCGTTTTACCGACCAGCAGGACCGCCTGAAGATTCCGGGCGTACCGTGGGGGCCATTACGCATCGCGTTCCTGCAGTACCCGTCGGATCCGATCACGTTCTTCAGCCCGCAGCTGCTTTACCGGCGGCCCGATTGGCTCGAGCCGCCGCGCGGACCGGACGTCACGCCCAAGCTGCGCTGGATTCCGATCGTCACGATGCTGCAGGTGATCGCCGACATGCGGGCGAGCGATATCACGCCGCTCGGGCATGGGCATAACTATGCGCCCGAGCACTACATCGACGCCTGGATCGCGCTGACCGAGCCGCCCGGCTGGACGGACGAGCAGACGCACCGTTTGAAGACGCTGTTCACCGAGGGCGGCGCGAGCGACTCGCGCTCGCGCCCTTAGCTTAGCCGGCCGCAACCGCCGGCCGGCTGCTCCGCGGAGATGTCGGTGCGGCCGCGCCGCGGTCATTCCTCACAAACGAAGCTCGCCGCATCGTCGATGCTGCCCTCGCCGCGATAACGGGCGACCTGCGGATAGGGGCACAGCGGCCGCGAACGCGTGACCTCGCCGTCGGCGATGCGCTTCGCAATCAGCGCTGCGGGCACCGTGTCGGTCTCGACCCAGTCGATGACGGCGGTCACCGCGTCATGCTGATCGGGGCCGATTCCGCCGCTGCAATGCGCCATTCCGGGCGCCATGAACAGCCGCATGAAATCGGTGGGAGCGGGGCCATTTGCCGCCGCGGCCTCTTCGAAATAGCGCACGCCCATTAGCGGCTGCAGGATCGCGTCGGACCAGCCATACGTCATCAGCAGCTTGCCGCCGCGGTCGCGAAATGCCTGCAGATCGGTCGAGGTGGCGTTGCCGATGGCCGCCCAGCGCTCGAGCAGCGCCGGATCGCGGTCGAAATCGAATGATCGGTAGTCGTAGTCCGGCTGCGGCGGATCGAGGATCAGATAGCGCAGCAGCGATTCGGCGAGGTTGAAGTCGGCCGGTTTCGCGCCCGGCTGTGCGGGCAGGATCAAGTTGGCCCAGCCGCTCGCCGGCGTGCCGTTCGGCCCGGCGAGCAGGGCTTCGCTGCCCAGCATGAAGCCCGGGAAGAGCGGCTCGCCGCGGCTGTTGCTGGGGCCGTCATAGACCTTTTGAATGGCCTCCGCCTGTTCGGGCGTCAGACACATGTCGGTATCGGTGCCGGCGTCGCAGAGCGGCACATCGCGCGCGACGGCGAACGAGCAGCTGCGCGGATCGTCGATGAGCCCATCCTCGAGACCGTCCACGGCGTCGCATACCGCCATGACGCGCTCGGCGACGAGCGCAATCTTGGCCGGCGAAATCGGCACATCGTCGAGCGCCTGCTGGTTCCAGATGGCGCCAAGCACGAAGCCCGTCTGATCGACCCATGGCGCGGCGGCGACGATGCCGTCGAAATCTGCAGGATAGCGTTGCGCCTCGAGCAGCCCCTGCCGCCCGCCATTCGAGCACGAATTCCAATAGGAATAGGCGACTGGCTCTCCGTAGTAGTGTTGAGCGATGGCTTTCGCCGCCGTCGCCGTGATATGCACGGCGCGATAGGCATAGTCGATGGCCTTCTGCGGATTGCTCAGCACAAAGGTGCCGCCAGGCTCCTCGTTGCTGTCGTGGCCGGTATTGGTGCTCGCGATCGCGAACCCGTGGGTCAGCGCGTCGGCCCGCTCGGCGGCACGCCGCGGATCGTCGGGCCCCTGGCCGGCAAGCCCGCCGTTACCCAGCATGTAGAAGCGGCCGTTCCAGGCCGCCGGAAGGTTCACTTCGAACGCCACCTCCGGATCGATTACGCCGCTCACCCGGCAATGGGCCGGAACCGTGCCTTCCGGCTCGATCACCCTCGTCGTGATCTCGACAAGGTCAGGCAGCTCGAGCGCGGACAGCGTTTCGCATCGTGCCGCGGGCACGATGCTGCCGCCCGAGTAGCCGGCGCGCGACTCTGCCGCATCGGCAAAAGGCTGCGCGGCGACGGGCTCGAGCGCGCACGCAAGAAGACCGGCAGCGGCGCCGAATAGCACCTTGAAAGCGGATGAATCACGCACGACGGAACCTCCCTAAGCTCGGTGCAGAGCAGCATACACCTGATCGCCGGCCGGCCACGCGGGGCAGCGCTGCGCCCTACGGGTTAGAATGAGTGCACAGTATTTAAGCACCCGCGTACGCTATGGCCGTCGTTACCGCAAAGACCATCCCCGATCATCTCGATTTCATCGTCGCCCAGCCCGATTACGAGCAGGCCGTCGTGCGCGATCTGGTGTTTGCGGTGCTCGCCTTCAACAAGCACTCGGCCGACGAGCCGCTGCAGATCAGCTTTCCGCTGTATACGGAGTCGAAGGTCAGCGCGCGCGGCACGCTTGGCCCCGCCGTGCGGGTCACGGGTCCCGCCGAGAAGCTGTACGTGCTGACGTTGCGGTACGAAATCGCGGCGCATCTGCGCGCCGGCCGGGCGATGACGCTGATCCGCGATCGCGTCGTGGTCGAGGCCGGGCGTAACGAGCGTTTCTCGCTGATCCAAGCGCCCGCGACGCAGTCGTCGACCTTGATTCAGCCGGCGCAGGCACGGCCGCTGGTGCTTTCCGGGCACTCGCGGCTCGTCGAGACCGCTGGTTCGCTCGGCGTCGCGGTCAAGGACGAAGCAGCGTTCGTCGCGCGGGACGAGACCGCGGTCGCGAAAGAGGGCGATATCGACCTGCTCGGGTTCTCCGACGAAAAGACGCTGCCCGTCCTGAAATGACCCCGCTGCGAAGATAACCGCCGCCGGCCCCCGGCCAGAACGCGAACGGTGCTATCTTTGCGACCGGAGCCGAGCGGACGACTCGGCCGTGGCCCTAGGCCGGGGGAGGATCGATGAGCGAGTCAGCGCACCCGTCTGACGAGCAGTGCTGCGTGAGCGCTGCGCCGGCGGTATCACCGCAGAGTGCCGCCGCGGAGGCTCGCGGCGTATCCCGCCGCTCTATGCTGCAGGCCGGCGCGCTGGCCGCGGCGACGTTTGCCGCGACGGCCGCCCGCGCGCAGCCGGCGGCGCCGGCGGTCGCCTCAGGCAGCGTCGCGGGCCGGCCGTTTCGCGCCTTCGTCCGCCACGGGACCACCTCGTCGATCGCCGATCTGCGCCTGCGCGATATCGGGCCGCGGCAGGTGCTGGTGCGTAACACCGCATCGTGCGGCTGCTACACGATTACGCGCAGCGTGCTCGGCGACAACGCCGTGTCGAACCCGATGATCCCGAATCACTCCGGTTTCGGGGTCGTCGAGGCGATCGGCGAGCAGGTGCGGCGCGTGCGGGTCGGCGAGCGCGTGCTGGTGTGCGGCACGCCGCAGTGCGGTCAGTGCTACCAATGTCTGCACGGCCACCCCGAAGCGTGCAACTACCTCAACAGTCAGCTGTTCAACGAGCCGATCGCGGACATGGCGGACGGCAGCGCTGTCCTTCAGCAATCGGCGATCGGCGGCTTGAGCGAGATCGTCGTCGCGCTGGAGGAGTACTGCATCCCGCTGTTCACGGATCTCCCGGACGAGCAGCTCTCACTGCTCGGCGATACGCTCGCCGCGGGGCTGGCATCGACGATGACCTACGGGCCGGTCGAAGGCGGCTCCGACGTCGTGATCTTCGGCGCGGGCCCGATCGGGCTCGCCGCAGTGCAAGGCGCACGCAGCCGCTCGGCAGGGCAGATCATCGTGATCGAGCCGGCGGCTTATCGCCGCGCGAAGGCGCTCGAGCTCGGCGCGACCACCGTGCTCGATCCAAACGTCGACACCGATACGCTCGTCGAGCGGGTGCGCGCGCTGTGCAGCGGGCCGACCGACCGATTCGACGCCGGCGGCCGCTACGGCCCGGGTTATCGGTACGGCGGCGCCGACTTCGTAATCGAAGCCTCGGGCGGCGATCTCTTCCCGCCGGCGGTCGAGCCGGGCCCTGACCCGTCCGGGCTGTTGGCGATTCGTCAGGCGTGGGACGTCACGCGCGGCGGCGGTCATCTGACGCTGCTCGGCGGCGGGCAGCGCGGCGAGATCTCATTCCCGACGGCGCAGTTTTGCCTGTCGACGCGGTCGATTCACGGCGGTCAGATGGGCGGCATGCATCCACTGCGCGACGCGCCGCGCTATGTGACGATGATCGAGCGGGGCGCCATCGATGCGGCGGCATTGATTACCGCCACGTATTCGCTCGACGGCGTCGTGGAAGGCTTTCAGAAGGTCGCGGACCGCACGGAGCTCGGCGTCGTGTTCATGCCGGGTTGAGCGGTGACGAAAATTGCTGCGTCGTCGGGAAGGACGTCGTTGGGAGAGACAATGAAAACTTACCGCACCTTGATCGGAGCATGGCTCATCGCAATCGCCTGGCTCGCGAGCCCGCCGGTGCACAGCCAGGAAACCGCGCCCGCCGTGAGCGAGAGCGCGCCCTCGTTGCCGTCCGTGTTGCCATTCTCGGCGCTGACCCGCTCCGGCCATTGGGAGCTGCGCATTTACACGATCAACCGCGGCCAGCTCGATGCGTTCGTCGACGCGTGGCTGCAAGGCGTATATCCGGTGCGCATCGAGCAGGGGTTCCAGATCCCGGCCGCGTGGGTCAGCCGGGCGAACAACCAGTTCATCTGGGTGCTCGGCTATGACGGGCCCGATACGTGGGAGGACAAGCAGCGTGCCTACTACGCATCGAGCGCGCGTCAGGCGCTCGATGTGGACCCGCTCGACATGATCGCCCATGGCGAAACCTGGCCGCTTGCGGCGGTAACGCCCGAGCGCTGACCGGCGCCGGCTGCCGTTCATCAGCGTTTCGGCCCGGCAGTCTCAGTCGCGAGCGATTCATGGAAGATCCGATTCTGTTCGCGGCGACGGTCCTTGCGATCCTCGCCGCTCCTGGTCCGACCAACACCTTGCTCGCGGCTTCCGGCGCGTCCGCGGGTTTCCGTCCGTCCGCTCATCTGCTGTCCGCGGTCGCAAGCGCTTTTGCGTTGACGGTCATCGCGGTCGGCGGTCTGCTCGGCCCTCTGTTGACCGGGGACGCACGAACCGTGCTGGGCGTTCTGGCAGCGCTGTATCTCGGGGTCCTCGCCATTCGCCTGTGGCAGTGTTCGCGGCTCGGCAGCGCCGGGCTCGTGCGTTGGCGCCACGTTTTCGTCGCGACGCTGCTGAACCCTAAAGGGCTCGTGCTGGCGCTGGTGGTGGTGCCGATGCATCGGCCGGACGCATTGCGCTACGTCGGCGCGACCGTGCTCCTCGCGGCTGCCGCGGGCAGCGCGTGGATCGGTTTCGGCGCATTCCTGCGCAACGTCGGCGGCGATCGGATTCGACCGATGGTTCCGAAGGTCAGCTCCGCGGTGCTCGCCGCGTCGGCGGTGCTTGTCGTGGTTTCGGTGTTCGCCGGCTGAAGCGTCGCAGCACCGGTATTCGCGCGCGTTGCAGTCGCAGGGTCGCGGGGTTATCGTCGGTTGGCGCACGGCAAGTCGCCGCGCTGCCGCCGTATTTTCTTAACAACAATGGGTCGAGGCTGGCGCCGCGCAAGACAGGTGAGCGACCGACGTCCAATTCCCCTGCCCGTAGCCGCCAGCCGCGATGTGCTGTCCGGCGCCAGCGAGATGGCGGCGCTGATGCGCTCGCTCGACTGGCAGCGCACGCCGCTCGGCGATCCGGCCGGTTGGCCGCAGAGCCTGCGCACCGCCGTCGATATCTTGTTGAGCTCCCGGTATCCGATGTTTTTGGCGTGGGGGCCCGAGCTCGCATTCCTCTATAACGACGGCTATCGGCCGATTTTCGGCAATAAGCATCCGGCGGTGCTCGGGCAGCCATTCCGCGAGGTCTGGGCCGAGATCTGGGACGACATCGGGCCGCTCGTGGAGCGGGCGATGACGGGTGAGGCCACCTGGTCCGAGGATCTGCTGCTCTTCATGGAGCGCCGCGGTTATCCGGAGGAAGTCTACTTCACGTTCTCGTATAGCCCGCTGCGCGGCGACGACGGCGACATCGCCGGCATGCTGTGTGTATGCATCGAAACGACAGGCAAGGTCTTCGGCGAGCGCCGCCTGAAGACGCTGCGGGACCTCGGCGCCAAGACGCGCGACGCGCGCAGCGCTGTCGAAGTGTGCCGAGTGGCCGGGAAGGTCATGGCGGCGAACGAGGCGGATATTCCGTTCTCGCTGATTTATCTCAGCGAGGAAAGCGGCGACAAGGCGCGACTCGCGGCGCATACCGGTTGCACGTGGGGAGAAATTTTTAGCCCCGAGACGATCGAGGTGCAGCCCGACGCCCCGCACGCTTGGCCGTTCTCGCCCGTCCTCGGCAGGGGTCGACTCGTACGGCACGGCATTGATCCCGAGCTGGGGCTGCCCGGCACCCCTTGGCCCGAGCCCTGTACCAGCGCCGCGGTGCTGCCGCTCGCGAAGCGCGGCCAGGACGCGCCGCGCGGCTTTCTGATCGTTGGCATCAGCCGGCGACAGCCCTTCGAGGAGCAGTACGAGAGGTTCCTCGATCTGCTCGCCGACGGGGTCGCCAGCGCCCTCGCGAATGTGGAAGCGTACGAGGTCGAGCGCCGGCGCGCGGAGGCGCTCGCCGGGCTCGACCGCGCCAAGACTGCCTTCTTCTCGAACGTGAGCCACGAGTTCCGCACGCCGTTGACGCTGATGCTCGGGCCGCTGCACGAGGTTCTCGCCGACACGGCGCACCTCACGCCGGCCGCGCGGGAGCAGCTGCAGCTCGCCCAGCGCAATGCCCTGCGCATGCTGAAGCTCGTCAACTCGCTGCTCGACTTCTCCCGTATCGAAGCGGGGCGTGTGCAAGCCTGTTACGAGAAGACCGATCTCGCGCGGCTGACCGCCGAGCTCGCGAGCAACTTTCGCTCGGTTTGCGAGCAGGCCTCGCTCGAGCTGCGGGTGATGTGCCCGCCGCTGCCGGATCCCGTCTACGTCGACCGGGACATGTGGGAGAAGATCGTCCTCAACCTGGTGTCGAACGCATTCAAGTTTACGTTCGAAGGTGTGATCGAGGTCGAGCTCTGCGCACGCGGCGGCACCGTGCAGCTCGCGGTGCGCGACACCGGTGTCGGCATTCCGCCCGAGGAGCTGCCGCGGGTGTTCGAGCGCTTCCGCCGCGTCGAGGGCTCGCGCGGCCGCGCGCATGACGGCAGCGGCATCGGTCTCGCGCTCGTGCAGGAGCTGGTGAAACTGCACGGCGGCCGGCTCGATGTCGAAAGCGTGCTCGGCAGCGGCACCGCGTTCACTGTGACGGTACCGCTCGGCTGCGACCATCTGCCGCAGGACCGCATCGGCGCTGACCGTACGATCGCGCGGACCGCCGTCGGCGCGGAAGTGTACGCGGCCGAGGCCGGCCGCTGGTTGCCGGAGGGCGGCGTGTCGCAAGCCGAAGGGGGCATCGCGCCGCGCACCGCCGCGGGCACCCTGCTGCTCGTCGATGACAACGCCGACATGCGCGAATATCTTGCCCGCTTGCTGCGCCCGCGTTGGGAGGTGCTCACGGCTTCGGATGGGGTCGAGGCGCTCGAGATGGTGCGGCGCGAGCCCCCCGATCTCGTGCTGTCGGATGTCATGATGCCGAGGCTCGGCGGCTTCGAGCTGCTGGAAGCCTTGCGCGCGGACGAGAAGACGCGATCGATTCCGTTCATTGTCCTCTCCGCGCGCGCGGGCGAAGAGCTGCGCGCCGCCGGGATCGAAGCCGGGGCAGACGATTATCTCGTCAAGCCGTTTAGTGCTCGCGAGCTCATCGCCCGCGTCGATGCCCAGCTGACTCTTGCGCACGGGGCGCGGGAACGCGCGGCGCTGCTCCAGCGAGAGCGAATGTTCCGGCGGGAGGCGGAGCTGCAGAAGCAGCACCTGCATTCGCTCTTCATGCAGGCCCCTACGCCCGTCGTCATTCTGCGCGGCGCGGACCACATCGTCGAGCTGGCCAACAGCTACACGTGCGAGGTGTGGGGACGTTCGCACGAGCAGGTGATCGGCCGTCCGCTGCTCGAGGCGCTGCCCGAGATGCGCGGTCAGCTCATCGAGCAGATGCTCGATCGTGTGTATGCGACGGGCGAAGTGCAGACCTCGAAAGAGATGCTCGCCGAGCTCGATCGACGCGGCGACGGGGTTCGCGAGCAGATGCACTTCACATTGGTGTTTGCGCCGCTGCGCGGCATAGACGGCGTGACCGAAGGCGTGCTGGCCCTCGGCTTCGATGTCACCGAGCAGGTGGCTGCCCGCGAGCACATGAATACGCTGCGTCGTGACGCGGAAGCGGCTAATCGCGCGAAGGACGAATTCATTGCAATGTTGAGCCACGAGCTGCGCAATCCGCTCGCACCGATTCTGACGGCGATCGAGCTGTTGCGGCTGCGAGCCGGAACGCAGTTCGAGCGCGAGCGCGGCTTGATCGAGCGGCAGGCTCGCCAGCTCATCGCTCTCGTCGACGACCTTCTCGACGTGTCCCGGATTGCCCGCGGCATGATCGTGCTTCGCAAAGTTCCGGTGGAGGCCGCGGAGGTGGTGCGGCACGCGATCGAGACGGTAAGCCCGCTGCTCGAGCAGCGGGCGCATCGCTTGACCGTCGACGTGCCGGACGCAGGGTTGATGGTGCTCGGCGATGCCGCTCGCTTGACCCAGGTCTTCTCGAACCTGCTGTCGAACGCTGCGAAATATACCGACCCGGGCGGCTCGATCGAGATTCGCGCGGCGCGTGCAGGGGATGTGCTCGAGCTCACGGTCGCCGACAACGGCACGGGGATCAGCGAGGACTTGCTGCCGCAAATTTTCGAGATGTTTACTCAGGCACGCCAACCGATCGACCGGTCCGTGGGCGGTCTTGGGCTGGGGCTCACTATCGTTCGCAGCCTCGTCGATCTGCACGGCGGCACCATCGCCGCGCACAGCGACGGTCGAGGCCGCGGCAGCCGGTTCACGGTGCGCTTGCCCGCGGCGGCGACCGCGGTGACGTTGGCGTTGCCGGCGCCTGCGCGGCGCGAGCTTGGCGCCGGCCGACGCCGCCGCATTCTTGTCGTCGACGACAACGTCGACGCCGCCGAGATGCTCGCAGAATACCTCGAGGAGCGCGGTCACACGATCCATGTCGCGCACGACGGTCCGTCCGCCCTGCGTGCGAGCGAGACTTTCATGCCGGATGTGGCGCTGCTCGATATCGGCTTGCCGGGCATGGACGGCTACGAGCTTGCCGCGCGCTTACAGGAGAGCCGCGGGTCGGGTACGCTGTCCTTGATCTCGATTACCGGGTACGCGCGAGCCGTCGAGCGAGAACGAACCGCACGCGCCGGTTTCGCCGCGCACCTCGTCAAGCCGATTAACCTGGATGAGCTCGCGGCGCTGATCGAGACTGCGGCTGCGTTCGATTCCAAGCTCGAGCCTAAGCAGGTGCGCACATGAGCGACAGAATGCCGGCGCTTTTCATCGGCCACGGCAACCCGATGAATACCCTTGAACGAAACGGCTTCACCGATGCCTGGCGCATGCTCGCGCATCGTCTGCCGCGGCCGCGGGCCCTGCTGGTCATCTCGGCGCACTGGTTCTTCGGCGCCACCGCTGTCACGGCCATGCCGCGCCCACGCACCATTCACGACTTCTACGGCTTTCCGCCGGAGCTGTTCGCGTTTCAGTATCCGGCGCCGGGCTCGCCGGAGCTTGCCGAGGAAGTGGCGGAAGTCGTGAAACCGCATTGGCTCGGCCTCGATCGCGATCAATGGGGGCTCGACCACGGCACGTGGAGCGTGCTTGCGCATCTGTATCCGCAAGCGGATATACCGGTCGTGCAGCTTTCGATCAACGCGCTGCGGCCGCTCGACTATCACCTGGAGCTCGGTGCGAAGCTCGCGCCGCTGCGTGACCGCGGTGTGCTGATCCTCGGCAGCGGCAACGTCGTGCACAATTTGCAGCGCGCGGTGTGGAACGAGCCGAGCGCGGCCTTCGGCTGGGCCGAGCGGTTCGACGAGGCCGCGACCGAGCAGCTCGCTCATGACCCCGGCCGCATACTCGATTTGACCCGGCACCGCGACTACGACCTCGCCGTGCCGACGCCTGATCATTTCATTCCGCTGCTCTATATTGCCGCGCTGGCGGCGGCCGACAGCGTCGCGGCCGACGCGCTCGTGCGCGGCTACGCGCTCGGATCGGTGTCGATGTCATGCTACGGCGTCGGCGTGAATCCGCTCGCAGTCGACGGCGCCAGCGGCGCCAGCGGCGCCGCGGCGCTGCCGCGCGACGTGCCGCCGGACCAGACCAACATGTAGCCGCGGGCGCACGGGTACCGTCCGGCGCACGGGGGTATGATAACGAGCGGTCAGGCGGTTCACGGGTTCGAAGCATGAACGTACAGCTCTTCTCGCTCGTCGTGTTGCTCGGGGCGGCCACCGCGGCCGGCGCGCACCACGCGTTCGCGCCGCATTTCGATAGCCAGAAGCCGGTCGAAATCACCGGCAAGGTGCTCGAATTCGAGCGGCGCAACCCACACGCGTATCTGCATGTCTCGGCCGTCGATGAGAACGGTCTCACTCGCGAGTACGTGTGCGAGTCGCACGGCGTCACACAGCTGACGCGGAACGGCATTCATCCGGATATGCTGACGCCGGGCACCACGGTGACGTTGCGCGGCTCGCAGGCGCGCCGCGATCCGTACGGCTGCTTCTTCACCTCCGTCGAGCTGGAGGATGGCCGCGTGCTCGACGTCAACGGCGCGCGCGGCGCGAGCGCTGCACCGGCGGAGGTCGTTCGTAACGACATCTATGGCACGTGGATGCGCGCGGCCGCGAGCAGCACGCCGAGCGGCGAGCAGCCGATGCTGAACTTCATGACGCCGGCGGGTCAAGCCGCCGTCGCGGCTTATGATCCGTTCGTCGACGACCCGGTGTTTCGCTGCGATCCCGTGTCGATCCGCCGCGTCTGGTTTGCGCCCGGCACGCCGCTTTCGATCAGCCGGCAAGGCGATAAGATCGTGCTGAAGCACGAGTGGATGGACGTCGAGCGCATCGTGCACCTCGATCGCACCGAGCATCCGGCAGACGGCCCGCGCACCACGCTCGGTCATTCGATCGGGCGCTTCGAGGGCGATACGCTGGTGATCGAGACGGCGAATTACTCGGCTGGCGTATTGAGCCAGTATGTGGAAACGCCCGGCATGCCCATTCGCGGCATGCTGCACTCCGACGCGCTGACGTCGGTCGAGCGGGTGCGCTTCAACGCGGACAGCAACCGGCTCGAGCTATCGATCGTGTTCGACGACCCGGAGTTTTTCACGCGCGGCTTCGACCCGGCCACCGCGAGCTACGCGCCATCGAATCTCGAGATCCAGCCGTTCAACTGCCGCCCGGAGAACCCTGACCATACCTTGATCGACCCATGATGTGCGCTGCTTCGCGTCGTCGCGGGCTCGCCGATGTGCGGCAGCCCGAGTCATGGCGTTGCGCGACTCGCCAAGGTACCGTAGCCCGCTCCCGCTCTCATCCGCCAGGTTGCCCTTATGCCATCCGTTCTGATCAGCGATAAGCTCGCACCCGTTGCCGCCGAGGTATTTTCCGCTCGCGGCGTCGATGTCGACGTCCGGCCGGGATTAACGCCCGAGGAGCTCATCCAGATCGTCGGCGACTACGATGGTCTCGCCGTGCGTTCCGCAACCAAGGTGACCGCCGGAGTCATTGCGGCCGGAAAGCGGCTCAAGGTGATCGGCCGCGCCGGTATCGGCGTCGATAACGTCGATC
>CAZFJU010000065.1:0-18847 GCA_964518995.1 uncultured Gammaproteobacteria bacterium
GACGCTGCCGGAGGAAGATAACCTGTATCGCGAGCTGATCGAGCATCCGCGAATCGTGCGAGTCGTTGCGCTTTCCGGCGGCTATTCCCGCGACGAAGCGAACGAGCGTCTCTCGCGGCAGAAGGGGATGATCGCGAGCTTCTCCCGTGCGCTTGCCGAGGGGCTCACCGCGCAGCAATCGGACGACGACTTCAATGCGGCGCTTGATGCGTCGATCGAAAGCGTTTACCGGGCATCGATCACCTGATCATCGAGTTGCTCTCGCCGAGCTCAAGCTCGGAGCGTGAAATTTGAGAGGCCCCCGTAGCAGGGGCCTCGCCGTTTGCGCCCTGCGGACGGCTCTCGCGAGGATTGCGTCCGATAGGGCGCTATACATCAATCATCTGGCACGCCTATTGCTGCTCCCGGGAGTCGACGCACCCGTCGGAGTATCGAGATGGCCCAGGCGCAAGCGGATTCTGTTGCATACGACCAGCGGGCTCGGGAGTCGAGCCAAATCGACTGGCGCGGCGCGCTCAAGCGCGTAAAAGCGGCGACCGCCGAAGATAACCTGTCGCTCGTCGCCGCAGGCGCGGCGTTCTATGCGCTGCTCGGCATCTTCCCCGCGCTTGCGGCGCTCGTTGCGATCTACGGTCTGTTCACCGATCCGGCTACGGTCGGTGCCCAGATGGAGAGGGCCGCGGATGTCATGCCGGAAGAGGCGCGCACCGTGATTGCGACGCAGCTCGAGCGCGTGGCGTCCGCCGGAGGGACGGCCCTCGGCGTTGGCGCCATCGTTTCGTTTCTATTCACGTTGTGGAGCTCGTCCAAGGCCGTCAAGTCGCTGATGACAGCGCTCGACATCGTTTACGACGCGAAAGAGACGCGCGGTTTCATCGCGTTCAACGCGATGGCGCTGTTACTGACCTTGGTCGTGCTGGCGTTCGTGGTCATCGCGCTCGTCTCCGTGGCCGTGATTCCCATCATCATCGAGCTTTTGAGCCTGCCGCCGCTCATCGAAAATCTGGCCACTTGGCTCAGGTGGCCGCTGCTCGGCATCGTCGCGGTCGGTATTCTTGCTGTCCTGTACCGCTACGCGCCGGCGGGTATTCGTCCCGAATGGCGCTGGGTGCTGCGCGGTGCGGTGGTCGCGGCGGTCCTGTGGCTGATCGGCTCGGCGCTTTTTTCGCTGTACGTGTCAAACTTTGGCAGCTACAACGAGACGTTCGGCTCCTTCGCGGCGGTGATCGTGTTGATGATGTGGTTTTATCTGTCGGCCTTCTTCGTGCTGCTCGGCGGCGAGCTCAGCGCGGAATTGCAGCGCCAGGCGAGTCAAGCGAGCGAGCCGAGACCGGCCGGCCGGCGGGCTTAGGCCGTCCTGAAACGCTTCGGCGGGAGGTCGCCCGCGCGAACTGTTTGCCTCCGGGCCGGAACCAGATGAGAATGGCGCATCGGGGGAACGGCGCCTCTAAGTCGAGGTGGCACGTCCGGTCGAGGCTGATGCCGACATGCGGCACGCATCGGTGTGCCGCGTTCCCCCAACGAATCGAAATCGCAAGGGGGATAGCCGAATGCCGAGTGGTCGCCCGTCCGGGGCTTGGCCCGTATACGCAGGGTTCGTGGTTGCAGCGTCGCTGCTCGCCTCGCCCGCCAGCGCGCAATCGCAGCCGGATTTCTCTGGAATCTGGTTTCCGTCCGGCACGCGTCCGGCGCCGAGTCCGCAGCTGACTGAAGCGGCGCAGGTGTTGCGCGACCAATATGAGGCGGAGTTCACACTCGACGACGATCCCGGCCGCTTCTGCATTTGGCCGGGCATGCCGCGTGCGTTGTGGGGCGCGCCGTTTGCAATCGAGATCATTCATCGACCGCAGGACGTGACGATCTACTGGGAAGGCTACGGCATGTACCGGAAGATCTACATGGAAGGGCATGCGCCGTCCGTGCCGCCCATCCCGTCGGCGATGGGACATAGCGTGGCGAAATGGGAAGGCGACACGCTCGTCGTCGAGACGACGAACCTGAAGGCCTATCCCTACATGGCGCGCCTCGCTACGACTTCGGATGCGCATGTCACCGAGCGGTTGAGCCTTGTCGAGCGCGAGGTGAACGGGGAGGCTCGCAAGTACCTCGCCGCCGAGGCCGTGCTGACCGACCCAAAGATGTACCGTGAGCCGGTGCAATTGTACGCGGAGGCGATGCACCGGCCCGACCTGGAGATGCTCGAGTACACATGCACCGACACGCTTTGGGACGAATATCTACAAGAGCGGGGGCTCACGTTGCCCGACGTGGACGCGTTGCCCCACCCGAGTGAGGACTGAGCGATGAGAAAGTCGATGATTGCCGTTGCAGCGTTGCTGCTCGCGCCGGTTGCCGGAGCGCATCACTCTTTTGCGATTTACGACATGCAAACGGAGTTCGAATTCGTCGGCGTGGTCGACACGCTGAAATTCCGCAACCCGCACATGTCTATGACCCTGCTCGAGGAGAAGGACGGTGTCGAACGTATCGTCAATTTCGTCGAAGGCGCGCCGGCAAACATGCTCGTTCGGATGGAAGGGTTCGATCCGGACTTTATCGCGCCGGGTCAGCGGATCACGGCCATCGGCTCTCCGCGCCGTGACAACCCAGATGCGCTTTTTTTGAAAGCGATCATCCTCGAGGATGGTACTCGCTTCGATGCGCTGCGACCGGGGCAGACACGCTGAGATAGGGCTTGACAGCCGCATAACGGCGGAGAAGGGCGATGAACCGCACGTGCCTCGGTCTGGCGCTGATGTTCTGGGCGGCCGTGAGTCTTGCGCAGAGCACGGGCAGCGGCACGAGCGCCGTGACGGCCGAGCAGCTGCGCAGCCCCGATCCCGCCGATTGGCTCATGTGGCGCGGTTCGCTCGACGGCTGGGGTTACAGCCCTCTCGAGCAGATCGATCGGCATAACGTTTCCGGTTTGCGGCTGGTATGGACGCAGCCGATGGGCGAGGGCATCCAAGAGGCCATCCCGCTCGTGCACGACGGCGCGATGTTCGTGCCGAACAACAGCGACTACATCCAGGCCTTCGACGCAGCGACCGGGGAGCTTCGATGGGAATATCGCCGCAAGTATCCAGATGGTCTGCGGGGCGGCACGAATCGCAATCTCGCGATCTGGGGACGCACGCTGATCAATGCCAGCTCAGACAACCGCATTTACGCACTCGATGTCAACAGCGGTGATCTCGTCTGGGAGACGCCCGTGCACGAGCCGTTTGCGCCTGCGCGGGCAACGTCGGGGCCAATTGTAGCCGACGGCCGGGTCATCACCGGTCGGCAATGCCAGCCGGGCGCGACGCACGAGGGCTGCGTCGTCACCGCACACGATGCCGAAACCGGCAAGGAGCTGTGGCGCACGCGGACGATTCCGCGGCCAGGCGAGCCCGGCGACGAAACGTGGGGAGACGTGCCGCTCGAGGAGCGGTGGCACGTCGGCACGTGGATGGCGCCGAGCTACGATCCCGAGCTTGAGCTGATCTACATCGGCACGTCCGTCACGATTCCGGCTCCAAAGTTTACGCTCGGCGGCGTCGATCAGGAGCACCTATATCACAACTCTACGTTGGCGCTTACCCTCGATACGGGCGAGATCGTCTGGCACTACCAGCACATTATCGACCATTGGGATCTCGATCATCCGTTCGAGCGGCTGCTGGTCGATACGGCGGTTGCGCCGGATCCGGACGCAGTGCCGTGGATTAACCCTCGAATCGAAGCGGGCGAGCACCGTCGTGTGATGACGGGTATCCCCGGCAAGACGGGGGTTGTCTATACGCTCGATCGGGAGACGGGCGAATTCCTGTGGGCGCGTCCGACCGTTACGCAGAACGTGCTGGACAGCATCGACGGGGCCACCGGTAAGGCCAAGGTAAATGCCGAGGCCGTATTCACCGCGGCCGGTCAGAAGCTCACGATTTGCCCGGGCACGAACGGCGGCAAGAACTGGCCAGCCGGTGCGTACAGCCCGCGCACGCATACCATGTATTACCCGATGCAAAACCTTTGCATGGAGGCCACTGTCCGCACGGGAGAGCGCGATCCGTCACTGGTTTACGGGTTCGCCAGCGAGCAGGTCATGGCGCCGGGCAAAGAAGACGTCGGCGCGATCTACGCAATCTCCGTAGAGACTGGTGAAACGCGCTGGCTTCATGAGCAACGCGCAGGCGTGATGTCGCTGGTAGCCACCGGCGGCGGTTTACTGTTCGGCGGAGATGTGGCCGGTGCTTTCCGCGCGTTCGACGACGAGACCGGCGACGTCTTATGGGAAACGAACATCGGCGGCCCTGTCAGCGGCTTTCCGATCTCATTTGCCGTCGACGGCAAGCAGTATGTGGCGGTGACGACGGGGTCATCGCTGAGTGCGATGTCTTCTCGGCGGATGACTCCGGAGCTGCCGCCGGATGAAAGCCGAGCCGCAGTGTTCGTGTTCGCGTTGCCGTAGCGAGCTCGGCGCTCCGCGATTCGCCATGTAGACAACGCGGGATCGCTCGCCGGCCAGCCGGCGCGCAGTCGCGATGCTGACGCGCTCAGGCAGGTAGGTGATTCCTCGTGGACAAGCGGTGGGCTGCGCTGACGCGTGGGACGCGAGATTGGCGAAGCTGACCAGCGTATGGTTGCTGGCGCCAACAGCTTGCGCAGTCCTGCGCGCCGATGCCAAGACGATTAGGCTGTTTCGCGCTGGCACGATTTCTGCTTAATAAAACCTAGGGCATCTCGTCGGGATTGCAAATCCCCCTACGCTGTTTCTTTTCCTCCCCCGGAAGTTGTCCCCCGAAACAGCGCCCCGGCGAGATGCCTCATTACCCGCTAATGCGTCATCCCCCAAATGACGAAGTTGACTCCCAGCCGGAACGCATCAGCGGCCGGCTCGAGCGGCATCCGCGCCTCGTCGTACCAATCCCAAAAATTGGCGAGATCATTATTGTGGCCGGCCGCGATGGCCAGCCGGCCTTCCGAATCCTCGAGCCCGTAATAGACGATGCTGCCGCCCGGAACATAGGGCGACATTCGATCGAGATTGCGCAGCGAAAAGTGAGCGTCGAAGACCGGGTGCGTTTCCGGCAGCGCGTTGAAGTTACGCTCCGGGAATGCGCGCATCACGTTTAAGCGCATGTTTTCGAGTTGCCGGAAGCCATCGAAATCGTCCATCAGAATAAACCCACCGCGTTCGACGAACTCGAGCAGGTTGGCGATTTCGCGCTCCGACAGCTCCATTTCGCCGGGCTCGGAGACATATGCAAACGGGTAGTCGAAAATTTCGTCGCTCTCGAGGTCGACGATTCGAAACGACAACGTGTCGACGTCGACGCCGGTCGCCGATGCGATGAACTCGTTTAAGTTTTGGTCGGAGCGCGGATAGTTGTGCGACCAACCCATGTGGCCGAACCAGCCATTCGTGCCGTAGCGCCAGCGCGCGACGACCAATTCGGTGCGGGGCGGCTCGTGCTGCGCAATCGGCATGAAGCGCCTGAAGTTCTGTGCGAGCGCCAAAGTGCTTGCGAGCACGGTGAGCGTGACCAGCGCCAGACCCGCGATTCTCTTGTGAGACACCTACCGCGCCCTCAGACCTCGAGCTGGAAGCGGATGATCGCGGCCAGGTCGTGCGCGGCCGGCACGTTATCGAGCGCGGTGTCCGCCGCGCCATCGTTCGTGTCGGGGGGCGCGCTCGGCGGGCGGACACGGCCGGTATCGGGCAACCTGTGCTGGCGCAACGTTTCCGATGGGCCGAGGAGAGCGCCGGCACGCTCGATCACAGCCGTGCCCCATTGTGCGTCCGGCGACATTGTCAACGCCAACAGCAGCAGCAGGCCGAACGTTACACCGGCACCCGCGGCCGTCGCCGCCGCGTAGCGCAATATCGCAGCCTGCCCGGCGGCGACCCCGCGCACGGGTGCTCGGGCGAGAATATAGGCCGCGGCCAACGGACGGAGCATCTGCTCGAGCCAGCGGGAGGTGTTGATCCAGGACTTGAGCTCGGGCCGGCGCTCGAATTCCTTGGCGATGACCGCGCAACTGCCAAGGCGCTGCTGTGCGTCGGACGCGACCTCTGCGACGGGGACTCCGAAGCGGCGCGCTTCCGCCTCGAGATCCTCGCGGTGCTCGTGCAGCTCCGATGCGAGGCGAGCGAGATACTTCGGAGAGACCCCCGATTCGAGGAGCTTGGCGAGCAGCGCGTCGATTTCTGTATTCGCTCGCATCGATTCGTCCGAACTTCTCGCGCGGCGAAGCGCCGGCGCGTTGCTCGTCATGCTCTCCCGGGTTCGCTCAGCACCGAGCGCACACCGCCCGATACGCGTTGCCACTCATCCATGAGGTGCTGCAGCCGCTTACGCCCCTTGGCTGTTACAGAGTAATACACCCGTGAGCGTCCGTTGACTACCTTTCTGCGAGCCCGAAGCGCGCCCCGCTGCTCCAGGCTGTAGAGCGCCGGGTAGACGACGCCTTCGCCCAGCGTGATCGCTTCCCCGGTGGCTGCTTTGATCGACTTCACGAGCTCGTAGCCGTACATGTCCCGCTGGAGGAGGAGGCGCAGCACGAGCAACTCCGGAATGCCGCTCATGAATGGTGGATTCGTTTGGGCCACTGGTTCCGCCTTGATGCCTTGAACAACCTAATGCTAGTGTGGCCGCGACGGCCGCGCAATCGCCTCGCCGGGCACAAATACGCAGCGGCGGAACGCAAACGCACATCACGCCCAACCCACCATGGGCATGTGCCGAAAGCTGGCGGCTCATGCCACTGCTGGTTCGGCTGGTTTCAGTCCGTGAGTCACGAGACTAGAATGGCTCGAGACTGGGAGGAATCAACTATGAACCGACGCGACTTCATCGGAGCATGCTCAGCGCTCGGCGTGGCGGCTGCGACAAGCAGCCATCCGGCGGCAGCCCAGCAGACGATGCCCAGCCGCCCGATCCCGCTGACCGGCGAGCTGCTGCCGGTGATCGGGCTCGGCTCGAGCAAGGTCGTCGGAGAGATCGCCGCAAAAGGGATCGAGCCGCTGCGCCAGGTCATCGAAGTGCTGACCCAAGCGGGCGGCTCCATGATCGACACATGGCCGCGCAACGCGCAGAACGACGCAGGGTTGGGCCAAGTCATCAATCTGCCCGAGTTCGCGGGTCGGCTGTTCGTTACGACAAAGATCGACCGTCCAGGCCGCGATGCCGGCCTCGAGCAGATTCGAGAAACGCAGCGTTGGTATGGCCGAGAGCGCTTCGACCTCGCGCAGATCTTCAGTCTCACCGATCTCGACACCCACTGGCGGACATTGCGGCAGATGAAGGACGAAGGCGGCGCCCGCTACATCGGCGTCACGGTAGCGGAGTACGGCTTGTACGACCGGCTGCGTGCCTTCCTCGAGCGGAAAACGCCCGATTTCGTGCAGGTGAACTATTCGATCACGGAGCGCCGGGCCGAAGACGAAATCCTGCCGCTGCTGGCCGACCGCGGTATCGCAGCGCTGATCAACCGGCCGTTCATGAACGGCGCCTACTTCACGCGCCTCGAGAACCAGCCGCTGCCGGCGTGGGCCAGCGAGCTCGACTGCGAGAGCTGGGCGCAGTTCTCATTGAAATACATCCTCGCGAATGCCGACGTCACCTGCGTGTTGACCGAAACGACTAATCCGCGCCACATGGCCGAGAACGCACGAGCGCCGCTTGGCGCGCTACCCGATGAGGCGACGCGCGCGCGGATGCGCGCGGTGATAGAGGCCGTATGACAACGAGCCGCACGACTTCGACCCGGGCTAACGATCTGCAGCGGCCGCCCCCTTCGGCATGGCATGAGGGCCAGCGCCGCGCGGGGCTGGATGGGCAGCCGCGCGAAATGGCGACGCGCGGCACGCACGACAAGGTCGTGTCGCTGCTCACGGATCATGCGCCGCCGGAGCGCGCTCCTGCGGTGCTCGATATCGGCGCGGGGACCGGCGCACTGTCGGCGAAGCTGGCCGCGTCCGGCTGGAAGGTGTCGGCGTGCGATTTGTATCCCGAAGCGTTCGCGGTCGGCGGAATCGAATGTCGCGTCGTGCGGGATGGCCGCTTGCCCTACGACGATGCGAGCTTCGATGTCGCCGTCGCCGTCGAGCTTCTCGAGCATATCGAAGGACACGAGGCCTTGTTCGCCGAGGCGCGCCGCGTGCTGCGACCGGGCGGGGTGCTGCTCCTCACGACGCCGAACATTCTCTCGCTGAAATCCCGTATGTCGTTCTTGCTGACCGGCTACCCGTACAGCTTTCCGACACTTGATCCGGCCGAGCTCGATCCGGTCGCGCAGCACATTACGCCGTTCTCGCTCGACCGCTATCGTTGGCGTCTGGCCCAATCCGGCTTCGATATCGAGAGCGTCGAGATCGATAAGCGTCAGAGCACCTCGCGGGTCCTATCGTTTCTAGTTCCGCTCATTCGGCTCGCGACACGCAAGGCCGCGCGTAAGAGCGCTTCTGTGCGGGAGCAGAATTCGGCCCGTGTGCTGCTCGGACGCAAGTTGTTCATCCTGGCGCGCACGCGCGCCGGCGCAGTGCTTGACCATTCGGCTGGCGGCGCAGCATGATCGGTGTAACGGAACGGCCGCAAGCATGGCGGTCGCGGAGCTGAACGAAGTGCAGTATCACCCGGCTGATCGGGGCTGAAGCCGGCCATGCCGTTGTCGTTACTCATTGCCGCCGGTCTCGCCGTTGCCCAAGGGGCGGCCGTGGGGCTCGAGGTGGCGCACGAGCCCGGGCTCGAGGCCGTGCACGTCGCTTGGGCCGAACGGGAGATTCCGTTCGTTCGTCGCGGCGGCGGGTGGCACGCCGCCATCGGCGTGGACCTCGACGCCGAGCCCGGCGCTCATCTCGTGCCGATCGCACTCCGCTTCACGGATGGGCGCGAGGTCGAACGCAACCGAACGCTGACCATTGCCCATACCGCTTTTCCGACCACCGAGCTCACCGTGGAGCCTCGCTATGTCGAGCTCGCGCCCGCAGACCAAGCGCGGGCCGAGCGCGAGAGCGCGGAGATCGCCGAGATCTACGCGACGCTGACGCCCGACGCCTACTGGAGCGAGCCGTTCGTCGTGCCGATTCCGGGCGCTAGCGACGGCCGCAATTTCGGGCACAGGCGGGTGTTCAACGGCCAACCGCGCGCGCCGCACTCCGGTGCCGATCTGCGCGCGACCACCGGAACGCCGATTCACGCATCGAACCGCGGCCGCGTCGTGCTCGCGAAAGAGCTGTTTTTCAGCGGCAATGCCGTCTTCCTCGATCACGGCCTGGGCGTGTACTCGGTGTACCTGCACCTGTCGGACATCGGCGTCGAGCCGGGGCAGATAGTTGAGCGCGGCGAGTTGATCGGGCTCGCGGGCGCCACTGGCCGCGTGACGGGTCCGCATCTGCACTGGGGCGCCAGAGTGCTCGATGCGCGTGTCGATCCGTTCTCGCTGCTGACGCTCGCGCCGGGAGAAAAGTGATGGCGACTGCAGTCGGCCGCAATGCACGATGTCCGTGCGGCAGCGGCAAGAAGTACAAGCGGTGCTGCGCGCTGAAGTCGCAGCAGCGCATGACGATGCGGAGCTGGCTGCTGATGTCGGCGATCGGTTTGATGCTGCTTGCCGGCGCGGTGATCGGCTTCTCGTCGTTCGGCGACGTCGGCCAGAGCCAAGCGCCCGGCCGAGTCTGGCATGGCGATCATTGGCATTAGGGTCGGGCGCCGTGCGCCCTGGATGCTCGCCGCCGCGGCCGTGGCGGGCGCCGTCTGTAGCGCGCAGACCTTCGAGCTCGCGGACTACACCGGTGCCGAGCTGTTCGATCAGTTCTGCGCCGCGTGTCACGGCGCGGAGGCGGTCGGCGATGGCCCCGTCGCGTCAAGTTTGAACGTGCTCGTTCCGGATTTGACCCGGCTCGCCGAGCGCCACAACGGGCGTTTTCCCGCGGCGGATGTGCGTGACATTATCGACGGCCGCGCCGTCGTCATCGCGCATGGCCCGCGCGCGATGCCGGTCTGGGGCTACGAGTTCTGGGTCGAGGAGGGCGCCGATATCGAGGCCGAGGCCGCGGCGCGCCAGCTGATCGATCGGCTGGTCCGCTACGTAGAGTCGATTCAGCGAGAGACTGACGCAGGGAGGCTGTTCCAGTGATTCGCGCCTGACGACTGGGCCGCGTCGCTGCCGGCCCTTGCCGGCTTCGCAGCGGATGGGCGCCTCGCGCTCGAGCTGTGGCAAGAGGCATAAGGGCCTAAGGCGACCGTCTCGAGCGTTGCAACGACTTAGCGATAAGCGGGGAGCGCCGAACTCCTACCGCTAGCCCTTCGTTTTTGTTAGCATACCGGCGGTTTCAGACGGGTCATCCCGTTTGGGGAGCTGGCCCGTGCTGTTTTACGGGTCTCTAGACCCAGTAGCTATGTGGGCCCCGGTTGGGGCTTTTTGTTTTCGCAGTGCCCACTCGGTGGGCCGGGCGATGAGGAGTCGACCACGAAAATGGGCCCGCAAGGCCCTTTTTTTGTCGGTCCTTATCGCGAAAGTCGGAACATCAGTCGGAACGAGTGCGAACCACCGCAGACAAACAACGTCTCATCGATCTGCTTGAGCCGGCCGTGCACGCGCTCGGCCTCGAGCTTGTCGATATCGATTTGCGGCTCGGGCGGCATGGCCTGCTGCGGCTGTATATCGATAGACGATCGGATGCCGAAGGAGGCGTCACGCTCGCGGATTGCGAGCTGGTCAGCGGTCAGATCGGTGCGTTGCTCGATGTCGAGGACCCGCTTCCCGGCGCGTACGACCTCGAGGTGTCGTCCCCCGGCCTGGATCGGAAACTCCGTACCGCGGAGCATTTCGAGCGTTTTATAGGCCACGAGGTGCGCGTCGAGCTCTCGCAGGCTCGCGAGGGTCGTAAGCGCCTCAAAGGCCGGCTCGAGGGCCTCGAGAACGGCGTGATCGTCGTCGATGTGGAAGGCGTTCCTTGGCGCGTCGAGCTCGCAGAGGTCGTCGAGGCGAGACTGGTGCCGCCCAAGTCGGCATAACTGGTGGCTGCATGATGAACAAAGAAATCTTGATGGTGGCCGATGCCGTCTCTAACGAGAAGGGCGTCGACAAGGGCGTGATCTTCGAGGCAATCGAAGCCGCGCTCGCGTCCGCGACGCGCAAGCGTTACGGCGATGATATCGACGTGCGCATCTCGATCGATCGCAGCACCGGCGGGTACGAGACGTTTCGGCGATGGAAGGTGTTCGCCGATGACTCGACGGAGCTCGAGGAGCCGGCACGCGAGCTGCGGCTCGAGGACGCTCTCGAGATCGACTCCGCGGCGGAGCCGGGCGGCTATGTCGAGCAGCCCATGGAGTCGATCGAGTTCGGGCGCATCGCCGCGCAGACGGCCAAGCAGGTCATCGTGCAGAAGGTTCGCGAGGCCGAGCGCGAGCAGGTCGTCGAGGCGTACCGGGATCGCGTCGGCGAGCTGTTGTCGGGCATCGTGAAACGAGTCGACCGTCATGGCGCCTACATTGATCTCGGCGGCAATGCCGAGGGCTTCATTCCGCGCGAAGATTTGATCCCGCGCGAGCCGATCAAGCCGCAGGACCGCATCAAGAGTCTGCTGCGCGACGTCCGCGCCGAGCCGCGCGGGCCGCAGCTCTTTCTGACGCGGACATCGCCGCAGTTCCTGATCGAGCTGTTCAAGATCGAGGTGCCCGAGGTCGGGCAGGGCCTGATCGAGATCCTCGCCGCCGCGCGCGATGCGGGTCTCAGGGCCAAGATCGCCGTGCGCAGCAACGACCCCCGCATCGATCCGGTCGGCGCGTGCGTCGGCATGCGCGGCTCGCGCGTGCAGGCGGTGTCGAACGAGCTTGCCGGCGAGCGCGTCGACATCATCCTCTACGACGAGAATCCGGCCCAGTTCGTCATTAATGCGATGTCGCCGGCAGATGTGCTATCGATTGTCGTCGACGAGGACTCGCACAGCATGGATATCGCGGTCGCCGAGGACAAACTCTCGCAGGCGATTGGCCGCGGCGGGCAGAACATCCGGCTGGCGAGCGAGCTTACCGGCTGGGAGCTCAACGTCATGACGGAGTCCGCAGCCGAGGAGAAAAGCGAAAAGGAAGCCCGCGAGGTCGTCGCCCGCTTCATGAAGGAGCTCGACGTCGACGAGGACGTCGCATCGATCCTCGCACAGGAAGGGTTTACGACGCTCGAGGAGATCGCCTACGTGCCCGCCTCCGAGCTGCTGGCGATCGAGGAGTTTAACGAGAACATTGTCAGTGAGCTGCGTGCGCGAGCACGTGATGTGCTGATCACCCAGGCGATCGTCAGCGAAGAGGTCATCGCTCAGGCGGAGCCGTCCGATGACCTGCTCGAAGTCCTCGATATGGACCGCGAGCTTGCCTACGTGCTTGCGGGCCGGGGCATCGTGACCCGCGAGGATCTCGCGGAGCAGGCTGTTGACGATCTCGGCGATATCGAGAATCTGGATGCGGATCGCGCGGCAAAGCTGATCATGGCAGCCCGTGCTCACTGGTTCGATAGTGAGCAGCAAACGAGCACGGGGGCCGAGGAGAGATAATGGCGGAAGTAACGGTCGCGGAATTCGCGCAGGTCCTGAAGGTCCCGGTCGAGCGGCTGATCGACCAGCTCGACGAAGCGGGTATCAAGGTCAGCGGCGCAGAAGACAAGATCAGCGAGGACGCCAAGCTCGAGCTGTTGACGCATCTGCGCCGGTCACACGGCCGCACCGATGCGGCAGCGCCCCCGCGAATCACGCTCAAGCGCAAGTCCCAGAGCGAGCTCAAGCTGCCGAGCGGGCAGGGGCGTGCGCGCACGGTCAATGTCGAGGTTCGCAGCAAACGAACCTACGTCAAGCGCGACGTGCTCGAAGAGCAGGCGCGTAAACAGCAAGAAGAGCTTGACGCGCAGCGCCGCGCCGAGGAAGAGGCGCGCGAGGCGGTCGAGCGTGAGAAGCGTGAGACCGAGGAGGCCGCGGCTCGCGAGGCCGAGGCAGTCCGCGAAGCCGCCGAGCGGGAAGAGCGGGAGCGCCTGGAAGCCGCGCAGCGCGAGGCCGAGGCGCGCGAGTCCGAGGCTCGCGAGTCCGAAGCGCGCCGGCAGGCCGACGAAGCTTCACGTCAAGCGGAGGCCGAGCAAAGCGCTCAGCAGCAGATCGATAGCGCCAAGCAAGCCGAGGAAGCCGCAAAGCAGCGCGAAGAAGAAGAGAAGCGCGCTGCAGATGAGCGTGCGCGCGTCGAGCGCGAGCGCGAGGCCAAAGTTCGGGAGCAGGAGCGCGCGCGCGCAGCCGCGGCGCCGAAGCGCGGCAAGTCCGGCCCCGACAGCACCTTGCACGTCGCGCCGGGCCTCAGCGGTCGACGCAGGAAGAAGCGTCCGGATCGCCGCAGGGCCGTGGCCAGCGGCGACTCGCAGCACGGTTTCGCGCGGCCAACGGCGCCAGTGGTCCGGGAGGTCGAGATTCCGGACACGATCAGTGTCAGCGATTTGGCTCAGCGGATGGCCGTCAAGGGCACCGAGGTCATCAGGGCGCTGATGAAGATGGGCATGATGGTGACGATCAACCAGATGATCGACCAGGATACGGCGATGCTCGTCGTGGAGGAGCTCGGCCATACCGCGAAACCGCTGAAGGAAACGGCCCTCGAGGATCAGTTGCTCGAGTCGGTCGACAGCGATGCCTACGGCGAGCCGGCGCCGCGCCCCCCCGTTGTGACGGTCATGGGTCATGTCGATCACGGCAAGACGTCCCTGCTCGACCACATTCGCCGCACGCGGGTGGCGTCGGGTGAAGCGGGCGGCATCACGCAGCATATCGGCGCGTACAACGTGCAAACGCCGAAGGGTAAGATCACGTTCCTCGATACGCCGGGCCACGCGGCCTTCACGTCGATGCGGGCGCGCGGTGCGCAGGTAACCGACCTGGTCGTGCTGGTGGTGGCTGCCGATGACGGCGTCATGCCGCAGACGATCGAGGCCATCCAGCATGCGCGCGCGGCCGAGGTGCCGCTCGTCGTCGCAATCAACAAGATCGATCGTGAGGAAGCCGATCCCGATCGCGTCCGCAACGAGCTTGCGCAACAGAATGTGATCCCGGAAGAGTGGGGCGGCGATACGCTGTTCGTCAGCGTATCGGCACATACCGGCGAGGGCATCGACGAGCTGCTCGAGTCGCTGTCGCTCCAGGCCGAGCTGCTCGAGCTGACGGCGCCGGACAGCGGCCCGGCCGCGGGGGTAGTGATTGAAGGCAGCCTCGAGCGCGGGCGCGGCGCCGTAGCCACGGTGCTCGTCAGCAAGGGGCGGCTCAAGGTGGGCGACATGCTGCTCGCCGGCCAAGAGTACGGGCGGATCCGCGCGATGTTCGACGAGACCGGAGCTTCAATCAAAAGCGCCGGACCTTCGATGCCGGTTGTGGTTCTCGGCCTTTCCGGCACGCCTTCGGCCGGCGACGACGTCCTCGTCGTCACCGACGAGCGCAAGGCCCGCGAGGTCGCAGAGCTCAGAAAGGGCCGCGAGCGCGATGTGAAGCTCGCGCAGCAGCAGGCGTCGAAGCTCGACGACATCTTCACGCAGATGCGGGAGACGGGCTCCGCGGCCCTCACGGTGCTGATCAAGGCCGATGTGCACGGCAGCGCCGAAGCGCTGCGCGATTCGCTGCAGAAGCTCTCCAACGAGGACGTCAAGGTGACGGTGATCGGCGCGAACGTCGGCGGAATCACCGAGTCGGATGTGCAACTCGCCGCAACGTCGAATGCGATCATTCTGGGCTTCAACGTTCGCGCGGACGCCGGCGCCCGCAACGCGATCAAGGAGACCGGCGTCGACGTCCGCTACTACAGCGTGATCTACGAGGCGATTGATGACGTCAAGGCCGCCCTCACGGGCATGCTTCCGCCGGAGATTCGCGAGCAGATCGTCGGTCTCGCGGAAGTCCGGGAGGTCTTCCGCTCGCCGAAGTTCGGCAATATCGCGGGCTGCATCGTGGTGGACGGATACGTCCGGCGCCAGAACCCGATCCGCGTGCTGCGCGACAACGTCGTGATTTACGAGGGCCAGCTGGAGTCGCTGCGCCGCTTCAAGGACGACGTGACGGAAGTTCGAGCCGGCACCGAGTGCGGCATCGGTGTGCGCAACTACAACGACGTCAGGGTCGGCGATCAGATCGAATGCTACGAGCGCACCGAAGTCGCTCGAACGCTGTAGTCGCCGGCCGCATGACCGCCCACAGGAGCCCGCTTGCGGGCTCCAAGCTTCTTTAGCCGGAAAACGAGCGTGGCGCACGATACCCGAAGAAGACGAGTCGCAGCAGAGGTCCATCGCCTGCTCAACGAGTTGCTGCGCACCGAAGTCAAGGACCCGCGACTCGAAGACGTCACGGTCAGCGAAGTCGAGATGAGCGGTGATTTGGGCGTCGCGAGGATCTATTACACGACGCTCGATCCCGATGCGCCGACCGACGATGTGGAGCTGGGCTTTCAGAAGGCGAGCGGCTTTATACGCGGGCGTGTCGGGCACGCGCTGCGTCTGCGGCGTGCGCCGGAGCTGCAGTTCATTCGCGACGAAAGTGCGCGTCGCGGCGCAGAGCTTACACGCCTTATCGACAGCCTCGTCCCGGAGGGCCATGACCTCGAAGCCCAGGGCGAGGCCGATGCCGCTCGCGAGGCCGACGCGGATGCAGAGAGCGATGCCGACGTCGATGCAGATCCCGGTGAGGACGACGAAGCACCGCCGCGCGCCGGGCGCGATCTCGAATCCTGAGCGCATTCGCAATGGGCGGAAGACGGGGCCGAGCGGTCCGAGGCATCTTGCTGCTGGACAAACCCGCCGGGGAGACGTCGAATCGCGCGCTACAACGCGCGAAGCGGCTGTTTCAGGCGGCCAAGGCGGGCCACACGGGCAGCCTCGATCCGCTAGCAACCGGGATGCTGCCTATTTGTTTCGGCGCGGCGACGCGGCTCGCGGAGTATCTGCTCGATGCCAGCAAAACCTATGCAGTGACCGCCACGCTGGGCGTCGCTACCGATACCGGCGACGCAGACGGCC
This sequence comes from uncultured Gammaproteobacteria bacterium, assembly GCA_964518995.1. Lineage (GTDB taxonomy): Bacteria > Pseudomonadota > Gammaproteobacteria > Steroidobacterales > Rariloculaceae > ZC4RG20. The sequence goes on from CAZFJU010000065.1 coordinate 16,015, forward strand.
AAGTCAGCGCGCGATCCGACGCCCCGCCGCCACCGGATTTCGATCTGCGAACGGCGCTCGAGTCCTTCATGGGCGAAAGCGAGCAGACGCCGCCGATGTACTCGGCGCTCAAGCGCGACGGCAAGCGACTGTACGACCTCGCCCGCCAAGGCATTGTCATCGAGCGCGAGCCGCGACGCGTGCGTATCGACGCCATCGCGCTCGAGCACTACGCATGGCCCGTGTGCCGGTTCACGGTAATGTGCTCGAAAGGCACATATGTGCGCTCGCTCGTGATGGATCTCGCCGAGCGGCTCGGGACGGTCGGCCACGTCGCCGCGCTGCGCCGGCTCGCCGTGGAGCCGTTCGATTCGGCCGACATGGTCGGCTTCGAGCAGCTCGAGCTCGACGCGGCGCAGGGCACCGCTGCGCTCGATCGGCGGCTGATCCCGCCCGAGCGGGCGCTGGCCGGGTGGCCGGCCGTCGCGCTCGAGCCGTCTGCCGCCGCGCGTCTACGGCATGGGCAGAGTCTGACGGCGGCGGTCGATTGGCCGACTGGATTGGTGCGGATCGACGAGCACGGCAGCGGATTCGTCGGAATCGGCGAAGTGTCGGCAGACGGCCGGCTGGCGCCGCGCAAAATGCTGTTTGATTGAAGGGGCGGAGAATTGAGCGCAGGCCCCTCGTACGTAACGAATTCTTGGTAAGGCGCGGCTGTGCGAGTAGAATAGCCGCCCTTAACGGACTAGGTGGAAAAAGGAAAGGGGGCCCGATGGGGCTCTGGAGTAAGTCATGGCCCTGAATGCGGAAATGAAGTCCGAGATTATCTCACAATATCAACGCAGCTCTTCCGACACGGGTTCGCCCGAGGTCCAGGTCGCGCTGCTGTCGGCAAGAATCAGCCAGCTTTCCCAGCACTTCGACGGTCATCATAAAGACCATCACTCGCGCCGCGGTTTGCTTCGGATGGTGAACCAGCGGCGCCAGCTGCTCGACTACCTGAAGAACGTCGACCAGGATCGCTATCAGACGTTGATCGGCCGTCTCGGGCTGAGGCGTTGAGTCCAGCGAGCGCGCGCCCGGAGCCGGCCCAGCCGGCTCTGAATCTATTTGGGGAACCCCCCTCTGCGCCTGCAGCCTCTGCGGGCCGCAAGCCTTTTCGTAAGGATCAGATAACGTGAAAGTCAGCAGAACCTTCAAGTACGGCGCCCATGAGGTGACGCTGGAGACCGGCGCCGTCGCAAGGCAGGCCGATGGGGCCGTGCTCGTGAGCATGGCCGATACTGTCGTACTCGTCACCGCCGTAGGCGAGAAGCGTGATGTCGAGGGCCGCGACTTCTTCCCGCTCACGGTCAACTACCAGGAAAAGACCTATGCGGCAGGGCGGATTCCGGGCGGCTTCTTCAAGCGCGAGGGCCGGCCGAGTGAGAAGGAAACGCTGACATCTCGTCTGATCGACCGTCCGATTCGCCCGCTCTTCCCGTCAGGGTTTCGGCGCGACGTGCAGGTGATCGCCACCGTCATGTCGATCAACGCGGAGATCGATCCAGACATCCCGGCCATGCTTGGCGCATCTGCGGCCTTGGCGCTGTCGGGCCTGCCGTTCATGGGGCCCATCGGCGGCGCGCGGGTGGGCTACCGCAACGGCAGCTATCTTCTGAACCCGACCTTCTCGGAGCTTGCGGACTCGGAGCTGGACTTGGTCGTCGCGGGCACCGAAAAGGCCGTGCTGATGGTGGAGTCCGCCGCGAAAATGTTGTCGGAGGAGGTCATGCTCGGCGCGGTCGTGTTCGGCCACGAGCAGATGCAGGTCGCGATCCAAGCCATTCAATCGCTCGCCGCTGAGGCGGGCAAGCCGGCTATGGAATGGGCGCAACCGAGCCAGGATGAAGCACTCGCGCGCGCGGTTGAGCAAGCCGTCGCGGACCGAGTTACGGAAGCCTATGCCGTCGTCGAGAAGCAGACTCGGCGTGAGCGCCTGAGCGCCCTACGGCAAGAATGCCTGAGCACGCTGGCCGAATCGGAATCGGCGAGCTGGAGCGCAGGTCAGGTAGACGCCGAGTTCCAGCGGCTCGAGAAGAAGATCGTTCGCGGCCGCATTTTGCGCGGGGAGCCGCGCATCGATGGGCGCGACGGGCGCACCGTCCGGCCGATCTCTATCGAGGCCGGTATCTTGCCGCGCACGCATGGCTCGGCTCTGTTTACCCGTGGCGAAACCCAGGCGCTCGTGGTCACGACGCTCGGCACCGGCCGCGATGCGCAGATCATCGATGCGCTCGAGGGCGAGCGGCGCGAGCCCTTCATGCTGCACTACAACTTTCCTCCGTACAGTGTCGGCGAGACGGGTTTCATCGGCTCGCCGAAACGCCGTGAAATCGGGCATGGGCGGTTGGCGCGGCGCGGCGTCGAAGCCGTCATGCCGAATATGGAGACCTTCCCGTACGTCATTCGCGTCGTCTCAGAGATTACGGAGTCGAACGGCTCGAGCTCGATGGCCTCGGTATGCGGCACGAGCCTTTCGCTGATGGACGCAGGCGTGCCCATCAAGGCGCCAGTTGCGGGCGTCGCGATGGGGCTCATCAAGGAGCAGGACGACTACGTCGTGCTCACTGACATTCTCGGCGACGAGGACCATCTCGGCGATATGGATTTTAAGGTGGCCGGCACGAACGACGGCATCACCGCGCTGCAGATGGATATCAAGATCGAGGGCATCACGCGTGAAATCATGGGCGCGGCCCTCGAGCAGGCTCGCGAGGGTCGGCTGCATATCCTCGAGGAGATGAACCGCGTTTTGAGTCGCCCGCGCGAGCAGATGTCGGATTGGGCGCCGAGCATCGTCACGATCAAGATC
>CAZFJU010000066.1:0-18775 GCA_964518995.1 uncultured Gammaproteobacteria bacterium
GTCGTTCGAAGCGCCGTACGACATCAAGCCGCCGCACGACATCCCCATCGCTGCGACGCTATTCACATTCACCTTGCCGAAGAAGCGGCTGCCGGGATTCGCGGCCTCCGCCTCGAGCCAGTCGATGGCAGCGATCAGATCGGTGCCGTTGACCATCGCGTTACCGGAGCCCGGCCCCGGCCTGGGCGGGGCTTCGCCGCCCGGCGGCGTGCCTCCGGCCCGGGCACCGCCAGGAAGCGGCGCGCCTTGCTGTGCTGCGCCCGCGCCGCGGGCGGCGGGGCCGTCTGGCCCCCCCGCTCCGGCGCCCCGCCGGCCCGGAGGACCATCGGCAATGACGACGACGCCATGCGACGCGATCTCCGACAAGAACTCTGGAAACATCAGCCCGTTCTTCGCGCAGCCGCCCTCGCCCCAGACCATGACCGGATGGCGGTCCATCGTAAGCTCGGCCGGCCGATAGATCGTGTGCGTGGCAAGGCTCGGATCATGCTCCACGACGATGCTGTACGGCCCCGTGGGCGGATCGCCGGACTGCTCGACATCGATGACGGTCAGCTCGCTGATCGCGCGCGATCCGTCTTGCGCGAGCACGGACATGGACACTGCAGCGGCACACCCCCCGAGCAGCAGCGACCGCAAGCTTCTGATCGCGGCAGATTCGAGCGTTCGTTCTCGCATCAGTATCCCCCAGTCCGCTATTTTCGCGGATCAAGTCTAGTGGCTCGGGGCCGGTGAGGGCTAAGACTTTGTCCTCCGCGGAGTTATAAGTTTCGCGTCTAACGAGCAGATTCTCGGCTGTCGGCCCGAATCCAAAGCGCTCCCCCGGCTTGCCGCCCGGAGAGCAGGGATGACAGAGCGAGGAGCGCCTGCGGTCAGAAATCCATGCCCATGTTGAAGGAGTAGCGACGCCCTACCAGATCATCGAACGGGCTGAAACTGCCGAAGCCCTGACGCGGATCGGCCAACTGATATCCGCCGGGGCGCGGCTTCTTGTCGAACAGGTTACTGACACTGAGCGACACGTTCACCGGCCCGAACGCGGTCGCCGCGGTCAGGTTGAACAGGTGGGTTGCCTTGTAACCGGCCAGCAACGGATTGCGCCGCAGCTCCGGTCCGGTCGACCCCGTCGCGTTCGCAGTCACCGCATAAGTCGTCGGACTTTCCGTCGAGTCGCGGTAGTTCCAGACCAGCGTCACACGATGGCGGTTCCAGCTGTAGGTGATGCCCGTGTTGGCACGAAACTTCGAGGCTCCGCTGAAGCCCGCATAGTCGGCGATCTCCTCCGAGGACCCGGTGAAGCGCTGAATCTGATCGAGCAGGAAATTCATGTTGGTATTGATCGACAGCATACCGGGTGCATTCCGAAGACCCAGGTCCGCCAGGGGAGCGGTCCAGCGGATGGCCAGATCGACACCGCTGATCTCCAGCCTGTCCTGGTTGTCGAACGAGAGGTAGACCCGCTCGATGCCGCCGTCCACTGGATCGCGCTCAATCAGGGAACAGTAGCCGTTCGGATCGTCGAGCGAAAAGCCCGGGTTCAACCCGTTGATGTTGTAGCAGCTATTAACGATGGTCGATGTCGCCAGCACATTGATGGGGTCGCTGACCCGCGCCTTGTACCAGTCGAGCGTGCCGGTGATGTTCGCCAGTAGCGGACGCTGGAAGGGTAAACGGAACGCAGCACCCAAGGTCCAGGTGTCGCCCTCCTCATTGCGCAGGTTAGGGTTACCGACCACCAGCGCGCCGCCTCCTGCGACATTCCACTCGGCCGGGTCGGCATGGAAGTCGGAGCTGTCGTTGCCGCCCCATGCGTTGATATGCGCCGAGCACATGGCTTGCAGCTGCGCGCGAACCGCAGGGTCCGTGGTGTCGGTGTTGTTCAGGGTCGAGCCCGGCGTGGGCCCGGGGAACGTGACCGTGGCGCCCGCCGGGTTGTTGCGGCACGGGTCGTTGGGAAATGAACCGAACTGCGCGCTGCCGTTGGGCGTCGCATAGAGCTCGGACATATTCGGCGCTCGCTCGGCTTTGTTGTAGCCGCCGCGAATGCGCAGCCAGTTCAACGGCCCCCAGCTCCCGAGTATTTTGTACGTATCTACATCCTGACCGGTGGTGTATTCGGAGTAGCGGGCGCCGAGCTCGAGCTCCAGATCGCCGATGAAGCGTACGTCCCGAAGCAACGGTATCAGCAACTCGCCATACACTTCTCGGACGGAGACCTTCTCGTCGATGCTGCCCGAGCCGAAGGCGCCGGCGGAGAAGTCCGTGAGATAGGTCCGGTCGAGCAGGGCATCCGGCGTGAATCTGTACGCGTTCGTGCGATAGGTCGCGCCCACTGCAGCACGCATCTCGCCCGCCGGCAGTTCCACGACGCGGCCCTGAGCGCTGGCCTCGTAGATGCTCTGCGTCATCGTATTGCGGTCGATCGAATTGGCGATGATCGCGTCGATACAATCCTGAGAGACCGAGAGATTGGGATCGAACGGGCTCAGGCCGCTGGTACAGGTAAAGTACTTGGAGGCCGGCCCCTCCTCCGAGTAACCCTGGCCGTAGTTCGGCGCAGACAAGATGCGCTGATACGTGTTGATAGACAGGAAGCCGATGTACTTCGTCTGGGTCTCGGAAGCGCCTTGGGACGTGTAGACATCCCAAGTCCAGTCGGACAACCCGAGCGCACCGCGCAGCCCCATGGCCACCTGGTACAGCTGGGCGGTATTCTCGGTGCCACGAGGCGGCATCCACGCGGGCTGCCAGTTCAACTGCCAACCTGCATTGGCTCCGCAACTGGACACCGGCTTACCCGTGTTGGGATCCAGCTCCATCGTATACAGTGCACCGGTTGCCGGGTTCTCGAAAACGCCCGGCCCTTGAGAGCCCGGCGGCAGCACGTTGTACACATTACACCTGCTCAGGCCGCTCAGCGGCGTCCCGGGTGCCCACGTTTGCTCCGGACGCGACTCGAGCAACGTGCGCAGCTCGGCCGACACGGGGAAAGCCTCGGACATCCTGCAGCCGCCGGTCGGCGCGCAGGTCGTGCCGCGTACGCCTCCCGGCAGGTACGAGCTGACGGTCTGGCCCGTAGCAACGTTCACAGACGGAAGATAGATCTGCCCTCCATCCAACTGCGAATCGAATGGAATGACGACATTGAAGCCGCCGAGAATGGGCGCCGGCTCACGCCGCGTATAGGTTTCCGACGAGGAAAAATGAAAGTTGGAATACAACTCGATATCGTCCGTGATATCGAAGGTGGCGCGGCCAAACAGGTTGTAGGCATTACGCGGGCTCGACAACCAGCGGCCGTAGTCGACACGGTTCAGGGTCGGGTTGCACGGCTCACCCATGAAATTGGGATCGGCGCTGGTACCCAACGTGGTAAAGGTGCAAGTCGTCTCGAACGCGTTATCGGGGGTCGGCCCGCCCACCCCCAATCCGTTGAAGCGCTGGGGCCCGTGATAGACGGTGGGGTCGGCGCCGCCGCCGGTCTGCGAGCTGCGGATGTAGAGCGTCCCGTCCGTGTTGAAGTACCAACCGCCGCCACGCGGCGCATTCGTGTCGCTGGCGATGCAGTTCGGACCTCCGGCGTCTGCACAGGTACGGTCGGCGAACACCTGCAGGATGGCGTCCGTCGACGGAGCATTGCCGTTCCAGGCCCCCTGCACGGCGTTCTGGGTACCGAATGTCCCGCCGGACGAATAGTAAGGGTCCCAGCCGAACAGATAGTCGCCGGAGTCGGAATAGGGGGAATCCATGACTTCACGGAAAAAATCCCGCTCGATCCACAGCGCTGCCTCGCGCTTGCTGTACTCGATGCCGATCATCACGTTGCCGCGGCCGCCGCCGAAGTTGGCGCCGATCAGTGCCCCGAGTTGATACTCCTCGCCGTCGCCGACTTCGTTGGTGCCGCCCCGCACCCTGAAATTCACGCCTTCGAAATCGTCCCGAAACCTGATATTCGTGACTCCGGCCAGCGCGTCGGCACCGTATACGGCGGAAGCCCCGCCCGTGATCACTTCCATGCTGCCGATAGCGATCGAAGGTATCGTGTTGAGATCCACGATCATCGAGGCGTTGAGCGGCATGGCGCGATGGCCGTCGATCAGCGTCAAAGATCGGTTTGCCCCCAAGCCGCGCAGATTAACGTTGGCGGCACCGGGCACTACGATACCGATCGCCTGAGCGTTGTTAGGCAGCAGCGACATATTGAACGCATCGCCGGAGCCAAGGCCGCCTTCCAAGCCGTTAGCGGCCTGCAGGCCGGTCACGGCCGCGGCGCTCATATTCACGCCGCCCGCCATGAACTGCGGCAAATCGTTGAGCGCCTGCTCGACAGAGATGAACGCGCTGTCCTCGAAAATTTCACGGTCGATGGTCAACAAGGGGCTGTTGACCTCCAGGTCACGGCGCACGATACGCGAGCCTGTGACGACGACCTCTTCGACGCTACTCGGCTCGACCTCCTCTTCCGCCTGTTGCGCGGCGGCCGGAAGCGTGTAAACCGCCGCAGCGGAAGTACCGAGAATGGCTGCCACAGCGCAATGCAAGAGCTTTTTATTGTAATGGATGACGTGGTTATTCATGAGTGATCCCCCTTTACCGGAAGCCTCGCTGCGGCGCCGAACCGTACGCGCAACAACGTTTGTCACCGCTGACGCATTCGATAACGCCAGCGTGCGCCCCTTTTCGCGGCGCTTATGCACCGTTCTGCTTGATTCGACAGTCTTATGGCGAGGATACCGTCGCTTACAGGATTATCGCAACCCATAGCAACCCATGACGTCAGATGACGCTCAAGAGAAAACGCGCGGAAATGGTTAGAATCCGACCAACCGTCGACGGTGTGCGCGATGCGCACGGCGGCTCGATTCGGTCTCGAGTAGCGTCTATCCGACGCGCTTCGCTACGGGAGGCTGAAGTGTGATGCGGGCTCTCTTGGCGCGGGGAAGCGCCGCGACGCAATCAGACGCGAGAGCCCGCAGGGAATCAGGTCTCGAACTTCGATTCACTCTCGGTCGCTTGAGTCAAAGCCACCGCGCCGGCAAGCGATCTCTCAGGGGGTCAGCACCACCGTTACGCGCCGCGTCCGCCAATCGTCGATACCGTCCGCTTCCGGCTCCCCATCGATCCAGTCCAGCTCGACGGCGGCCTCGAGCCCGGCGCCCCGCAGCAAACCGGCGAGTTCCTCCGCGCGCCGCCTGCCGACGCCGTCCGACTCCTTCAGCAACGTGCCGTCGGTCAGGCGATGAGCGCCTTGCACGCCGGTGATCCTGACGGCGGTGGCCGGCAGCTCGCGGGCAAGGCGGAGAATGGATGACAGCTCTCCCGGGTGCCGAAAGGACACGCCCTTGTCGAAGTCGAAGTGAATGTCGACCGTTTGCGTCCCGTGCGGCGGCGGGGGCGGCGCCGGCCGCGCAGCCGGGTCCGGCGCAAAGGCGAGTCGACCGCCGCTCGGCCCGGGCGGCCGCGGATTAAAGTCGATTGTGTAACGCTCGTCGACCGGCAGCATCGTGTTGCAGTTCGCGTCGAGCTCCGGCATCACCGAAAGACGCACCGGCTCGAGTACGATGCCGCCGCAGATCAGCGCAGCGTCGGAGATCACGCCTTCGACGAGCACCTGGTGACCGAGCATCGGCGGCTGCACGGCCGCGCTGACGTCGCTCTGGATCGTGAGGTAATAGGTCTCGCCGTCGTGCTCGCTGAGCCAGCACGGCACGGTGCGCGTATCGCGCACGATCGGGCAGCTGACGAAACTGATGCGCTCGCCCGCCGGCGGTGCGGCGTCTACGGCGGTCGCGACGAGACAGCCCGCCAGCAACACGGCTTCGGCACGCATCAGAGCACGCTCAGGAAATTCACGAGATCGACCCTCTCCTGCTCCGTGTAGCGAATGTTGAAACGCCGATCGTAGAAATCGACGAGCTCGCGTAAGGTTGCCGCGGAGCCGTTCGAAAAATACGGCGCCCGTGCCGCGAGCGCGCGGAACTGCTGGATCACGATCGCACCGACGTCCTCGCACTTGCCCGAGATCAGCGCCCGCCCCGGATCCTGGGTGTAGATTTCCCGACCGAGGAACGGATGCGGAGGGAGATCCGCCCGGCACGTGATTTTGAACAGCGGCAGCTCCGGCAAGGTCTCTGCCCAAGGGCTCTCCGGCGGCTCGAGCGCCCAAGGGTGATTCGTGGTGCCGACGTCCATCCAACCGTTCGCGGTGTCCATGCCGGTCATATGCATGCCGTGGCATGTTGCACATGTTCGCTTGATCGGGTTGCCGAGCCCGACTGTGTTGATGTGCATGGCATCTTTGATCCAGAACGTACGGAAGAAGAACACGTCATGACCGCGCTGCACGGATTCGCGAAAGCGGTTGCGCGCGTGCTCGGCCGCATCGGCGCCGTCCGGAAGGTCCGCCCACTTGTCCTCCATCGGAATGACGAATCGCGTGGTGTTGTTGCCGAGCACGCCATCGGCCCCCGTCGCCATCGCGTCAGGCCCGAGGCCCGACGGCCCATCGGGCTCATCGAGGGCACCGGCGCCATTGGAGAACACCTGCGCCGCGTAGAGCTGCAGCTCGAAGTCGCGGATTGCGTCGAGCTGCTCTGCCGACAGCGGCCCCGCCATCTCGAGGTGGCCATACGCTGCGGATTGCGCCTGAGTCTTCAGCGTCGAGTCGCGGGCGTCGGCCATCATATTCATGTTGACCGGGCGGCCTGTGTCCGGGTCGACCGCGGCCAGAGCGCCGGTCTTGCCGATGAACGGCGATACACCGAAGCCCGACGACGTCACGTAACGCAAGTTCGCCGCCGCGCGCGGCCGTCGATAAACCGAAACCTCACCTCGCTCTCCGTCCACGCCGTAAACCGGATCGGTGTTGCAGCCCGTCGGGTCGCGCACGACCTCGAGGGTGAATTCCGGCGTGATGGTGTTGCCGCCCGCATCGACCGGCGGCCATGGCAGCGGAATACGAAAGAGCCCGCGGCTCAGCAACAGCGAGTGCGAGCTCGGATCACCGGCCGGCAGATTCGGACAATTCATGCCGTCGAAAGGCGAGAAGACGGGGTCCCTGCCGCCGCTGATCTGCCACAGCTGATTGATGCTGGTGACGGACAGTGACATGCCGTCCGCCGGCTGATGACAGGAAACGCACCCGCGTCCGTTGATGCCGAGCGGCGCGAAGAACGGATGCTCCTCGGTATCGACTGGCCCGCCCGCATTGATGACGCCGAGGCGACCGAGCTCATTCCGATACTCGGCGTAAGCCGGCAGCCCTCGAGCGTCGCCCGGCGGCTGCCACCACTCGTGAAAGGTATCCGCCGTCCTCGACGGCGGCTGCGCCATGAGCAGGCCCGCGGCCACGCACGACGCCCCGAGCACGCCCATAATCTTGATCGCTCGCATCACAAATATCGTCTCGAGAGACGTCACTTTCGAACACTCCCCGTTGGCCTCATTGCGCTTTTTCACCCGAGCGCGAAGACACCGCGTCGAAGAACTCGAACACGGCGGGCCACACCATCGGTACCATGCTGCCGTGGTTGCCGTCCACCTCGAGATACTCGAAATCGAAGTCGCCGCGGCTCATGAATTCGTTTAACGCGCGGCTTCCTTCGAGCGACGGCTCGGCACCGGTACCCTCCGTCATGAAGATCGGCAGCGTGCGGATCTGGTCGAAGGGATAGGTCTCCGCGTCGATGAACGGGCCCGACATCGGCGCGACCGCGCGCCATCGCTCGGGATACCGTGCCGCCAAGTGCCAGGCACCGCCGCTGCCCATCGAGTGACCCGCGAGAAAAGTGCGGGAGCGGTCCGCGCCGTAAGTCTCGGTGACGATCTCGAGCACCGTAATCACGTCGAGCTCACTGAACGCGAGCTCGCGCCGCCGTTCCGGCGTGACCGCAGCGCGCTGATCCGCCGCCGCGTCTGACCGGCCGAAGACGGCCGGCAGGCGCAGCGGATTACCATAGGCGCCGAGCGGCCTGAAGCCCAGCGGCGAAACAACGATATAGCCGTGCTCCTCGGCCAGTCGAAGCAGCAGCCCGTCGCTCATGTCGAGGTACGTGCTTTCGTCCGCACCGGCGCCATGCAAAAACAGCAGGAGCGGCAGCGCGGTTTCCCCATCCCAGGCCGGCGGCACATAGATGCGATACGGCAATGTCTCGCCGGTCGGCGGAAAGACATATTCCCGATGCTGATCGCCGGTCTGCGGAAGCGCCGACTGCGCCCGGACGGCACTCGCTGCAAGGATTAGAATGGCCCACAGCGCAAGCGCGGACCCACGACTGAGCTTGACCACGCAGTCCCTCCCCGTTGCCCGAGAGTCTAACGGGCCCAGTCGGCACCCGCTAAGACTTTATCGGCGCCAGCGTCAGACGCAGCGCGTCTTACGATGCAGGCAACGCAAACCGGCGTCGGACGAGACTCACGAACTCGCGCACCAGACGCGAGGGGTTCCCGCGCCTGAACGCGAGCACGATCGACACGGTGGGCACCGGATCGCAATTGAGCGGCCGGAACGTCACGCCGGGCGGTAACAGCGCCTTCATCGAGTCCGGCAGCAGCGCGAAACCGACCCCCTCCTGCACGAGCTGCAAGTGCCCCAGCACGTTATCCGCGCTCGACACCGCGTGCATCCGGATACGCGCCTCGCGATACAACATCGCGGTGGCATCGTGCAGCGCGGGCGACATCGAGCGCTCCATCGTGATGCACGGCAGGTCGTCCAAGCTTTTCACCGGAATCGTTTTCCGGCGGGCCAGTGCATGATGCGAAGGCAGGACGATGACGATGTCCTCGCGAAGCAGCTCCGTGACCTCGAGCCCGGCGGCATCGTCCGGGTACCGCATGAAAGCGACGTCGAGCGTACCCGCCTGGAGGCCCGCCAGCGGCTCCACCGCGTATCTGCTGTGCAGGAGCAGCCGAAGATCGGGCATATGCTCGGCGATCAGCGGCCTAAGCTCCGGCAGTATCCTGACATCGGCCGACGGGAACGTCCCGACCGAGAGCTCGCCCGCGAGACCTTCCGCGGCCTGCCTCGCGAGCTTCGCGGCATGCTCCACTCGACCGAGGATATCTTTGGCCTGCTGCAAGAACACCCTGCCCGCGTTCGTGACCGCCACGTGGTGGCGGCTGCGATCGAGCAGCTCGACGCCGAGCTCCTTCTCGAGTTGCCGGATCTGCTGGCTCAGTGACGGCTGGGCCGTGTGCAGACGGGCCGCCGCGCGGGTAAAGCTCAGCTCTTCTGCAACGGCGACGAAGTAACGCAGGTGCCGGAGTTCCACGCGCGGGAGGCGGCCACTATTCGAGCGTCTTGACGACGCGAAAGCCGAGATAGTTTCTTCCGCGCTGAGTCGCCGCGTACGGCGCACCGCGCCGCGCAGAGCGCTGCATGTACGGGTTGCTCAGGAACGTTCCGCTCCGAAAGATACGATTGGCGCAGTTGCCTTCCCGGTTCGCGGAGCCGTCCGCCGGCGCATGCGCGCGGTCGGCTTCGTAGCAATCCTCGACCCATTCGAAGACGTTGCCGTGCATGTCGTACAGGCCGAAAGCGTTTGGCGGAAACGACGCGACTGGAGACGTTTCGTCGAGCCAGACGTCCCGGCCTTCGGCTTTGCCGCCGAGACGGCCTTGCTCATCGGAGCCGAAGTTGCCGTAGTCGTGGTCAATCTCATCGCCCCATGGAAAGGTGGTCGATGTGCCCGCCCTCGCCCCGTATTCCCACTCTGCGTCCGACGGCAGGCGGTACGCATCGTCCTCGCCGGCTTTTGCATTCAGCCAGCCGACGAATGTCTGTGCGTCGTACCAACTGACTCCGACCACGGGGCGGATGCCGCGCCCGCGATCCTCAAAGCTCGGGTTCCGCTCGCCGCTCGGCAGCGTCGCGAGCGCGGTCTCGACTGCAATACCGTCGCACCATCGGTCTCGCACGCACGCCTCCCATTGGTTCCACGTCACAGGCGTCGTCGACATCGCGAACGGACGCTCGAACGTAATTTCTTGCTGCCGCTCGTTATCGCGCCGCATCGGATCATCCGGCGGCGAGCCCATCGTGAACGTGCCGGCCGGGAGAACGATCATCTCCGGGCAATTGCGACACTGCGTGAACGTCTCGCCCGGCATCCAAGCCTCGCTCTGGACCGCCGCTCCGGAGGTCGGCCCAGGCTGCGCGAGCACCGGCCCGGCGGCCAGCGTGAGGACGAATACAGTCGAATGAAGAGCTGTGCGAACTTTCATCGTCGGTCTCCAACCAGAGCGGGCTACTCGGGGCCTTGGCGTGACTCGATTGCGAGACCGTACGTCGGGTCGCAGTCGTACGGATAGACGTGGTCCTCGCCGCGCCGAAACGACATGATCCGTGCAGCCGTGCCAGAGAACGAGCCCGGATCCTCGAACTGCTGCGACACGATCAGGGTATCCGGATCGGCGAGACGAAACCGTTCAAGCAGACGCACGTCGTCGGTGTAATCGACACCGTTGTTGAATAGGGTCCCCGGCAGAAGCTTTGCCGTATCGACCACGAGCGTGTCGCCTTCCCAGCGGCCGAATGAATGGCCGACATGGGAATATGGCCAGTCGTCGGGGTGCTCGGCTTCGTTCATGAAGATGACCCGCACGAGATCGAAGTACTCGAGCTTGATGACGATGAGGTCGCGGCCTTCGAAGATCTCGATCGGAAACGGCCCCTGCATCGAGTAGATCAAGCCCGGCGGCCGACAGGTCAATGCGACATCGGTCTGGTTCTCCGGATCGTAATCCTTCGCCGCTTCCTGCAAGTCGGCGTGCACCTCGAGCCCGCCGTAGTCTCCTGGCGGAAACTCGGTCGCGCCCGAGTCGCCAAGCAGGACCGCCCCTTCGGGAAAGTGCGCGATCAGCTCGGCTTCCTCCGGCGTCGCGTCACGACGAGGCGGCATCGGCCCCGGAGCCATAGACCAGAAGCCGGCGATGCCGTGGCCTTCCGGCGACTGCGCGTCAGCGCGTACCGGCGCCAACGTGACCGCTATAGCGGCTCCGACGATCGCAAAGAAAACGTTCGTGGCTCGCATATCAGTTGTTCGTCCCCGGAGGCACGCCGATCTCGGTTCCGTCTTCGCGGAACGCGCGCGTAATGCGCATCAGATAGCTGCCGTCGAGGGACGGCATCCCTTCGAGCTTGACCTTTTCGCCGGGCGTGAAGCTCGCCTGACTCCAGCCGCGGCGCCGCAACACCGACGGCGACGTGGTCTCCGCCGTCCACTCCTGCTTCTCGCCGTCCTCGCCCACGGCCTCCAGCTTGAGAATCGCATGCGGGTTCGTGAACCGAAACTCGGTGACGGTGCCACTGACGGTAATGCGCTCGTCGACCTTATAAAAGGCGGGCGCCGAGTGGTGCGCGAATGCCGCCCCACCCAAGAGTAAGAGCGCGACGGAGCACTTCGAGAGCCAAGTCGTCATGTCATCCTCCCCCTCCTCGCTCGACGAGAAGTCTAGCAACGCCCGCCCCCACCGGCTAAGACTTTGGCGGGGACGGCGTTAGATCTGCGATATCTAACCGTGACCGGCGCTATCTTCCATCATTGCGATTTATTGATCTAATGGCAAACGAATGATCCCGCGGATAGGTGGGCACAATGCGGTTCAAGCGATTCGACCTCAATCTTCTCGTTGTATTGGACGCCTTGCTGCGCGAGCGCAGCGTGTCCAAAGCGGCGCAGCAGCTGCATCTGAGCCAACCCGCCACGAGCGCAGCTCTCGCACGGCTGCGCCAGTACTTCAATGATGACATCCTCGTCGCGCGCGGCAAAAGAATGGTGCCGACCGCGCACGCCCAAGGCATCGCGCCGATCGTCGAGAAGGCCCTCTCCGACATCGAAGCCCTGATCTCCGCTTCGACGGTGTTCGATCCCGCCACGTCGCAGCGGACGTTTCGCATCTGCGCATCGGACTATGTAACGGTCGTGTTGCTGTTGCCGCTGCTCGCGGAGCTCGAGAAGACGTCGCCGAATTTGCGCATCGAGATCAGGCCGCCGTCGCCTGATGCCTTGCCGGCGCTCGAGCGAGGCGAGATCGACTTTCTACTGACGCCGGAACAGTACACCGCGAAGGAGCACCCGACGCGCCTGCTGTTCGAGGAACGTCACGTGGTGGTCGGGTGGAAGAAGAACCCCGTGTTTCGCGCGCCCCTGACCGAGGAATCGTTCTTCGAGCAAGGCCAAGTCATCATCGCGCTGAGCCAGGCGCCGTCCTTCGCGGAACAGGAGATGGGGGAGCTTAATCGCCGGCGGCGCGTCGACGTCGTGTGCTCGTCCTTTCTCGCCGTGCCGTGGCTGTTACCGAATACGCAACGGTTGGCGCTCATGCACGAGCGGTTGGCAAAAATCATGATCGACAAGCATCCTCTTGCGATTGCGCCGCTGCCTTTTGCGTTTCCGCGAATGCGCGAGATGGTGCAGTACCACGCCGCCCGCGAGACGGACGGCGGCGTGCAGTGGTTCTTGGAGCGCATTCTCGAGCGCGCCGCCGCGCTCCGCGAGGAATCCATGCCGTGAATCGTTTTCGATCAAAACAATAAATCTCACTTATCCTCGCGCAAACGTACACTTGATGAATACGACTGCTGGCGAATCCGCTATCAGCGGCGCGAAACGGGGGAAGCAATGCGCGAGGGGCGCATTCTTATTATTGGCGCCGGCATCGGCGGGCTGACTGCGGCGATTGCGCTTGGCAAGCGCGGCTTTGCCGTCGATATGATCGAGCGCGATGCCGCGTGGTCGGTCTATGGCGTCGGCATCATTCAGCAAGCGAACGTGCTACGTGCGATGGCCGAGCTCGGCATCGTCCGGGAGTATATCGAAGCCGGGTTCGGCTTCGATCACGTGGACGTGTTCTCGCCGGCGGGCGACCATCTTGCGAAGGTGCCCTCGCCCAAGCTTGTCGCCGAGTATCCGGCCAATATCGGCATCGGACGCCGGGCACTGCACGAGGTGCTTGGCCGCTGCGCCCAGGCGGCGGGCGCAAGCATCCGGCTCGGCGTGACGGCGAACGCGATCGAGGATTTGGGCGACAAGGTTGAAGTCGCCTTCTCGGACGGTGCCGCGGCACGCTACGACGTGGTCATCGGCGCCGACGGCTTGCACTCGAGCACCCGTCAGCAGCTCTTTCCAAATGCGCCGCGCCCGCAATTTACCGGTCAAGGCGTATGGCGCCACAACTTTCCGCGTCCGGCCGACGTGGTGAGTCTACATGCCTACGCCGGCCCCAAAGGCATGGGACTCGTGCCGCTCGGCGCCGGGCTCATGTACCTCTTCCTGACGACGCCGGAGCCCGGTAATCCTCACTACGACTCGAGCCGCCTCGCAGAAGCGATGCGCGACAAGCTGCGCGATGCGCCACCTGCGATTGCAGCGTACGCAAGCGGAATCACCGACAGCGCGGCTGTAGTCTACAAGCCGCTCCAATGGATCCTCGTTGCGGGTGACTGGCACCGCGGCCGCGTCGTATTGCTCGGCGACGCCGTGCATGCGACGACCCCGCACCTTGGCCAAGGTGCCGGCATGGCGATCGAGGACGGGATCGTGCTTGCCGAAGAGCTTGCTCGCGCCGCGGATCCGGAGGAAGCATTCGTCGCCTATCGCCGCAGGCGCTTCGCGCGCTGCCGCTACATCGTCGAGCAGTCGAAGGCGATCGGCGACAGCCAGCTCGGCCTGCTGCCGCCGATCGACCAGGCGAAAGCCACGCAGGAGATGTTCGAGGTGATCGCGGCGCCGATCTGATCGGCGCGCGAGCTTCGAGGAGACGACAGTGTCCAGAGTCAGCGAAATTCGCTACGTCGGCTTCGCGGTCCCCGACGTCGAGGCAGAACGGCAGTTTTACGCCAACAAGTGGGGTCTGCGCGAGGTCGCCGAGCGTGACGGGTTGATCTACTTTGCGACCGAGGGGCACGACGAGCTTTTCGTGCTGCGCTTGCGGCATGCGAACGACAAACGCGTCGACGTGATTGCGCTCGCCGCGCCGAGCGCCGCGGACGTCGACGCGCTCTTTGCGAAGGTCGAAGCCGCAGGCTGCCGCATCGTCCATCGGCCCAGCCCCCTTGCGACGCTCGGCGGCGGTTACGGTTTCCGGTTCTTTTCGCCGGACGGCTTGCCGTTCGAGGTCTCGAGCGATGTCGAGCGGGGCACCGCACGGCCCATCGCTCCGCGTGAAGCGATCCCAGAGCAGATCAGCCATATCGTGCTGCACTCGCCGGATCACACGGCGGCGGCGCAGTTCTTCGTCGACGTGCTCGGTTTCCGCGTGAGCGACTGGCTCGGCGAGTTCATGGTGTTTCTGCGCTGCAACGAGTGGCACCACCGCATCGCGTTGCTGCCCGGCCCGCCGTGCCTCAACCACGTGGCTTACGATCTCGCGAACGTCGACGAAATGATGCGCGGCGTCGCTCGGCTCCGTGACGAAGACGTCGAGATCCGCTGGGGCCCCGGCCGGCATACGGCTGGCAACAATGCGTTCAGCTACTTCGTCACGCCAAACGGTTTCGCCGTCGAGTACACGGCCGAGCTCGAGCGAGTGGACGAGGCGACATGGGAGCCGCAGGTCTATCAGCCCGGTCCCGGCATCATGGACCAATGGGGCACCGGCGTCGGCGGCCCGAAGGCGATGCCGACCCCGGAGGCCGACAAAGGCCTCTTTCAGCCGGCGGGCATCTAAGTCCGATGGCGCTCTTCCAGTATTTCCCGAGCAACTACGTCTGGAACCTGTCGGTCAACATCGCGCTGGGCAGCGGCGGGCAGATCGGCGAGATCGAGGACATGTGCCGGCCGTTGCTGGACGCCGCCGCGCGCGGCGAAGATGCCGGCACGGCGGAGTTCCTCGCGCAATGGGTCGCCGTAGCTGATAACCTCATCGAGCTCGCGGCGGAGGACGAGGCTAGAGGCCGGCTGCTCTCGGCCGCGACGAAGCTGCAGCGCGCAGCGCTCTATTATCTCGTCGCCGAGCGCATGCAGGGCCATGGACATCCCGGGCGCGAGCACACCTACTCCGAAGCGCAGCGCGCATTCCGTCACGCCGTGGCGATCGGCCGCGAGAACGCCGAGCGGGTCGAAATTCCGTATGCGGGTGGTGCCATGCCGGCCTTGCTCACGCGCGCGGAAGGTAGCGCCGATCAGGCGCCGTGCGTGCTCTACGTGAACGGCCTCGACAGCTGCAAAGAGCTGCTTTACTGGTCGTGGCTCCCGCACGCGCTCGCGCGCCGCGGCATTGCCACCCTTTCCGTCGATCAACCCGGCACGGGCGAGTCGCTACGGCTTCAGGGCTTGCATGCCACGCACGAGAGCGAGCGCTGGGCGAGCGTGTGCTACGAGTGGCTCGCGGCGCGCGACGACGTCGATGCCGCACGCATCGGCATGGTCGGCATCTCGCTCGGCGGCTACTTCACACCGCGTGCGATGGCATTCGAGCCGCGTTTCGCGAGCGGCGCGGCGTGGGGCGGCAACCACGATTGGGCCGATGTGCAGCGCAAACGTCTGCAGCGCGAAGGCGAGCGCCCGGTTCCACATTACTGGAACCACGTCATGTGGGTATTCGGCGCGACCGATATGGACGACTTTTTCGCCAAAGCCGCCGGCATGCAGCTCGACGGAATACTCGGCCGGATCGAAGCCCCATTTCTCGTGGTGCATGGCGAGCGCGACCGGCAAATTCCGCTCGACTACGCCCGCCGAACGTATGAGCAGCTCGTGAACAGCGCGCGCCGCGAGCTCAAGATCCTCACTGCGCGTGAGGGCGGCGTCGAGCACGTCGGCGCCGACAACATGACGTTCGCGCGCGACTACATCGCCGACTGGTTCGCTGAGACGCTCGGCGGATCGGCCGCAGGCCAATCGGAGCGCTGAAGGCAATGAGTGAAGCACCTTTTCGCCGAATCGTCACGGGCCACGACGCTCACGGACGCTCAGTGATCGTCGAGGACGGGCCGCCGCCGCGGGCGGCGCGGATCGGGGGCGAGCTCGGGCCCATGTTCTACGAGATCTGGAATACCCGTGAAACGCCGGCGCGTATCGACCACGCGAGCGGCGAGCCGCACGAGGACGACATCACGCTGGCACCGCCGAAGAACGGCACCCGTATCCGTGTGCTCGACGTCCCGCCGGACGACCCGAGCCTCAGCACTTTGACGCCGGAGCAGGCGCGCGCGCACTTTGCCGAGGTCGGCGCGGCCGACGCGGCCTCCCATACCGGAAGCGGATCCCGGCACGCGTTCATGCACCGCACCGAGACGATCGACTACGGCATCGTGCTCGAGGGCGAGATCACGCTCATTCTGGACGAAGGCGAGACCGTGGCCCGCGCCGGAGACATCGTGATCCAGCGCGGCACGAATCACGGCTGGGCGAACCGATCGGGCAAGCCGTGCCGCATCGCGTTCATTCTGATCGACGGCCGCTTCGACGAGTCGCTCGCATGAAGCTGGCGACCGAGTTGACCGGCGCCGCCGATGGCCGGTTGCTCATCGTGTCGCGTGATCTCGAGCTTTGCACGCCGGCGGACGGCATCGCCGACACCCTGCAGGAGGCCCTCGACCGCTGGGACGAAACGGCGGCCGCGCTCGAAGCGCGGTACGAGCGATTGAACGAGCGGGCTATTGCGGACACGCGGCCGCTCGCCGCCGCCGCGCTCGGGGCACCGCTGCGGCGCGCGTGGCAGTGGCTCGACGGCTCGGTGTTCCCGACACATGCCGAGCTGATGCAGCGAGCGTTCGACACGCCGCCGATTCAGAGCGACGGTCCGCTGATGTATCAGGGCATGTCGCATTGCTTCCTGGCACCGACCGAGGACGTGCCTTTTCCATCCGAGCAGGACGGAATCGACTTCGAGGGCGAGTTCGGCGTCATCACCGGCGAGGTGCCCCTCGGCATCGACGCCGCGGACGCGCCCCGCCACATCCGGCTCGCGGTGCAGATCAACGATTGGTCGCTGCGCCGGATGGCGCCGCTCGAGATGAGGACCGGGTTCGGCTTCATTCACGCGAAGCCCGCGTGCAGCGTGGCCCCCGTCGCAGTGACGCTCGACGAGCTCGGCACGGCATGGTCGAACGGTCGCATCGCCGCGACGCTCGAGGTCTGGCGGAACGACGAGCCGTTCGGTGCAGTGCCGGCGACCGAGGCGGCGTACGGCTTCGATGACTTGATCGCCCATGCGGCTCGCACGCGCATGCTCGCGGCCGGCACGATCATCGGCTCCGGCACCGTATCGCACAGCGGCTACTGCACATACGGCTCGTGCTGCATCGCCGAGCGCCGCGCGATCGAGATCATCGACCACGGCGCGCCGGCGACGCCGTTTCTGGCTTTTGGCGAGCGCGTCCGGATGCAGGCGCGCTTGCCGACGAGCGACACCCCGCTTTTCGGCGCGATCGACCAGCAGATCGTCCGCGCCGCCACCCCCGCAACGAGGAGCAGACCATGATCACACGTCGTTCAAATCGATCGGCACTCTCGGCTGCCGCAGCGCTTGCGGTCTCGGCCATTGTCTGGCATTCGTCCGCCCATGCCCA
Organism: uncultured Gammaproteobacteria bacterium; assembly: GCA_964518995.1. Lineage (GTDB taxonomy): Bacteria > Pseudomonadota > Gammaproteobacteria > Steroidobacterales > Rariloculaceae > ZC4RG20. Next base: position 17,516 of record CAZFJU010000066.1, read on the forward strand.
TCACTCGTTCGCGATGTACGACCAAAGCGAGGTGCGGACGATGACCGGCAAGCTCACGCGCTTCATCCCTGGCGCGAATCACGCACAGCTTCTGTTCGAGGTCGTCGATTCGAACGGGGATACCGTGCTCGATGCGGACAATAACCCAGTGATGTGGGGCGTCGAGACCGGGCCTGCCGCGCGCATCGCGCGCCAAGGGGTCACGCCGGATAGTTTCCCGGTCGGAACGATCATCTCGGTGCAGTTGAATCCACTCCGCAACGGCAAGACGTTCGGCGCGATGCCGAACGGCACTCCGATCGTGAATTGCGGCACGTCGATGCCGAGCGGCGGCTGCACCCCGGAGACCGGCCAGGTGTACCTCGGCGTGAACGACTAGCGGAGCCCAGCGATGCGACCATCAACTCTCGTTACGGCATTTCTTGCGCTCCAGCTCGCACATCCGGCCGCCGCCCAGCGGCACGACGGCCCCGAGCCGCCGCCCGGCATCGAGCCGCTGCCGGTCGACCTCTTCACGACCGAGAACTTCTACTTCGATCGCGAGTACTGGACCGATCCTCGCTACACGCGCTGCAACACACCCGCACAGCTCACGAGCATGTGGGTGCAGCAGCGCGTCGGCCACTGGGGCGATTGCAGCTACGGCGTCGATGTCGAGGAGATCGTCAGCCCATATCCGTACCAGACGGCCGAGGAGCATTACGAGGCGCTGCGCGCCGAAGCGGAGCGCGACGGCGGCGTCACGAACCACACGCGAAGCACCCTGCCCGACTGGGACGGCTGGTACTTTCGCGGCACGTTCGCGCGGTCGCCCGAGGGCCAGTGGCTGAACGGCTCGATCATCCAGACCGCGACGATGCTCTCGGTGCTCACGCCCGAGTACCAGGAACGGATGACGCAGATGAACTACCACGAGGCCGTGAACAACGCGCCGTACTGGATGGCTTCATTCTGTTATCCGGAAGGTCTCATGCGCTGGTGGTACGTATGGGGGATTCGCGACCTCGAAGTGCTCGTCACGCCGAAGCAGGTGCAGTTCCTCGGCGGCGTCGCCGACAATTTCATCCGCAAAGTGCTGATCGGACAGCAACATAGCCAGCCGCTGCCGCAGTGGTACGGCGAGACGGTGGGTTTCTGGGACGACGACACGCTGATCAGCTGGACCGCCAATGTGCAGGGTTGGACGCTGAGCCACTCGATGATGGAGTTCAGCAACGAGCTCGAGGTGATCGAGATCATCAAGCGCGCCGACGACGGCGA
>CAZFJU010000067.1:0-18617 GCA_964518995.1 uncultured Gammaproteobacteria bacterium
TCGTCGCTGTCGGCGTCGAGCGGGTTCGAGCCGGCAAGCCCTGCGCTGTTCACAAGCACATCGATTGCGCCGAGATCGCGCACGACGGCCGCGATGCTGCGACGCACTGCTTCGGCGTCGGCCACATCGCAGGCGAGCTTCACGTCGGCGCGGTTCCCGGCGAGGTGCTCGCGCGCACGCGCGCACGCCGCCACGCGCCAGCCGGCCGTCTTGAACCGGTCGACGATCGCAAGGCCGATGCCGCGCGACCCGCCGGTGACGAGCACCGATTTCACTGCGCCGTGAACCCTCCATCGATCGGGATCACTGTCCCGGTCATGAACGATGACGCGTCAGACGCGAGGAACGCCACCACCCATGCGATCTCATGCGGCGCGGCGAACCGCTTCAGCGCGATCGAGTCTCTGTAGAAGCTTTCGTTATCCTGCGGATAGACGTTCGGATACCGCTCGTGCAGCTCGCTCAGCACGCGGCGCAGCATCGGCGTGTCGGTGCTGCCCGGAGCGATACAGTTGAAGCGAATGTTGTACGGCCCGAAGTCGAGCGCGGCGCTTTTCGTCAGCTGCGCGAGCGCCGCTTTGCTTGCGCCGTACGCGGCACTGTAGCGTTTACCGACCAGCGCCTGATCACTGGCATTGTTCACGACCGAGCCGGACTGCTGCGTCAACATGTGCGGCAGCACGGCCTGGATCATCATGAACGGCGCCTTGAAGTTCACGGTTAGAACTTCGTCCAGCTCCGCAAGCGGAGTCTCGAGAATGCCGCCGATGTTAGTGATGCCGGCGTTATTCACGAGAATGTCGATGCGGCCCGCCTCGGCAGCGATGGCATCGACCCAGCCGCCGATCTGCTCCAACCTCTTAAGGTCGCAGTCCGGAAGATCGATGCCGTGCACCGAGCAACCGCTCTCGGTCAGCAGGCCATGCACCGCGCGGCCTATGCCTTGCGCATGACCCGTGACGATCGCGACTTTCCCTTCGAGGCCAGGTAGCGGCAAGCTCATCGATGACGCGCAAGCTGCGGTTAAGGCCCAAGTCGCGCTTTCAGATCCCGTGCGACGGCTTCGTCGACGGTTTCTTCGTCCGTCGGCGTGACGTCGAACTCCTCGTGCGGGCCATCGATGCGATGCCACGTGACGCGATAAGTGCCCGCCGCGTCGCTGGTTTGGATCGTGACGATCTCTTCGTAGGTCTCCCGGATTCTAATGCGCTTTTGCATATCGAGCCCTCCACGTCCCCGACGACCATCGTATCAGGCAAAGCGGCAGCGGACAGGGGCGCGGCCGTTACGGCTCGTGCACAGATATGCTCGCCCGTTGAATGGGCGTGACGCCACTAGCGGCCGCCGCCTCCGCCGCCGCCGCCTCCGCCGCCCGAAAACCCTCCTCCCCCCGCACCCGAGCTGCTGCCGGGCGGAGTGGACGCCGACGCAATCGACGCGCTCAGCCCGGCTCCGACGGCCTTCGCGATGCCGCCGAGGTTGTCCGCGCGGCCGCCGCGGTACCACGCGATGCGGGCAGTCGCTTCCGCCGCTGCTGCCGCGCCGACCGCCGCCGTGAACTTCTCGGTCCACGCTTCCTCGACGTCGAGCGCGACTGCATACGGTAGAAGCCGCTCGTAGCGTTCGGCGTTCAACTCAAGATCGCCTCCCGGACCACTGATCGCCGCGAGCTCGTCCCGTTCCGCGACGCTCAGGTAGAGCTTCAACCCCTGCGCTTCGTCCAGCAGACAGCGGCCCTCCGGCGTCAGCGCCTGCACGAGCCATGCGAACAGGGCCACGACGATGCCCATTGCGATCAGCGCTGCGATGATGGCCGGTACACCGGCGCCGCCGGTAACGCCGTTAACAGCGAACGCGAGGACCCCGGTCGACACCACGATCGCGGCCGCAGCCACGGCGCTGCCCACGTGGCGACGAAAATGGCTACCGTGCAGGCGATTGTCCAGCGCCTTCGAATGCACCGTCCGCGTCTGCTGCAGTCGGCTCGCATTCTTCTTCGCAAGCTCGAGGCGGCCGTCGCGCTTGAAAAGCTGCGCGGCCAGCGCCGAGACGGTGGGGAGCGCGGTGCTGGAACCGCCGCGGCCCACGCGTTGCACGTACCACCGATCGCCGAGCAGCCTGCGCGGTTCACGTTCGATCTCGACCTGACCATCGACCGCCGCCGCCAGCAGATCGCTCGTAAAGCATCGCGGGTCGTAGCTACGCCGCCGCAGAAAGCGCAACTCCGCCGGGGAACGTCCCGCGGGCGGCTCATAGCGCGCAATGATCACACCGCGGCGGGGATCTCGGCCGACCTTCCGCCATCGGGCTGTGCAATATGCGATCAGCACCAGGAAGCCGACGAGCGTGACGAGCAGCCCGCCGTTATCAGCCAGCCGCCATCCCGCCCGCTCGGCCTGCGTAGGCGGAGCGACGATGCCCTTCGGAAATGACAGCACGATCGTGAACCCCTCGCGCGGCGCGAGCGGCTCGGTGAACTCGTAGCGGGCGGTGCCCGGTGCGACGATCTCCGCTCGATAAGCTTGACCCGACGCGCCCTGCGGGCCGGTATAGCCTTCGGGAGTCAGTTGCCCGACCGGCACGGGCTCGGGCAACCGCACCTCGACAGTACCGGCATCGATACGGAAGTCCCAGCCCGTGCCGATCGCATTCCAGTAAAGCTCGTCATGCTCTGCAAAAAAACCGAGCTGCCGGCTCGTGCGGTAGCGGAGCGTATAGCGATACTCGGCCGGGAAACGCGGCAACACGTCGTCGTTGCCCGTGTTGATGCGGACGCCGTTCGACAACCGTTCGGTGAACCACGGCTCGCTCGCCCCGTCGCGCTCGACACCCAGCACGTCGAGGTCGACGACGACGCGATTGCCGTAACGATCACGGTAGCGGGTCGGAAAATCGCGATAGATGCCGCGACGGATGCGGTTCTGCTCCGCGCGCACCGTGATGTGCTCCGTGACGACGAGACTGCCGTCCGGCCGAATGTCGATCTCGATGTCGTAATTCAGGATGCGCTCACCCGGCTGTGCCCAGGCAAGCGTGGCGAGCAGCGAGAGGACCAACGTGCCCAGCAGCGTCGTCAAATGCGCGGCGGGAGCTCTCACGAGAGCTGCACCTGCACGGCGGCGCGTTCGCCCTCCTGCGCCTGGTAGAACTCGCCGCTCTCGAAGGCGAACAGGCGTGCGACGGCCATGTCCGGCACGCGCTGCACGGTATCGTTATAGTCGCGCACGGCGCCGTTATAGAAGCGCCGCGCGTACTGCAGATGCTCTTCGATCTCGACGAGTTCGCGCTGCAGCTCGAGAAAGTTGCCGCTCGCCTCGAGCGCCGGGTACGCCTCCTGCAACGCAAAGACTCGCGACAGCGCCTGCTCGAGCGCCGACTCCACCGCCGCGAGCCGCGCCGGGCTCGTCTGCTGCAGCGCTTCGGCACGCAGCTCGGTGACGGCCGTCAGCACGGCGCGCTCATGGCCCGCATACGCCGCGACCGCGTTGACGAGCTGCGGGACGAGATCGTGGCGGCGGGTGAGCTGAACATCGATGTCCGCCCAGGCGGAACGCATCTGGTTGCGCAAGCGCACCAGACGATTGAATGCGAAGACACCCCATGCAGCGAGCAGCGCGACGATGGCCGGCGCGATCCACGAACTCACGATACCCTCGTCCGATAGCGAACATGCCGGATTGGACCGCAGCGTCGAGGTTGGACGCAAGCGGGGGCGCAAGCGGGGGCGCAACCGGCCCGCAGCGGCCCGTCATTCGGGAGGTAGATCCATTATGATCTGCTGACTGGCCTCGCCTTCGCGGGGCGACTCGAAGTCGAGGGGGAATAAGAATGGATCAGATCAGCAGACGCAGGTTCGTGCAATCCACCGGCATGCTGGCCGCAGCACCGGCACTTGCAGCGGTATCCGCCAACGCGCACGCGCAAGCACAAGCGCGGCCTGATACGGGGGATTTACGCGTCGAAAGCGACATCGTGTTCGGCATGGGCGGGGACCTCGAGCTGCTGCTCGATGTTTATCATCCGCCCGAAGGGGTGACGCCGAAGCGAATGGCCATCGTTCATTTGTTCGGCGGCGGCTTCTTCGTCGGCAACAAGAACGCCGGCTATATCGTCAACGACATCCGCGCGCTCGGGCGCCTCGGTTACACGAATGTCTCCGCCACCTATCGTTTGCAGAGCCAGGATTTGTGGCCAGCGCAAATTCACGACACCAAGGCCGCCATTCGCTGGACGCGGGCCAACGCGGACCGCATCGGCGTCGACGCCGATAAGATCGCGGTAGCCGGTTACTCCGCCGGCGGCATGCTCGCGCTGATGGCGGCCGGCACGAATGGGATGGCAGAGTTCGAAGGAGATGGCGGGAATGCTGATGTCAGCTCCGACGTGCAGGCTTGCATCGGCGTCTACCCGCTCGCGAGCGCACAGACCGCGCGGGGGCTGTTCGCCGAGGGCGAGGCGACGCCGGAGAATCTCGCGGCCGCATCGCCGACGAGCTATATCTCCGCTAACTTCGCACCGACCATCTTCATCCACGGCACTGCGGACGCCACGGTACCAATGTCGTCCAGCATCGATTTCTTCAATCAGCTGCACGAGCTCGGCGTGCCGACCGCTATGACTCTGATCCAAGGCGCGGATCACGCGTTCGACAACAGCGCGCTCGACGCCATCGACGTGATGGCAGCATCTATTGATCTGTTCCTCGATCGCCTGTTCGTGAACCCCGCGGACTACCCGAGCTTCGGCGCGGGCGGCGGCGGGCGGCCGGCACCGAGATAGCGCCCCCGCGGCGTTGCCGCACGTGCTGTTGTGGTGGTACCGTTCACGCACGGGGGAAGGGACCACGACGATCCAGCGATCGTGAGCACGGCAGGGGGACTGATCGGCGGCGCGCCTTTAAGGCCGCCGCCGGTCTGATTTACCGGTACCGCCCAATCGGGCCGTGGGGCCGTTCCAACCCGGCAGTGGGGAGAAATATCAATGCTTGGCTTCCGTACGGCGGCACTCGCCGCGGGATTCGTTTTGCTGCCGATCTGTGCCGTGCACGCCCAGTCGGGCGACGGAGGCGCGGCCGCAAGCTCAGGCGAGGCGACCCTCGAAGCCTTCGATGGCCAGCAGAGCGGGCTTTGGATTCCGGTGTATGGCTCCAGCAGGCCCTTCTTCAATGTCGATGCGATTCAGTTCAAGCCTTGGGCACAGGGCCTGTTCGACTCCCGGCAGGAGCATGATCTCGAGCCGCACGCTCGCTGCAAGCCTTCCGGCGCGATTCGTCAGTTCCTCACGCCGTACGGCGTGGAGATCGTCGAGTTCGAGGAGCTTGGCCGGATCTACATCTTCGACATCGGCGGGCCGCACGCCTTCCGAGAGATCTTCATGGATGGGCGCTCCCATCCGGAGAACGTCACACCGACCTATTACGGACACAACATCGGCTGGTGGGACGGCGACACGCTGGTCGTCGATTCCGTCGGCTACAACGAGGGCTTCTGGTTCGAGCGCATGGGCCTTCCGCATACCGAGGCCGTGCACGTCACAGAGTATTTTGAGCGTGTGGACGCGGAGACGGTCGAATACACGTTCGTAATGGAAGACGAAATCGCATACGACGCGCCCGTGGAAGGCCGGATGACGCTTGCATGGCGCGAGGGCGAAGAGCTTTTCGAATACATGTGCCAACAAGCTAATTATGCCCACGATCTCATGGTGAACCCGGCACTGCCGGATAGGATCCGCAGCAGCCCTATCGTCGTGCCGTAAGCCCCTTAGTTCTCCCGGTCTTGCACCGCTCCGTCGGCCGCTTGTGCGGCGGAATATGCTTCGACCCATTTCGTCTGGCAGGCTGCCAAGCCTCGTCGTACCCTCGTCACGAAAATCTGATAGACGGGAGAGCGTCATGGCGAGCATCATCGATCAGTATCTGAAGAACAACGAACGGTATGCGAAAGGCGAGGCATTGCACGAAGCCAGGCATCCCGGCAAACAGAAGATCCAGCCCGCGAAGCGGCTCGCGGTCGTAGCATGCATGGACGCCCGCATCGACGTCGAAGATCTGCTTGGGCTTCAGACCGGAGATGCGCACGTGATCCGCAACGCGGGCGGCGTCATCAACGAGGATGCGATTCGCAATCTCATCATCTCTCACCACCTGCTCGACACGAAGGAATTCGTGCTGATTCACCACACGCGCTGCGGCATGCTCGCGTTCACCGACGATCTGCTGAAAGCGGGCCTCGAAGGCGACGTCGCGGCCGAGAAGCTGCTCGGACAGGCGACCGGACGCAAGTTCGTGAGCAGCGGCCACTCCGCATCGACGCCCGAAGCCTTCCACGCGTTTCGAGGTGGCCCGCAGCCGCTCGACGCGGACGACGAGCATGCGAGAGAACGTCTGCGCTGGGACGTGCGACGAGGCATCTCGGCGGTTCTGAATCACCCGTGGCTGCCGGCGAGCGGCCCGGATGCGATTTCCGCGCGCGGCTTCGTCTACGACGTCGACACGGGCAGGCTCGAGGAAGTGAGCTACCCGGGACCGACCGGGCCGACCGAGTGACGGAGTCCGCCCGAATAATGGGGTCAGGAATAATGGGGTCAGAGCCCAATTCCGGAGGAATTGGGCTCTGACCCGGCTCTGACCCCAATTTCCCGTCAGCTGCCAACCCGGAGCCCGGGTCGCGGCTCGATCAAATGGGAGCTGCCGCGGTGCCGTCGATCTTCTCCGCGTCGTGCACGATGGCGTTGCGGCCGAAGAACGCAATGCCCGCGGCAATCAACGAGATGAGCGACAGCGTCCCCATTGCGAGACGCAAACCCTCCGCCTCGCCATAAGCCTGCTGGAAGAAGTCGCTCATCCCGCCGACATAGGCGGGACCGAAGCCGAGCCCGGCAAATGACAGAATAAAGAAGAAGAACGCGGTCGCGACCGCCCGCCCGCGCAGCGGCGCGAGGCGCTGCACGATGGCGAAGAACGGCCCCATCAGGTAGAACTGCGCGAACGCTGCAACGAAGATCGCTGCATATACGACCACGAGAGAGGGCGACCAAACAGCGAAGACCATGGCAACGGCGAACAGCGCCATCGTCGCCGCCGGCAGCGTAAGAAACGCGCGCGAATCGCGCTCGGCCGCCCGGCCGGTGATCACGCCGCCGAGCATCGCGCCAATGCCGCCCCCGACGCCGATCGCGGCGCCCAGGGCGAACGAGTAGTCCGCCGGGGTCAGATCGTGAATACGCGTTAAAAATTGCGGCATCCAGAGATTCATGCCGTAGCCGCACAGCGCCGACAGCGCGGCCGAGTAGCTCATTACGCGGAACGTCGGGCTCGCCCAGAGGTTCTTGACGCTCTCGAACAGCGGCACGTCTTCGCTCGCGCGCAGCAACGCGGCGTCGGCCGGATCGTCGGTCGCGCCGCGGGCGGGCTCACGCACCGTGAGCAGAACGACGATCGCCATCAGAATGCCCGGCAAGCCGAGCGCAACAAAGGTCCACCTCCACCCGATCAGGCCGACGAGCAACCCGCCGACAAAAATGCCGAGGAAATTGCCGAGCGGCACGCCGAGCGAGAAGAAGCCGATCGCGCTCGGACGATCCACCTTCCGGAAATAGTCCGCGATCAGCGAGTGCGACGCAGGGCCCGCGCCGGCTTCGCCGATACCGACGCCGACACGGAACAGAAAAAGCTGCAGAAAGCTTGCCGCTGCGCCGCACAGCGCAGTCATGCCGCTCCAGATAACGAGAACCGCCGCGAGAATCGTCGTGCGGCGGCGCCGATCGAGCAGGCGGGCAATCGGGAAGCCGAGAATCGCGTAGAACGCCGTAAAGGCGATGCCCATCACGAGACCGGTCATCGTGTCCGAGATGCCGAATTCTGCGCGGATATCGCCTGCGAGCACCGAGATGGCCGTACGATCGACGAAGTTGATCGTATTGACGACCACGAGAATGAATAGCACGTAGTTCCGATAGGCGGTCGACGTGCTCGTTACGGCATGCTTCGGCATCGCTTCTCCCCGTCCGACGCCGAGCGACGGACTCCTGAATCCCGCACCCGTCTTCGCGGGTCTCGTCGAGTGATGCGGAACGGTATGCGTTTCGCCCGCCCGCGTCTAGCGCTTTTCATCATCCTCGCGGCCTGACGCACGCTTCTTGTGGCCAAAGAGCGTTTCTGGTTTAAGCTTGCCGGCTCGGCGGCCGAGCACGAGCTCGCGCACCGACCATGGAGGACTTGGCGAGCGCCGCGCCTCGCCGGTCCATCCGGGACCCGATATCGGAGAGCGAACGATGGCGAAAGAGCACATCAGGCACTGGCAAATCGGCGACGTGCAAGTCACGCGCATCGTGGAGGTCAACGACCACGAGGACCCGTTCACGATGCTGTCCGTCGAGTGCGAGCCGGATATGGGCAAGCACTACCCTTGGCTCGCGCCTCATTTCGTGACGCCCGAAGGCCGCATGCGGATCTCATTCCAGGCTTTCGCGATAAAGACGCCGACCCGCACTATTGTCGTCGACACTTGCATCGGCGAGGGGCGCGTCCGGGAATTTCCGATCTTCACAAACATGCAGTCAGACTATCTCGAGGACCTGACGGCCGCGGGCTACGATCCTGAGCGAGTCGATTTTGTGCTCTGCACGCATCTGCACTTCGATCATGTCGGTTGGAATACCTGCGAGGAGGACGGCCGCTGGGTGCCGACCTTCCCGAATGCGCGCTACCTGTTCGGCAAGAACGAGTACGACCAGTGGCAGACCGAGCGCGCGTCGGGCGCCGGCCATTTCGATCACTTTACCGATGCGATCGATCCGGTCGTCGCCGCAGGGCTGGTCGACCTCGTTCCGCCCGAGCATCAGGTTTGCGAAGAGATCAGCCTGTTTCCGACGCCGGGACATACGCTCGGCCATGTCAGCGTGCTGATCCGCTCGCGCGGCGAGGAAGCGGTAATCACCGGCGACCTCATGCACCACCCGATTCAGCTCGCCCGTCCTGATCTGCCGATGAACGCCGACTCGGACAAGGCGCTTGCAATCGAAACGCGGCGCGCCTTCTGCGAGCGCTTTGGCGACAGCGGCGTGACCGTGATCGGCAGCCATTTCTGCGAGCCGACGGCGGGGCGCATCGTCAGCGACACAAGGAACTGGCGGCTCGTTCTGGACTGACGCGCCGCCGCGGCAGACGGCTCAAAGGTAGCTCGCGAGCAGGTACGCGGCACAAAGCAAGGTGACCATCAGCGCCGCTACACCGGTCGGCCAATCCCGAGCGAAGGTACCGTGCGGCGCAGAATGGCGCCGCAAACCCGACAGCAGCGCCGAAACGCCCTGCTCACCGAGGCGCACGGCGCCGGACCATGCGAGGCTTGCCGCTCCATGCAGATACCGCAACATCGCGGCGCCGGCGCGGCGATACGTCCAATCGAAGTCGAGGTTTATCGCCCGTATCTCCGCCGGATAGATCCCCCGACGCATCAGCACTACGAACGCCAACACCGCGAACATTAGCAGCTGCAATTGCGACACGACGTGCGCCAGAGTATAGGGGCGGTAATCTACTGCGAACGGCAATATGCCGTACAACGGCGCGGGAAACACACCGATCGCGATGCATAGAAACGCCGCGATGCCCATGGCGATCAGCATATTGATCGGCGCTTCCTCGCAGCGCTTCCCTGAATCATGCGCGAAGAACGAAAAATAAGGGACCTTGATGCCCGAATGATCGACCACGCCGGCACTGGCGAACAGCAACACCAGCCATGTCACGAGGTACTCTCCGTCCATCGCGGCCGACATAATCATCGCCTTGCTCACGAAGCCGCTGAACAGCGGAAACGCGGAGATCGACGCCGCGCCCACGATGCAAAACCCGGCAGTCCACGGCATGGATTTGTACAGGCCGCCGAGCTCGGAGGCCTTGACCGTGCCTACGCGGTAAAGCACCGCGCCCATGGACATAAAAAGCAACGCCTTGTAAAGGATGTGGCAAAAAGCGTGCGCGGCAGTACCGTTGAGCGACAGTTCAGTGCCGATGCCGATACCCACCACCATGAACCCGAGCTGGTTGTTCAGGCTGTAGGACAGCACGCGACGCAAGTCGTTTTCGAGCACTGCATAAAAGACCGGAAACGCCGTCATGACGGCGCCGATCGGAATCAGGATGTCGGTACCCGCGTAGCCTCGGGCGAGCGCATAAACCGCAAGCTTGGTCGTGAAGACCGATAGCACTACAGCCCCGGTTACGGTGGCTTCGGGGTACGCATCCTGAAGCCAATTGTGAAGCAGCGGGAATGCGCACTTGATGCCGAACGCGACGAAGATCAGCTTGCCCGCAGCGGTATCCAATCCGATCGCATCGAAAGCGATCGACCCGGTCTGCTGATATAGCATCAGAACGCCGGCGAGCAGCAGCACACCGGAACCAATCTGGATGACCAGGTAGCGCATACCGGCGCGGTAAGCGCGCTCAGTACGGCTCGCCCAGATCAAGCATACGGACGCTAGAGCGCTGACTTCCCAGTAGACAAACAGGGTGAGCAAATCGCCCGCGAATACGGCTGCCACCGCGCTGCCCGAGTAGATCAAAGCGGCGATGTGCTGGGCAGTATCCTTGAGGTGGAGCGAGTAGATCACTCCGAGCAGCGCGGCCAGCAGGAAGATATAACCGAACAGAAGACTCAGCCTATCTACCCGTAGCGGTGTCAGCGTCATGCCAAACAGCTCGAGCTGACCGAACACGCCGTAATCCAGCGTCAGGGTGTGTAGGAACGCGATGACGGGCAGCGCCAACAGGTAGCCGGCTCGAGCCCGTCCACGCAGCAACGGCACGAAAAGCGCGCCGAGGATCAGCACGAGCCCAGGCGAGATATCACTCATCGTAGTAGCTCTCGGGGCGCATCAGGAGCTTGCGAAGCTGCTTGGCGGCCAGAACCAGGCCTACATAGGCCGACAAGCCGTAAATCGCGTAAAACCCCAGCCAGTGCTCGATGCCGAATGGGCCGTGCTTATGCACGAAGGGGTCGACCAGCAACAGCAGGACGCATACGCCGTATACTGCCCAGACGATCTTGTCGACATTGCGAGGGTTGTCCAACCAATAGACTTTTTCGCCGTCGTTGCCGGGGACGGTCGCCCGTTGTTTGGCGTCGGACACGATCAGGGGCCTCCTGCGAGCGCGGGCACATGCTGAACGACGGATGCCAGCAGCGTCTCGATGCGACCCGCCTGAAAGAAGAGCACGAGACAGAGGGCGGCCGTTATCGACAGCGGTATCACGCACGCCAGCGGCGCTTCCTTCACGCGGACAGGGCCGTGAGCCGCCGCGCCCGCCGGCGGAAATAGATATGCCCTGGCCACGATGGGTAGCAGATAGGCGACATTCAGCAATGAGCTGATCATGAGCACGGCTACCACATAGACATGCCCGGCCTCCAGAGCGCCCATGCCCAACCACCACTTGGACCATGTGCCGCCAAACGGGGGCAGGCCGATGATCGACAGCGAGCCGATCAGAAACGCAAACAGCGTTACCGGCATAAGTCGACCAATACCATCCATGTCGCTGATCTCGGTCTTTCGATGGGCGACGTATATCGCACCGGCGCAGAAGAACAACGTGATCTTGCCGGCCGCGTGCATCGCGACATGCATGCCTGACCCGACGATCGCGTACGAGTTGGCGAGCGCGCCTCCCAGCACGACGTAGGCCAGTTGGCTGACCGTCGAATAAGCCAGCCGCTCTTTGAGATTGTTGCGCGTCAGCGCGATGATCGAGCCCATCAACAAACTGACGGCGGCGATGAACACCAGCCAATCGCTAGCCGCCGTGCCGGCGAGCAGATCCAAGCCGAATATGTAGGTGACTACTTTAACTATCGTGAACACGCCGGCTTTCACCACGGCCACCGCGTGCAGCAGCGCGCTGACCGGCGTGGGCGCGACCATCGCGGCCGGCAGCCAGCGATGCAACGGCATCAGCGCGGCTTTGCCGATACCGAATGCATAGAGGAACAGCAGTAGGCCGACGGCCGGACCGGATACGTGGCCCTGTAGAATTCCGCCTGGCGTGAACTCTAGTGTGCCAGCGATGGCGTAGGTCCAGATCATTGCCGGCAGCATTAGCCCCATGGAGCTCGCCAGCAGAATTCCGAGATAGACCCGGGCCTTGCGGACCGTCGTCGGATCCCCCTTGTGCGCGACCAGCGGATACGTCGAGACGGTCAGCACTTCGTAGCAGATGAAAAGCGTTAACAGATCGCCAGCGAAGGCGATCCCGATTGCCGCCGACAGCGCGATCGCGAAGCACACGTAGAACCGCGTTTGGTGCCTCTCCTCGTTCGCGCGCATGTAGCCGATCGAATAGACCGAGTTGACGATCCACAGCAGCGACGCGACGCATGCGAACAGCATGCCGAACGGCTCGACGCGGAACGACAGCGCGAGATCCGGTAGGATGTACGTCAGCGTCACTTCCGGGCGGTGACCGGCGAGCAGTTGCGGCAATAACGTCCACACCGTCGCCATTAACGCTATTGCGGTTGAAAGCGTTACGGTCTCCCGAAGGTTCGGGTGCCTGCCCGCCATCGCGATGCACACGGCCCCTGCCAACGGCAGAAAGACCGCGAGCAGAATTTGCCACTCGGCCATCAACGCGCTTCACCGAGCAGGTCAGGCAGTTCCTGCCCGACGAGAGTCAGCGGCAGCGAAGGATCGATGCCGAACCAGATGTTGGCCAACGTTACCAGCCAGAGCATCACCAGCATCGGCACCGGGGCTTCCTTCGGGGCGGCCCGTCCGGGATCTTGCTTGCGGAAGTACGCCGCTTCCACCACCTTCCAGATGTAAATCACCGCGAGCAGCGAACTGACAAGGATCAGCGCGGTCAGCAACACGCCGTATCCGCCGTGCTCGAGCGCAGCGAGCACCAGGTACCATTTGCTGACAAAACCGGCCGTGAGCGGCACGCCGATCAGCGAAAGGCCAGCCAACACGAATGCGGCGGTCGTCCATGGCATGGTCCAACCTGCGCCGGCCAGGTCGCTAAGCTTCACGCTGCCGTAGCGCAGAAAAAGGCAGCCCGCCGCCATGAACAACGCCGACTTCATCAGCGCATGGTTGAACATGTGCAGCATGGCCGCCGTCAAGCCACTGCTGGTAACCAATGCGGCGCCGAGCAGTATGTAGCCGATCTGCGCAACGGACGAGTAGCCGAGCAGGCGCTTGAGGTTCTGTTCGAATATCGCCACGGTGGAAGCAATGAGAAACGCCGCCACGCACAACGGCACCAGAAAGGCAGAGAACACCAGCTCGTGGGCCACGAGGTTGGGCTGAAAGACCAGAAAGTCGAAGCGGATCAGCACGAACAGCGCAACCTTGGTCGAGCACGCGGCGAGAAAAACCGCGACCGCGCTCGGCGCATACGTGTAGGCGTTCGGCATCCACGTGTGCAAAGGGAATACCGCGGCCTTCAACCCCAGGCCCGCAACAATGAATGCGGTGGCGACCATGACCGGAGCGAGCTCGGTAACCTCCGCAAGTCGCTCCTGCAGGTCGGCAATGTTCAGCGTGCCGGTCATCATGTAGAGGTAGCCGACGCCGATCAGGTAGAACGTTGCACCTACGGTGCCGGTGATCAGATACTTGAAGGTGGCCGTCAGCGCGCGCCGGCTGGGCCCTGCGGAGACCAGCACGTACGAAGCGAGCGACGAGATCTCCATGAACACAAAGATGTTGAAGGCGTCGCCGCTGATCAGTATCCCGATCAGCCCCGCTACCGCCATGAGCCAAGCCGCGTACAGCAGCGGGAGGTGCTCATCTCCAATCTCGTGGCGCATGCTCGGTGCACCCCAGAGCAGCGCAAACGTCGACGCTCCGGTAACGACCAGCAGCATCAGCGCCGAAAACGGACCGACTACAATACCGATTCCGTATGGCACCTCCCAACCGCCCATCTCGTAGTGCACCGTACCGTCAGTCAGCACGGCGACCGTCAATGCGATGGCGATCAGAAAAGTGAGCACGCTGCCGAGCGTCGCCACTCCCCATGCGGCGCGCGCACCGGGAAGCACGGCCGCAAGCAGCCCAGCAAGCATCGGCACTGCGACCTGCAGCGCTGGAAGCTGAGCGGTGATGCTCACGACTCGCTGTCCATCCGCAGGGTCTGGCTTTCCTCGATGGTGCCGTACTCTTCTTTGATGCGGATGATGAGCGCAAGCGCCAGCGCGGTTACGGATATGCCGACGACGATCGCCGTCAGTATCAGCACCTGAGGCAGAGGATTGGCGTACAACCCTTCTCCGGCCGCGTCGACGATGATTGGCGCCGTGCCGCCCTCGAGCTTGTCCATCGTAATGAAGAGCAGAAACACGGACGATTGAAAGATAGTCAGGCCGATGACCCGCTTGACCATGTTCGCCCTTACAATCACGGTGAACAGGCCGCAAGTAAGCAGCAGAATGAAGACCCAGTAGTTGTACAGCCCGAGGAAACCCATCACCAGGTCTCTCGATTCGCGATCGCGTTAAAGATCGAGATCAGTACCGCCGCGACCGCCATGCCGACACCGAGCTCCACCAGCAGAATGCCGAGATGCTGACCGGCCACCGGGTCGGCAGCGAGGACGTCATAGTCCAGGAAGTTGCCGCCGAGCAGCATGCAGACCAGGCCAACGAGCGGAAAAAGAGACGCGCCAAACGCGGCAATGACCAACATCGCGCGTTGCGGCATCAGCCGCGCGGAATGATCCGCGCCCGCCAGCATCGCGTACAGCATCACCGCCGCGCAGAACAGCGCGCCCGCAGGGAACCCGCCGCCGGGGCTGTACTCGCCGTGAAACTGGACGACCAGTGCGAACAGTAAGAGAAACGGAATGACGAGCTTGCCGACCACTCGCAGCACCAGGTGGTGCTGCAGCCCGCGGACTTTCTCCGCGACCGCATCGCCGCTGACACCGCGGCGTTTCGGCTTGAAGCCGAGTACAGACATTACACCGATGCCGGCGATGAACACGACGAAGACCTCACCTAGCGTGTCGTATCCGCGAAACGACGCCAGCACTGCGGCGACGACGTTAGGAATCCCGATGAGATCGGCAGTCTCAGCGAGATACCAAGGGGCGACATGGTTGTGCACTGGAGCTTCGGGATCCCCCAACGTCGGCTGCTGCGACGTCGCGTACGCCAGCAGCAGCGCAGCGGCCCCGAGCACGGCGACGGGCGTCCACCAAAGTAGCGCACGTGCGCGCCCCCGCTCGAACTCGGTAAGCAATGCCAGGGCACTGAGGAACAGGACCGTGGAAACACCGGCTCCGACCGCTGCCTCCGTAATTGCCACGTCTGCGGCGTCCAATATGAAAAAGTTGGAGGCCATCAGCAGGCTGTAGATCCCCAACCACATCACGGAGACGAATAAATTCCGAGCACGCACGGCAGCCACTGCGGCAACCAGTAAGAACGTCAGAGTGAAGACGCCGAACAATGTCATCATCGCGGTTTCTGCTCCCGCGGCTCACTCCGCCCGACCGGTTCGTGGTTGGACAACAGCGCGGTGTTGACCATAGCGTACGCAGCCGTCGGCGCCGTAAACAGAATAAACACGAGGATCGCGAGCAGCTTGAAGGTGGGCAAAGTCAAACCGGACTGCAACATCAGACCCGCGATCACCAGCATCGAGCCCATGGTGTCCGTCAAGCTGGCGGCATGCAGCCGCGTGTACAGATCCGGCATACGGAGCACGCCGATGCCGCCGCCGATGATGAACGTGCCGCCGGAGAGCAGCAGCACCCAGCCCAACAATTCCGTCGGCGCGTTCACCGCCGGCCCTCCGCAGCATGGTGCTCCTCTCGGCGCCGGACTCGTCGCGCTTGAACGAACTCCAGCACGGCAAGGACGCCAATAAAGTTGATCAGCGCATAGGCTAGCGCCAGATCGAGAAAATCGGGGCGACCGTACAGATAGGCGACCACCGCAAGGAACAACACCGTCTTGGTGCCGAACATGTTAACCGCTAGCACGCGATCGTAGACCGACGGCCCAAGCAAACCGCGCACGAGCGCCAACCCCATTGTCAATAGAATCGCGAATCCGGTCACGAGATACATCACTGAGACCCGCGCTCCATCGCCGCAACGCGGCGATTCATCTCGCCGCCCTCCAGATCGCCGGCAATCTCTTCCGTGAGCGCATGCACCGTGATGACGCCGTGATGATCGACGTCGGTCGTCACAGTGCCGGGCGTCAGCGTAATCGAGTTGGCCAATACCGCCCTGTAAACGTCGCCGCGCGGCAGCGCCTGTATACGCACTATGCGGGGGCTGATCCGCATCCGCGGCGACAGCACCACACGCAATACGGCGACGTTGGATTTGACGATCTCACCAAGCAGCCAGAACCAGTAGGAGACTATCCCGACACCGAGGTGCAGCGGCACGGATTCCTTATCCACTGTCCCCATCCGCCGAGTCACGTACACCACCACGGCGCACGACGCGAGTCCCAAGCCGATCAGCAAAGGCTTATAGAGCCCCGACCATAAGAGCCAAGCCGCGAACAGCGCTACGAATAGATTGATTGCCGATTTCATTCATGCCTTCCTCGCGCAGCAAGAGAGCGCGACCGTCCGCCCCTGGCTATGGGCGCGGCGACGCGAGCCGCCACGACGTACTTACCATTGTTCGCCGGGGACGCATGCGGTCCGCATCTCGGCTTACGGCTCGGTGCAGGGAAAGCCTTGCGCGAGAGCCTCAACGACGACGACATGTTCCGTGACATCCGGCTCGAGGGAGCGGCGCTGGAAGTGCGCAACGATCGTGTCGAGCACCTCGTGGACACCCACATCTTCGCCAATGCAGTAACCGGCATGTCGGTTATCTTCGAGCCAGCGTAAACGGCTGCCGACTCTCGTGCGCGCCGCCCGCGCAGCGGCGCTCTCCGGCTCTGTGCTCGTTGGGTCCAGCGTTCGTGCTCCGGGTGCGGCCATCGCAGCCAGCATCCCTTGCAGATATGCAGCGCATACGGAGCTCGCATCTTCCGGAACATCGCGCAGTGCGCGGCAGTGCTCCGCCAGCTCGTTGCTAGTGAGCCATTCGGCCTCGATCGGCGGTGACGCTAGTACCGCTGCAGCCCACAAACAGCCAACGGCCCATAACCGACACTTGAAGGGCAGACCGCTATGTTCGCGGCACCAAGACCGGCTGTTGCGAGTATTGCCTCGACGCGCATTCGTGCTATCCACTTCGACGAGCGTTCTCCCGGAAAGCCTAATGAACACCGACCATCCGCCGATTGAGTACAAAGCTATGCTACGAATCGGCGCAAGTTTCGAGAGCGGCAGTCTGCCGAATGGTGCTGCGCGGGACTATCCGTTATTTCCGCCCATCCGTCGGAAATCACGAAGCTTTTGCGATCCGCCGCTACTATTCCCTACGATCCAAAGGAAATAGCGAAGTTTTTTTCTTCGTTTCGGTATCGTGGACGGCCGCTGGTTGGCGTGTAACAGCCGAATCGGCGGTGTCCTGAGCGATCGGATGGTGCGGCGAGGCAAGGCGCGAGGAGGAGGCATAGTGCAGACTATGGCGACAACGAGCAACGCAGCCGCGGCGCGGCGGACGCGCTCAAGCAGTTACCGATTGGGCCGTTACAGGCCACTAGAGCATGATCGATGAACTACAACCATCTGCATTACTTCTACGTCGTAGCAACCGAAGGGTCACTGTCCCGAGCCGCGGCTCTTCTGCACGTTACACCTCAAACGATTAGCGGCCAGCTACGTGCACTCGAGCAACAGATTGGCGCACCTTTGTTTCATCGTGCCGGCCGGAATATCACGCTCACCGAGACCGGAAACATCGTGTTGTCCTACGCGGAGCCGATGTTCCAACTTGGCAGCGCGCTGCGCGAGGTCGTGCGCGAGGGCGTTGCCAAGCGCTTGTCTCAGTTCAGAGTGGGTGTAGCGATGGTTGTGCCGAAGCTCATCGCGTATCGAATATTGGCGCCTTCGCGCGAGCAGAGAGACCCGGTCCAGATCATTTGCCATGAAGCACCGCTTCCAAGCCTCCTGATGGACCTGGCGATGCACAAGCTCGATCTCGTGCTCACGGATCGGCCAATGCCGCCGATGGAGAACGTTCGTGCGTACAACCATCTTCTGGGCGAGAGCGGCCTCACCTTCTTCTCCGCGCAGAGCGGCGCAGCGGCCTACCGGCGTACCTTCCCGAAGTGCCTCGACGATGTGCCTTTTTTATTCCCGACCAACAGCACGGCGTTGCGAAGCGGGCTCGAAGATTGGTTTCGCGACCTCGGGGTCGCGCCGCGTATGGTGGCGGAATTCGAGGATGCCGCTCTGATGAGCGCATTCGGTGAAGCAGGTGATGGAGTGTTCGCACTCCCAACCACGATCGAAGACGACGTGATGCGTGTCCACAGGGTGGAAGCCATCGGGCGTACGCTCGATGTCAGACAGCGATTCTATGCCGTCTCCACCGAGCGCCGCCTCAAACATCCTTCCGTAGTCGCCATCACGGACGCCGCCCGAGAACGGCTTTTCTGTTAGCCAGCCGGGGACGCACGGCCCGCTTCGCTAAGCGGGCCGGCGCATTAGTTGGCCAGTTGCCCTCGAACCGCACCGCCGCGATGCTC
>CAZFJU010000068.1:0-18495 GCA_964518995.1 uncultured Gammaproteobacteria bacterium
TCTTGCCCCCTTTCTTCGCTTTGTCAAACACACCGCGCCAACTCGGCCGGGCCCCGGCCCCAACGCGGCCGCCGCTCAGGCGCGAGCATCGAAGAGTATATGAAGGCGACGCGCTGTGCTCGTTCGGCGGTGAACGGGCGCGTTCGTTCAGACGGGTTCGCAGCTGCGCCACGCGGGCGGGGCGGCCGCGTGGCGCAGGTCGGACGGCGCTACGAGATCTGGGAGACTCGACAGCGCCGCGTCGGCCGATGCGCGGTCACGGCGCCGTCCAGCTGCCGCCGAGCGCAAGAAACAGCGCGACTTCGAGCTCGGCCGCTCGCGCTTCGGAGCGCGCCAGCGCCATCTCCGTTTGCGCAAGCGCAATATCCGCCTGCAGCACGTCGAGGAAATTGATTTGACCGGCATCGAAGCGCGCCCCGGCAAGCCGCACCGCATCGGTCGCATGCCCGCGCGCCGCATCGAGCGCCACGCGCCGCTCGAGCTCCTTCGCGTAGTCGGCCAGCGCCCCTTCAACCTCGCGCAGGGCGTTGAGCCAGGCGCCGTCGAATGCCGCAAGGGCCGCCTCGGCATCCGCTTCCGTCTGCCGGACGCGCGCCCGCGCGATCGTGCGGTTGGGAAAGCTCCAACGCAACAGCGGCCCCAGGCTCCAGCGCGACGCATCGCTGCTATCGAGATCCTCGACGGCGAGCGCAACGGCGCCCGCCGATCCGACGAAGCTCACGCTCGGATAGAGCTGCGCCGTCGCCAGACC
The DNA here is from genome assembly GCA_964518995.1 of uncultured Gammaproteobacteria bacterium. GTDB lineage: Bacteria > Pseudomonadota > Gammaproteobacteria > Steroidobacterales > Rariloculaceae > ZC4RG20. The sequence continues at coordinate 752 of CAZFJU010000068.1, forward strand.
GATGCGGGCGGTTGCGGCCGCCAGACGCCGTTCCGCTTCGCGAAGGTCCGGCCGTCTCGCGAGCAGCGATGCCCCATCGCCGACCGGTATCGACGTCTCGACGCGCGGCGGCCGTGCGCATTCTGCGGCCGCCGGCGGAAAATCGGCCGGCGCGCGACCGAGCAGCATCGCAAGCCGGTACAGCGCATTGCGGTGCGCGGCCTCGAGCGTGGGGATCGCCGCCTGGGTTTGCTCGGCCGCGGTGGACGCGCGCGCGACGTCGAGCGCCGTGCCGCGGCCGGCTTCGTAGAGTCGCTGCGTTAGATCTTGAGTGTCGCGCTGCAAGCTGACGCTGCGCTCGGCGGCGTCGAGCTCGAGACGCGCCGCGCAAGCCTCGACATACGCCCGCGCCGTTTCGGCCGCGACGGTGATCTGCACGGTACGATACACGGCTTCGACGGCTTCGGCATCGGCTCGGGCGGCCTGAATCGCTCGCGTGACGCGGCCGAACAAATCGACTTGATACGACACGTCGAGCGCGGCGTCGTACACGGTGTCCTCGAACGCAATGCCCTGCTGCACGATGTTCTGCCGGCCGCTGGTCGCGCCGGCAGCGAAAGTCGTCGCAGGCAGCCGCTCGCCTCGCGTCTCGCGCAGCGCCGCTTGCGCGCGCTTCAGGTTCGCCGCGGCGGCCCGCAGATCCGTATTGGCGCGCAGCGCCTCGTCGATCGCGGCGTCGAGCACGGGGTCGTCATAGAGACGCCAGCCCTCCGAAGGCGGCTCGGCCGCGGCGAAGACCGCCGGCTCGGCGCCGACGAACGTGCGTTGCGCCGCGTCGGGCAGCTCCGGCGCGTCGTAGTCCGGCCCGACGGCACAGGCACCGAGCATCGCGAGCGCCGCGCCGAGCGCGCTGGCTCGTCCCAATGGGCGCAGTCCGTGGCCGCTGCTCATGACGCCCTCCGCTTCGAGCCCAGCTTCCGGCAGACGACATAGAAGACGGGGGTAAAAATCAGCCCGAAAGCCGTCACGCCGATCATGCCGAAAAACACACCGGTGCCGAGCGCCTGGCGCATTTCTTTACCGGGCCCGCTGGCGATCGCGAGCGGCAATACGCCGAGAATGAAGGCGAACGAAGTCATCAGAATGGGCCGCAGCCGCGTGCGGGCGGCGGCGATCGCCGCGTCGAAACGCGACATCCCGTCCCGCTCTTCGTACTGGCGGGCGAACTCGACGATCAGAATCGCATTTTTCGCTGCGAGCGCGATCAGCACGATCAGCCCGACCTGCGTGAGGATGTTGACGTCCATGCCCCGCAGGTTGACGCCGATGATCGCCGCAAGCAGACACATCGGCACGATTAGAATCACGGACAGCGGCAGCGTAAAGGCTTCGTACTGCGCGGCAAGCACGAGGAACACGAAGACGACGGCCAGCCCGAAGACCAAGATGCCCGTATTACCGGCGAGCCGCTCCTGGAACGCCACGTCGGTCCACTCGAAGCTCATGCCGGCCGGAAGATGCTCGGCAGCCAGCTGTTCCATCACATCGAGCGCCTGAGCCGAAGAGAACCCGGGCGCCGGCTGGCCGCGGATATCCGCGGTCGGGAACAGATTGTGCCGGATGACGCGCGTCGCGCCGGAGTCCTGCTGCAGGTCCAGCACCGACGCAAGCGGCACCATCTCGCCCGAGATCGACCGCACACGCAGATTCAGAATGTCGTTGCGATCGTCGCGGAACGTCTGCTCGGCCTGGGCGACGACCTGGTAGGTGCGCCCGAACAGGTTCAGATCGTTCACGTACAGCGAGCCGAGATAAATGTTCATCGTGCTGTAGACATCCGCCGGATGAACGCCGAGAAGCTGCGTCTTGTCACGGTCGAGCTCACCGAACAGCCGCGGCGCTCCGGTGCTGAACTGGCTGAAAGCGCCGACGATCTCGGGCCGCTGCGCGGCCGCGGCCACGAGCCCGTTGGCCGCTTCCTCGAGCGCGGCGTAGCTCGCCCCGGTACGGTCCTGGATCATCATGCGCCACCCGCCGCCGTTACCCATGCCCTGCACCGTCGGCGGCGGAATCACGACGATCGACGCCCCCTGGATCGACGCCAGCTGCTGCGACAGAGTCTGGCTGAGATCGACCGCAGTGATCGCCTCGCGCTCACGTTCCGCAAACGGCGTGAGCCGGGCGAATAGCGCGCCCGAGTTCGACTCGAGTGACGAGCTCGCCGCATTGAACCCCGAGAACGCGACGACCTCGTCGACGCCATCCAGCCCTTCGACGATGGCCAGGGCCTCTTGCATGATCTCGTTGGTACGCGCGGACGACGCGCCCGGCGGCAGCGTGATGACGCCAATCAGCGCGCCCTGATCCTGCTCCGGGATGAAGCCGCCCGGAGTCACGGCGAAGCGCCAGCCTGCGATCGCGAGCAGGCCCGCGTACAGCACCAGCATCATCGCCGCATGCCGAACGGTTTTGCTCGTGAGCCACCCGTAGCCGTCGCCGAGCTTATCGAAATAGTGGTTGAACGCGTCGCCGGCGCGCCGCAACGGCTTGAGCCAGCGCGGCCCGGCCGCGGCCTGCTCGGCGTGCGGCCGCAGCAGCAACGCCGCCATCGCCGGGGTCAACGTCAGCGACATGAGCAGCGAGATCGTCGCGGCTGCGGCAATCGTCACCGCGAATTGCCGATAGAAGAGCCCGGGAATGCCCGACACGAACGCGGTCGGAATGAACACCGAGAGCAGCACGAGACCGATCGCAATCAGTGCGCCCGACACCTCGTCCATCGTGCGATGCGCGGCTTCGCGCGGCGAGAGGCCCGCGCGCATGTTGCGCTCGACGTTCTCGACGACGACGATCGCATCGTCGACGACAATACCGACGGCCAGCACGAGTGCGAACAGCGCAAGCGAGTTCAGCGAGAAACCGAGGAGCAGCAGCGCGGTCATCGCCCCGATCAACGCGACCGGAATCACCACGATCGGAATGACGGCGGCGCGCCAGGTCTGCAGGAAGACGACGATCACGACCACGACGAGCAGCACGGCTTCGAGCAGCGTCTGCTGCACGGCGCCGATCGAGGCTTCGACGAACTCGGTCGGGTTGTACGGCACGCTGTACGTCACGCCCGGCGGAAATTCCGGCAGAAGGGCGTCGATCTCCGCGAGAACGCCGTTCGCCGCCGCCAGCTCGTTGGTCTCCGGCTGCGCAATAATCGCCATGCCGATGGTCGGCAAACCGCCGCTCGAGTACGCGCTGACCGAAAAATCCTGACGCGTCAGCTGCGCGCGGCCGATGTCCTTTACACGCGTGACGGCACCATCGGCGGCGACCTTGATGATCACGTTCTCGAACTCGGCCACATCGCCGAGCCGGCCCTGTATCTGGATCGGCAGCAGGAACGCGGCAGAGTGGCTGTCCATCGGCGCCTGGCCGATCGAGCCGGCCGCAACCTGCACGTTCTGCGAGCGGAGCGCCTGGACGATTTCGCCGGCCGTCAAGTTGCGGGCGGCGGCCCGATCGGGATCGATCCAGACGCGCATAGCGTAATCGCCGCCGCCGAACACGCGCACGTCGCCTACGCCGTCCACACGCAACAGACGATCGCGCACGGTGGTATTGGCCCAGTTGCCCATGTAGTCGACGCCGACGGCCGGATCCGCCGACTTCATCGTCAGCAGCATTAGAAAGCCGGGCGCCTGCTTCGAGACGAGCACACCGAGGGCGCGCACTTGCTCCGGCAGCCGCGGCTCGGCCACCGCGACCCGGTTCTGGACCTGCACCTGGGCGGTGTCGAGGTCCGTGCCCTGCTCGAACGCGATCAGGATCTGCGACTGGCCGTTCGCCACCGCCGTCGACGTCATGTAGAGCATGTTCTCTACACCGTTGATCTGCTGCTCGAGCGGTGCGAGCACCGTCTCGGACACGACTTCGGCCGCCGCGCCGGGATATGTAACCGCCACGCTGATCGTCGGCGGCGCAATCTCGGGGAACTGAGCCACCGGCAAGAGCGGATAGGAAAACGCGCCGACGAGCGTGATCACGATCGCGATCACTGTGGCAAAAATGGGGCGTTCGACGAAAAAATGCGCTAGACGCATAGTGACCGGCTCACTCAAGAAAACGGCGATTCGGCGCACTTGCCGCGGCCCGACCAGGGCCGCAGCGGCGCGCCGCCGCGCTATGGAGGAATACGGGTCGCGCGGTTAGTGCGCGACCGCGGCGGTGATGTCGTCAGCCGCGCGATCGGACTCGGGGGCGTCGGCGACGACGTCGCGAGAGGTGTCGAGCGGCACGATCGCCACGGGCGCGCCGTCCGGCCCAGGCGCCTCGAGCTTTGCGAGCACGACGTCGACGTCCTGCCCCGGCTGAACGCGCTGCTGACCATTGACGACCACGCGATCGGTGGCGGCAACCCCGGAGCGAATCACGCGCAGGCCCTCGTGAAGACCGCCGAGCTCGATCGCGCGCGCGGATACGCGGCCAGCGTCATCGACGACATAAACGATGCGGTCCGCGCCGCGGGTGGCAATCGCGCTATCGGGCAGCAGCACGCCTGAATATTCGCCCGAGGCCTGCAGCAGCATGTGACCGAACATGCCGGGCGTCAGAAAGCCCTCGGTATTCGGCACCACCGCGCGGCCGCGGATCGTCCCCGAGCCGGTATCCAACGTATTGTCGAGAAAATCGAGCTCGCCTTTCCAGCGGTGCTCGCGCTCGTCCTGCAGCCGGATTCGCGCGACGCGCAGGCCGTCGATCTGCGCCCGCTTGTACTTGAGATAGAGCGCCTCGGAGCCCTGAAACACGAAGTGGATCGGGTCGACCGACATAACGGTCGTCAGCACCGTCTCATCCGCACGCACCGCGTTACCGGGATCGACACGGCGATACGACACTCGCCCGCTGAGCGGCGCCAAGACCTTGGTGAACTCGACGTCAAGCTCGAACGCACGCACTGCGGCGCGCGCGGCCGTGCGCTCAGCCTCTGCGGTACGCACTGCCGCCTCGAGCCCCTCGAGCTCCTCGGTGCTGACCGCACCGATCTCGACCAGCCCGGTAGCGCGCTCGAGCTCGGTGCGGGCGTTCTCGACGCGCGCATCCGCCGCGGCCGCCCGCCCGCGCGCCTCATCCCGCCGCGCCTCGAATGGCCGCGCATCGATCGTGAACAGCGGTTGGCCCTGCTCGACGAATTGACCTTCTTCGAACAACGCCTCGATGATATAGCCGGAAACACGGGGCCGTACTTCCACCCGCGCCGCCGCCTCGAAGCGGCCCACAAACTCATCCCAGTCGATAATGTCTCTGACCAGCGGCTCCGCGGCCGTGATCTGCGGTAGTGCGGCGGCTTGCGGCGGCGGGGCGTCCTGGCACGCAGCAAGCGTGCCGGCGGCGGCCACGGCCAGCAAAAGGTGGTGTAATCGCATTAGCGTTCGACGTCCTTGCAGAAAGGCGAGATCCCTGCACCGCGGCGGTCGCCGGCGGCCCAAGTCAACATCTGGTGACTTATTAAATCGATACTGTTAGCCTATGTCAATTGCGATGTTGGCCCCATCTCGTCAGCCGGTTCGCGACCACTCAGGCACCTTCACATGACCTTGCCGATTCGCCAGCGCAACGCGGCCACGACCCGCGAAGCGATCCTGGCCGCCGCATACAATCGTTTTCTGCTGGATGGCTATGATCACGCCGTGCTGCGCGCGATCGCCGCGGATGCCGGTGTCGACGCCGCGCTGATCTGTCGATACTTCGGCAGCAAGGAGCTGTTGTTCGCCGAGGTGCTCGTAGGCACCGGGCGGGATCCGATGGAGGTCATCTCGGGCGACCGGGCGACCTTCGGGCGGCGCGTCGCGGAGGAAATGCTGCGTCCTACCGACCAACGGCCGGACCGCCTCGCCTTCGTGCAGCTCGCAATCCGTTCGAGCACCTCGCCGGTCGCGAGCAAGCTCGTCCGCGCGCGTGTAGAGAGTCAATTCATCGAGCCTTTTACGGCGTGGCTCGGCGGCGAACGCGCAGCGGAGAAGGCATGGCTTGCCGGCGCGACATTGATGGGTGCAGCCGCTATGCTCGCGATCGGCTGCGCGCCGCCGACCGAGGAGACGCGGGACGCGATGATCGACCAGCTCGCCGGTACACTGCAACGGATTATCGATCATCATTGATCGGGCTCCGCGATCGGCGCTCCTGCCGGCGCTAACACGCTTTCCCTGCAAGGGAAAAACGCGCCGCGCCCTCCCGGGCATGGCGTCAACGCGACGCATTCGTGCGAACCGCATGCGTCGTCAATGAGACAAGGCCGCTCGGATATGCCTAAACTTCCGCTCTGGCGCTGAGGAGTTACTCATGAAGCAGAACGACGACCCGATCACCGACCTGCTGAGCCGTCTCGGCCAACGCCCCAGAGGCAGAGGCACGTCGGCTCCGCGGCCGCCCAAACCGATTTTTATGATTCTCGGGCTGGCAGCCGGCATCGTCGCGATCGGCCTACTCACCTCCTTCTTTACCGTGCAGCCGGAAGAGCAGGCCGTGCTGAAGCGCTTCGGTCGCGTGTATGGCATTGCATCGCCCGGGCTGCACTTCAAGCTGCCGTTCGGTATCGATACGGTACAGAAGGTCGCCACCGAACGCGTCCTGAAGCAGGAATTCGGCTTCCGCACGGCCGAGAGCGCCGACTTCACGCGCAGTCAGTTCACGGGCCCGCTGCCGGATGAATCCATGATGCTGACCGGCGACCTGAACATCATTCAGGTCGAATGGGTCGTTCAATACCGCATCGCGGAGCCGATCAACTTCCTTTATTCGGTGCGCAACCCCACACAGACCCTGCGCGATTTGTCCGAATCGGTCATGCGCCGAGTCGTCGGCAACCGGGTTGGCAGCGAAGTGCTGACCACCGCACGCGTCGAGATTGCGAACACCGCCCGGGAAGAGATCCAAGAAGCCATGTCGCAATACAACAACGGCATTCACGTGATCACGGTGGAGTTGCAGGACGTCGTGCCGCCGGCGCGTGTGCAGCCCGCCTTTAACCAGGTTAACGAGGCGCGCCAGGAGCGTGAGCGGATGATCAACGAAGCGAACCGCCAAGCGAACCAGCAGATCCCGCGCGAGCAAGGCACGGCGCAACGGACGATCGCCGAGGCCGAAGGCTATGCCACCGAACGCGTGAACCGTGCGCTCGGCGAGGCCTCGCGTTTCACCTCAGTGCTCCAGGAGTATCAGGGCGTGCCCGAGGTCACGCGCTCGAGGCTCTACCTCGAAGCGCTGAACGAGGTTCTGCCGCAGGTCGGCTCTATCGTCGTGACCCGCGGCGAAGGCCAGATCGCCCCCCTGCCGTTGCTGAATCTGCGCGAAACGAACCCGCAGACGACCACGACCGCCAGGCCGCAGCAAGAAACCATTTCGCGCAACGTCACAGAGCAGCCGGTGTCTCAGGCGGAAACGAGCCAAACGCTGCGCAACACCGGGAGGTCCCGATGAAGAATCTAACGATTCCCGCGCTCGCCGCAGTCGCACTGCTGTTCATTGCGATGAACTCGGCCTTCATCATCGATCAGGCCGAGCAAGGAATCATCGTGCAATTCGGCGAGCCGATCGGCGACGTGATCGACGAGCCCGGCCTCCACTGGCGGATACCGTTCATTCAAGAAGTGCGGCGCTTCGACAAGCGGCTGCTCGACTGGGACGGCGACGTCAGCCAGATTCCGACACTCGGCCGGGAGTTCATCATCGTCGACAGCACAGCGCGCTGGCGCATTGCCGACCCGCTGCAGTTCCTACGCTCGGTGCGCGATGAGCAAGGGGCGCGCGGCCGGCTCGACGACATTCTAGATTCCGTCGTTCGCGATATCGTGTCCGGAACCGAGCTCGAGGAGATCGTGCGCTCGGCGGATTGGCAAGTCGACGTCTCGACCCTGGCCGCCGAGGAAATCGAAGCACTCGCGGAGACGGATCTCGAGCGTCCGACCAAGGGTCGCGCGCAGCTCGAGGAAGAGATGCTCGCGGCAGCGTCACGCCTGATGCCTGGCCTCGGCATCGATCTCGTCGACGTGCGAATCAAGCGCATCAACTACATCGATTCGGTGCGCGAGCAAGTCGAAGCCCGGATGATCTCGGAGCGCCAGAGCATCGCGGCGCGCTTCCGCTCAGAGGGCGAAGGGCGCAGCCAGGAGATTCTCGGCGAAATGGAGCGCGAGCTTCGCCGCATTCGCTCGGAAGCCGATCGCCGTGCGCAGGAGATCATCGGTATGGCAGACGCCGAGGCGACGCGCATCTACGGCGAGTCGTTCGGCGCTGACCCCGAGTTTTACACCTTCTTCAGGACCCTCGAAAGCTATCGATCGCTTGGCGATAACACGACGCTGATGATCGACGCGGACTCGGACTTCTTCCGATACCTGCAGTCGACAAGCAGCGGACAATAACGGCCATGCCCGCGTCGTCGCCGCGAATGCTGGCACCGCGACGTACGTTCCTGCGCCCGCAGTGCCACGCAACGCGTCCCCTCCGCGCGGTGAGTAGCATCTAATTCGGCAGCAGCCGACGCGCGGCCGCGGTGAGGTTTACCCGCTTCATCGCGGCCGTTCGCTGACGCGCTAAGGGATACCGCTCTGACTCCGCCGAGCCCGCAGGCCGCCTTCGCGATCGCGCTGACGCTGCTCGCGGTGTTCCTCTACACACGCGAGCGCTTTCTGCTCGAAGCGACGAGTCTGTTCGTCGTCTGCGTCGTGCTTCTCTGGCTTGCGCTGTTTCCGATCGAGGGCAGCACTCTCGGTGTGAAAGCCGTTCTCGGCGGCTTCGGCAACGAGGCCCTGATCAGCATCACGTGTCTGATGATTTTGGCGAAGGGGCTCGAGACCACCGGCGCGCTTCATCCGATCGCCCAATCGCTCGCGGCCCTTTGGGGCGAGCGGCCACGCCTCGCCTTTCTTGCGACGTTGATCACGGCTGCCGTGTGCAGCATGGTTCTGAACAATACGCCGGTGGTGGCGGCGATATTGCCGCTGCTCGTCGCCGTATCGCTCAAAGCGCGCGTCTCGCCCGCAGGCATCCTGATGCCGGTCGGCTTCGCGACCATCATCGGCGGCATGGCCACGACCATCGGCACGTCGACCAACCTCCTCGTCGTCTCCATCGCGGCGGATCTCGGCATGCGCGAGATGCAGATGTTCGATTTCGCGCTGCCGGTCTTTATCGTCGGCTCCATAGCTCTCGTCTTCCTGTGGCTCGTCGCACCGCGTTTGCTGCCGGACCGCCGCCCGCCGCTGACGGACGTCGCACCGCGTATCTTCGACGCGAAGCTCCGAATCAACGACGACAGCGCGGCCGCCGGCAAGACGCTCGCCGAGGTGTTGGCGCTCGCAGGCGGGCGCATGCGCGTCTCGCGTGTCGCGCGCGGCAATCTGTCCCTCGTCAAGCTGCCGTCGGTGACGATCGTCGCAGGCGATCGCTTGCATGTACGCGACACCGCCGAGAGCTTAAAGGAATACGAGCGCCTGCTCGGGGCCACGCTGCTCGCCGGCGAGGCCGACGAGTACGTCAGCTCGGATCGTCCGTTGACCAGCGATCAGCACCTTGCCGAAGTCGTCGTGACGCCGGGCTCGGCGCTCGACGGCGTCTCACTCGATTCGAGCCGTGTGCTATCCGCACACGAGCTCGTGCCGCTCGCGATCCAGCGCTCAGGCGCCGCGCCGGGGGAAACGCTCGAGACGATGACCGGCCAGGCGCTGCACGTCGGCGATATCGTGCTCGTGCAGGGCAGCACCGGAGCGCTCGACCGGCTGAAGCGATCCGGCCAAGTGCTCGTGCTCGACGGGCGCATCACAGTACCGCGCACGGAACGCGCGTCGGCGGCGCTCGCGATCATGATCGGGGTCGTCGCATTCGCCGCCTTTGGCGTGCTGCGCATCTCGGTCGCGGCGATGCTCGGCGTTGCGCTGCTGCTCGCGACTCGCTGCCTGACCTGGCGCGACGCGCTCGGCGCGATCAATCGGCCGATCGTCTTCGTCATCGTGGCGAGCCTCGCGCTCGGTCTCACCTTGATTGAGACCGGCGCCGCACTGTACATCGCGTCGCTCTACGTCGCGATGATCGGCGATGTGCCGATCCCCGTGGCGCTCGCCGGCTTCCTGGTAATTATGTCTCTCTTGACGGAGGTCGTGACGAATAACGCCGTGGCGGTGATCGGCACGCCGATCGCGTTGGGCGTCGCGCAGCAACTCGGCGCGCCGGCCGAGCCGTTCGTCCTCGCCGTGCTGTTCGGCGCGAACATGAGCTATATGATCCCCATCAGTTATCAGACGAACCTGCTCGTCATGAACGCCGGCGGATATCGTTTCAGCGATTTCATCCGAGTCGGGCTGCCGCTGCAGTTCATCATGTGGATCGGGCTCTCCCTCGTCATGCCGATACTGTACGACCTTTGATCGCAGCCGTCTGGGACCCGCCCGAAATGCGGACATTCCCGGATCGTTCCATTAGTATCTGGCCGACGACCATCCGCTGAGAGCACACCACATGACGCGCCAAAGACCGGACTCCTGCTCCCCGTTCGCGCCCGTTGAGCATCCTTTCCGCACCGCATCGCTTGCGGCCGGCAGCCTAGCCCTCGGAGTGCTCGTGTCCGCGTCCGGGCTCGCGCAGCCGGCCGGCGAGCCGGATTACCGCACTTGGGACCAATACCTCGGCGGCGTCGACTCTTCGCAGTACTCGGCACTCGATCAGGTCAACAAAGACAATGTCACGCAGCTCGAGGTCGCGTGGGCGTACGAGACCGGCGACAACGTGCTTTTCAATCCGATCGTCATAGACACGACCATGTATGTGCGCGGCCAGGGCGGCGCGCTCGTCGCGCTCGAGGCCGGCACCGGCCGCGAGCTCTGGCGCAATGAAAGTGGCCCGGGCACACGGGGGATCAGCTATTGGGAGAGCGAGGATCGATCCGATCGTCGGCTCCTGTATTTGAACCGCGGGCTGCTCACGGCGGTCGATGCTCGCACCGGCGAAATTATCGAGTCGTTCGGCGACTCGGGCCGAGTGGATCTGCGCGCCGGCCTAGTCGAGGACGTCGACAGCGTACGCCCGCTACAGACCAGCAACCCCGGGCGGGTCTTCGAAAATCTGATCATCATGTCGCTGCCCGCGGCCGGCGCGGGCTACGACTCGCTGCCGGCCGATATTCATGCATACGACGTGCTGAGCGGCGAGCTGAAATGGGTCTTCCACACCGTGCCGCGGCCCGGCGAGTTCGGCGCCGATACCTGGCCGGACGGTGCGGCGCACGATTATGGCGGTGTGCACAACTGGAGCGAATCCACGGTCGACACCGAGCTCGGCATCGTATTCATCCCGACCGGCACGGCGCGTTATGACTTCTACGGCGGCAATCGCCATGGCGACAATCTGTTCGGCAACAGCATCATCGCGCTCGATGCGCGTACCGGCGAGCGTCTCTGGCACTTCCAGACGATCCATCACGATCTGTGGGATCTCGATCTGCCTCAAGCCCCGAAGCTCTTGACCGTGCAGCACGAGGGCGAGCCGGTCGACATCGTCGTGCAAGTCTCGAAACAGGGTTTCCTATACGTATTCGAGCGCGACACCGGCGAGCCGCTTTGGCCGATCGAGGAGCGCCCCGTGCCGCAGTCGGATGCGCCGGGCGAGGCGTCGTCGCCGACGCAGCCCTTCCCTACCGCGCCGCCGCCGTTCGCACGGCAGTCCTTCACCGAGGATGACATCAACCCCTACATTCCCGAGGAAGACCAGGAGCGTGTGCGCGAGATTCTGCGGACGTCGCGCAACGAAGGCCTGTACACGCCGCCGAGCCTGCAAGGCACCATCATGATGCCGGGCCACAACGGCGGCGCCAATTGGGGCAGCACCGCGGTCGATCCGGTCAACGGCAAGCTGTATGTGGTCTCGAAAGAAATCCCGACGACGGCGAACCTCCAGCTCCGCGAGCAGCGCGGCGGCGGCGGGCCGGGCGCGGGCGCGGGCGGCACGATTCCGAACGCGGGCGACGACTTCGTGCCCTATACGGTGCCGGTCGATTTCATGATGCAAAGCAACGGGCTCAACGCGATCGGCCCGCCCTGGTCGCAGCTCACGGCTTACGACCTCAACGAGGGCGTGATCGAGTGGCAGGTGCCGAACGGCGAGGTGGCGTTCCTCGCCGAGCAGGGCATCACGAACACCGGCAGCCACGCGCCGCGCGGCGGTCCGGTTCTGACGGCCACCGGTCTGCTGTTCGTCGGCACGTCATCGGATCGGGCGCTGCGGGCATACGATGCGGATACCGGCGAGGTGCTGTGGACGTATCGGCTCGATGCGGCGTCGGAGGGCGTGCCGGCGATCTACGAGGTGGACGGACGCCAGTACCTGACGATCGCCAGCGGCGGCTGGGGGCTCTTCGGTATACGCGAAGGTCTCGACGAGCCGGGGCCGGGTAAGTACATCACGTTCGCGCTGCCGGCGGCGGAGGACTGAGCCCACGGGGGACGTTGCGGCGGGGACTCGCCAAGCCCAAGCAGGTCAGCTGTTGCCCGCGGACAGGCGACGCTTCAAAGCCAACCGTCAGGCTGTAGCCGGCGACGCCTGTATAATCGATGTGGCTTTGACGGCGTTGACGCGATTCAAGGGGCGATCCCTTGCGGGTTGACGATGACTATATCCGAGCGAGAACAGACGTTCGCAGTCGCCCGCGACATTATTGTCGACGCATTGCCGGATGTATTGGCGATATACGTTTACGGAAGCTTTGCTTCCGGGGACGAACGGCCGCAAAGCGATCTCGACCTTGCCGTGCTGCTTCCCGCCAAGAGAGAAATTACCGATCTTCTCGGCTTGATCGGTGAGTTGGCGATGCGGATCGGGCGTGATGTAGACCTCATCGACCTGAGCCGCGTCGGCGATGTCGTTCGTCGAGAAGTCCTGTTGCACGGAATCACCATCTACGTATCTGAGCCCGCACGCGTCTTGAGCTGGGAAGCATCTGCGATAAGCCGCTACGCGCGGCATCGTGAAGAGATTCGGGGCATCCTTGAAGATTTCGAGAAAACCGGAGTCGGCTACGGGTCATGAGGGAGCTGGTCGCTCAAAAAGTCACTTCGCTGCAGCGTTGCGTCGCTCGGGCGCGCGAGGAGCTGGCACGCGCAAGCGACGCGTTCCGCACGGACTACACCGCGCAGGATGCAGCCATCCTGAACGTGATTCGGGCGTGCGAAGGCGCAATCGATCTCGCCAACATGGTGATCCGCAAACGAAGGCTCGGCATCCCGAGCGAGACGCGCGAATCCTTCGCCATTCTCGTCCGAGAGAACCTTCTCGAGCGAGAGCTGGGTAGCCGCCTTGCGAAGATGGTGGGGTTCCGCAACCTTGCCGTGCACCGGTATGCCGAGCTCGATATGAGCATCGTCGAGTCGGTAATCCGAGACCGTCTGGATGACTTGCTGGCGTTCGCGGAGTTGGTGAGACCGTACCTGACGGAAGCCAACTCCTAGTGATCCGCCGATATCGATATCGGGATTTCCCGCAGCAAACGCCGCTTCACGATAGCCTCATGCGGATGGGCCTGGAGCTCGAGCGCGGCCCAAGCCAGCCTGGATCAGGCCGAGGACGCGATGCGCCGCATGATCCGCGAGACCTACAAATGGCTGCTTGCGAACTACGCGCCTTGCGGCGCGTCTAGTCGCAACACTTTGGTCGTCATCGTCACCGCGGCCGCGCACTTACCGAGCGTCGGCGATCCCGTCAGCCGCCGAGAAAGTCGCGCTTGCCGATCTGAACGCCGTTGTGGCGCAGAATCAGGTACGCCGTGCTGTAGTGAAAATAGAAGTTCGGCACGACGTACGTCGACAGGTAATCGGTGCCATTGAAGCGCAGCGTCGCGAAAGGGAACTTGAGCTCGATGTCGCGTGACTCCCAGCCGTCGAAGTCATGCGGCCGAAAGGTCTGAACGTGGTCGCGAGTCTTCGCGATCCGCGCGTGCAGATCTGCGAAGGTCTGCTCGTCGTCCGCCCACTTCGGCGGTTCCTGACCGGCGAGCCGGCTCGCGCCGCCCTTCGCCTGATCGGACATGATCTGAATCTGCTTCGTGAACGGAAGCATGTCCGGCGCGAGCCGCCCCTGCAGGAACACCTGCGGGTCGATCTTTCTCGCGCTCGCATCCTCCTCCGCCTTGGTCAGGATCTTGTCGAGGTTACCGAGCATCGACGAGAACGTGATGAATTGATCGTGAACGGTCGCCGCCATACAGACTCCTGTGTTGAAAGGTCGCCGGCGCCCTCTGGCTCGGCGGCATCGCCATCATAAGCGTGCGCGCGGTCCGCTCCTATAGGCAGCCCGCTGGGCCGCCCGCTCGCGCTCAAAGCACGTCCGCGAACCGGGCTAGAGTCGCGCATGGCTTGTTCCGCACGCAGCATGACCGCATGAATCGCGCATACGCCTTTGGTTGCGAGCGAGGCGCTCCGCCATCGAAAAGGGCGCAGTGTCCCCGGATCTCCCTGCACTCGAACCGGGCTTCTCGCCTTCAATCGCATCAACGATGGCCAACACGGTGATGCCCTGCGGAGGTTCTTGCTAGGCCGCCGCAGCGACCCGGCAGAAAGTCGAGAAAGCTCGTCTCTCCGCCAGTTTCTCAAGATGCGTCGCCGCACCCGAGCGCGGACTATAATCCCACCCATGGTCGTTGAAGCTCGACTGCCACGTTCCGACGGCGAAGCACCGCAGGACCACTACGTGCACTTCTACGGCGTCACCTGGGCCGACTATCAGAAGATGCAAGAGATCCGGGGCGAGCGGCGTCGCCCGAAGCTCGCGTATCTACAGGGAACGCTCGAGCTGGTGACCACTTCGAGGAAGCATGAGCGCATCAAGTCGTGGGTCGGTTGTCTCGTCGAGGCATGGTGTCTCGAGCGCGACATCGAGTTCGGGCCCTACGGCGAATGGACGTTGGAGGACGACGCGAAAGAGGTCGCCGCGGAGCCCGACAAGTGCTACATCTTCGGCGCCGATCAGGAAGGCAAGAATCGACCGGACCTCGTGATCGAGGTGGTCTTGACGTCTGGCGGCATCAGGAAGCTCGATATTTACCATGCGCTACGCATTCCGGAAGTCTGGTTCTGGAAGAAGGGCTGCATTCAGGTATACGCGCGAAGAGACGCCGGCTACGACGCAGTGGCGGCAAGCGACTTGTTACCGGGGCTCGATCTCGATGAGCTGGTGAGCTTTCTCGACCGGCCGAGCGCGAGTCGGGCGATCGGCGATTATCGGAGCGCGCTGCGAAACTGCCGCGATTCGTTGCCAGACGTGTAAAGTAGCCGCTCCCAGGAAGATCGTGAGGCTCATGTGTCGCCTTCAGTGATTCCGGCGCGCCCCACGGCGCTCGTCGCCGCACTCTTCTTTTTGACCGGCTGCTCGCCGGGCTCCGCCACAGCGCAGGTCGCCAGCGTTCCCGCTGCGGCAACGGCCGAGGCGGCCGCGGCGAACACTGCCGAGTGGCCGGCCTACGGCGGCAACCTCGCCTCGCAGCGCTATTCGTCGCTCGCACAGATCGATGCGAGCAACGTTTCGCAACTGAAGGTCGCGTGGCGCTTCGCGCTCGGTAACCACGGCCCGCGACCCGAGACGCGCAACGAGAACACGCCGCTCATGATAGACGGCGTGCTGTATGTGCAGGCGGGTATCACCCGCAATGTTCTCGCGATCGACGCCAACAGCGGCGAGCTGCTCTGGATGTGGCGGCCGAACGACGATCCGCAGCGCTTCGCGCGAGCGCCGCGCAAGACGTCGGGCCGCGGCCCCGCCTATTGGACGGACGGCGCCGCGGACAGGCGGCTGTTCACAGTGACGCCGGGCTTCACGCTCGTCGCGCTCGATCCGGACACGGGACGCCCGGTGCCGAGCTTCGGCGAGAACGGCGTCGTCGACCTCATGGTCGGCGTGCGCGGCGAAGTCAACGAGCAATCGAGTATCGGCAACAGCTCGCCGGCCATGGTCGTCGGCGACGTCGTCATCGTCGGTCCCGCACTCAACGTCGGCTTTCGGCCGTCGTCGACCGAGAACCTCAAAGGCGACGTACGCGGCTACGACGTGCGCACCGGCAAGCTGCTTTGGACATTTCACACGATCCCCGCGCCCGGCGAATTCGGCTACGAGACGTGGTTGAACGGCTCGGCGGAGCGTATCGGTAACGCCGGCGTCTGGGCGCCCATGGCGGCGGACGAGGAACTCGGCTACGTCTACTTGCCGGTCGAGGGTGCGCTCGCCGACACCTGGGGCGGCGCACGTCACGGCAACAACCTCTTCAGCTCGAGCCTCGTGGCGCTCGACGCGCGCACGGGCGAGCGCGTCTGGCACTACCAGCTCGTCCATCACGACATCTGGGATTTCGACAATCCGACGGCGCCGATTCTGATGGACCTCGTCGTCGATGGGCAGCCGATCAAGGCAGTCGCGCAGCTCACGAAGCAGGCATTCGTCTACACGTTCGATCGCGTCACGGGCGAGCCGGTGTGGCCCATCGAAGAGCGGCCCGTGCCGCAAACTGACGTGCCGGGCGAGTGGACGTCGCCCACCCAGCCGTTCCCAACGAAACCGCCGGCGTTCGACCGCCAAGGCGTGACCCTCGACGACCTCATCGATTTCACGCCCGCGTTGCGGGCCGAAGCCGTCGAGGGCGTAAAGGCTTTCCGTTTGGGGCCGCTCTTCACGCCACCGTCGCTGGCTAACGCGGCCGATGGTACGAGCGGTACGCTGATGCTTCCGAACCTGACGGGCGGTGCGAACTGGGAGGGCGGCGCATTCGATCCGGAGACGAACGTGCTGTACGTCGGATCATTCACGAACCCATCCATTCTGGCGCTCGAGCCGCCGCCAGCTCCATCGGACATCGATTATGTCCTCGGCGGCGGCGCGGAACAGCCGTGGCTGGAAGGACTGCCGCTCATCAAGCCGCCGTGGGGCAGGTTCACCGCGATCGACATGAACCGCGGCGAGCACCTGTGGCAAGTGCCAAACGGACCGACGCCGAAGGAGATCGCGGCGCACCCTGCGCTGCAAGGCCTCGAGATACCGCCAACCGGTCGCCCGACGCGGCCGGTTGCGCTCGCAACGAAGACGCTGCTGTTGACGGCCGAAGGCTGGAATGGCAGTCCCGTGCTGCATGCGCGCGACAAGGCAACCGGTGCCATATTGGCCGAGGTGCCGCTACCGGGCGCCGTCGGCGGGCTGCCGATGAGCTTCATGCTGGACGGCAAACAGTACATTGTGCTCTCGGTGGCGGGCAGCAATGGTGCGGAGCTGATCGCGCTGACGTTGTGAGGCTGGCCGCCGCTACTCGCGTCGGCTCTACGTCGTAGTCGGCGCGGGCGGCGAGATCGGCGATGCGTTGCGAATAAAAATTTCCAAGCCGGCATCACCGGCTCGCAGATGATCTACCCAGATGCTGGTGCCGTTCGAGCGTGAAACACTTGTCGTCGAGGATCCGGGTGTAGTAGCACGACTCCTGCCCGCGGGCTTCTTGATGCTCAGCCTCAACAATCAGTCCGCCAATCCCATGACGAACGCAAGTGCGACGCTGAGTCGTGCAGGTCCTTCTTATCAAGCGATCCGGTCCTGCTTCCGACGCGCTCGCGGCGGATAGTCACGGGCTTATCGGCCATGATCTGCGAGCGCGTTTGCAGGCCGTTATTCGCTCTGCTGCTTTTGCCATGATGCCACCTCCATCGTTAACGCGTTACAGCGTAACGCGCGTTACGCACGGTGGTTCAACTGTATCC
>CAZFJU010000069.1:0-16739 GCA_964518995.1 uncultured Gammaproteobacteria bacterium
CCGTCCCAATAGGTGGTCTTGCCGGGTGCGGCCGCGAGGTCATCGATGCCGAACACATCGGGCTCCGATTTCACCAGCCAATGTCTCATTCGTTATCGACCCCGGTAAAGCGATGGAACGCGTGCTCGGTGACCACTCCCCAGAGCGGAATATCCCAAGGCTGCCGCAACAGCTGCGGGACTTGCTGGCAGGACCATGCGACGCCGACGAGCTTCGGGCGAATCCAGGTTTCGCGATGGCGAAGGAAGCGAAACGCTCGATCGTAGTAGCCGCGACCGACGCCCATGCGCACGCCGCGGGAGTCGAAGCCGACGAGCGGAGTGAGCACAAGGTCGATGTGACGCGCATCGATCAGACGCTCGAGCGCGGGTTCCGCAATACCGAAGACGTTCGCGCGCAGCGGCGCGCCGCGCCGGACCGGTGCGAAGTACATATGCTGCCGCACGATGACGGGCGCATAGACCCGTTTGCCATGGCGCGCGGCGGCGTCCGCAAGTCGCGCAAGCGAAGGTTCGCCGTCGAACGCGTGGTACACGGCGAGCGTGCGTGCTTGCCGATATGCTCCGAGGTTGAGGATGCGCCGCTGTATCGCCCGTTCGCCGTGCGCTCTGTGCTCTTCGTCCAGCGCGCGGCGGGCTTGGCGGAGTGATTTGCGGAGGCGGCTGCGTTCGCGCCGCTCCTCGGCCGGTGCTTGCGCGGTATCAGCGCCGTGGGAAGAGGTGCTCCCCGCCTGTGCCGTCACGAACGGTTGCTCTCGAACCAGAGCAAAAGGTGGGGTAAGCCGTGATAGTTGCAGGCTTCCCGGTTAGACCGGATCTGCACAACACCACCGACAGAACACAACCCCAGTGTCATGAGTTAGGGTCGAAAGACTATCCGGTTCGTGTCGAACACTGCAGGGAACACCGTAACCAACACTATAGAGGTACTTGCTTCGTCGGTCCAAGGACTGCGTCCAGCTTTTCGCGCATCGCGCGAACTTTGAGGCCGACGACCTGCTGCAACTCCTCGTCGCTGCTTTTCGTCTTCAAGTACTCATTGGCAAGATTCAGCGCGGCCATTACCGCGACCCTATCGAGGCCGACCACCTTGCCGCCGTCGCGGATCTCACGCATCTTGCGGTTGAGGAGCTCCGCCGAAGCCATCAACGCCGGCTGCTCTTCCGCAGGGCACGCAACGTGGTATTCCTTCTCCAGGATGCGGATCGTCACGCGCGCGATCGAATCACTCATCAGGCCTGCTCCATCGACTTCAGCCGGCCGATCATGGCCTCGACACGCGCGCGTACCTGCTCATTCTTCTGCAGCAGCGCGGCGCGTTCGGCGATCAGCGTCTCTTGCCGTTGACGCAAAGAGCTATTCTCCTCGCGCAGCTTCTCGCACACCTGAATCAACTCTTCTAGACGCTTCTCGAGGCGTTTTAGTTCCAAATCGAAACGTTGACTCGGTTGCTCATTCATGCAGGCGAATATAGAGCCCGCTGGCTGCGGGGGTCAACAACGCGCAAGCCGCGCGCCGTTACTCGGGCCTGCTTTCGGGGTAGCATGATTCGACAGGGAAAATCGATCGGCGCGATGGACGAGAACTATCTATACGAAACTTTGGCCGAGCAGCTCGAGCAAGCAGGCGTCGTGCTGTCGCTCGCGGAAGTGCATGGCGGTTTGACCGGCATGATGTGCGCGGCCGGCGTCGCGGCCGCGAATCGCTGGCTCGGTCAGCAGCTGGAAGAGTGGAATCAGGCTGGCGAAACGCCCGTGGGGTCCGCGCTGCAGACGGTCGAGCTCGACACATGGCGAATGCTGAACGAAGAGCACATGGGTTTCGAGCCGCTCGTTCCAGGCGACGACGAGCCGCTCGATACGCAAGTGCGCGGGCTTGCGTTGTGGTGCCACGGTTTCTTGTCTGGGCTCGGCCTGGGCGGCCTTACGATCGAAGGCGCAGAGCATGACGAAACCGTCGCAGAGATCGCCCAGGACTTCGCCGAGATCAGCCGTGCGGTGCTTGCGCCCGAAGACGAGCAGGAGCTCGATGAGGCCGGATTCGCGCTCGCGGAGCTCAAGGAGTATGTGCGCGTCAGCGTGCAGATCGTATTCGAGCACCTCGGCGAACGCCCCGACGGCAACACCCTTCACTGATACGAACGAGGAACATCATTGAACTTGCGTGAGCACGCCAAGCGGCGCCGCCAGCTGATGGATTTCATGGGCGCCGACGGCGTCGCCGTTCTGCCCGCCGCGCCGCAGCGCATCCGCAGCCGCGACACATCCTACAGCTATCGGCAGGACAGCGACTTCTACTACTTGACGGGTTTCGGAGAGCCGGAAGCCGTCGCCGTCCTCGCGCCCGGTCGGCCGCAGGGCGAATACATTTTGTTTTGCCGCGAGCGGGACGCCGTGAAGGAGATGTGGGAAGGCATGCGTGCCGGTCCCGCCGGCGCGATCGAGCTGTACGGTGCAGACGATGCTTTTCCGATCGCCGATGTCGACGAGATACTTCCGGGCTTGCTCCAGCATTGCGAGCGTGTGTACTACTCGATCGGCGCCGGTGAATTCGATGCGCGCCTTCTGAACTGGATCAAGTCACTCAATCAGAAGCGGCAAAGCAGCCATGCTCCGAGTGAGCTGATCGCTCTCGACCACGTGCTTCATGAAGCGCGCCTTTATAAGAGCCGCGTCGAGATCGGCGTGATGCGCCGCTCCGCCCGGATCGCGGTGGCTGCTCATCGACGAGCAATGAGCGTCTGCCGTCCGGGCATGATGGAGTTCGAGCTCGAAGCGGAATACCTGCACGAGTTCCGCCGCAACGGCGCAGTGTGCTCGTATCCGCCGATCGTTGCGGGCGGCGCCAACGCGTGCGTGCTGCACTACACCGCGAACGACGCCGTGCTCGCCGACGGTGACCTCGTGCTCGTCGACGCCGGCTGCGAGCTCGAGATGTATGCGTCCGATGTGACCCGAACCTTTCCCGTCAACGGCCGCTTCAGCGAGCGCCAGCGCGAGCTGTACGACATCGTGCTCGAAGCGAATCGCGCCGCGATCGCGGCCGTCCGTCCCGGCAACCACTGGAACGATCCGCATGACGCCGCGGTGAAGCAGGTCACGCTCGGCTTGCGGCGGCTCGGCATGCTGGAGGGCCGCGTGCCGTCGCTGATCAAGGAGCAGGCCTATCGGCGTTACTTCATGCACAAGACCGGCCACTGGCTCGGCATCGATGTGCACGATGTCGGCGACTACAAGCTCGCCAACGAATGGCGGCTGCTCGAGCCGGGAATGGTGCTGACAATCGAGCCGGGGATCTATGTCGCGGCCGATAGCAAAGGCAAGGCGAAGCCCTGGCGGGGCATCGGCATCCGCATCGAAGATGACGTCGTCGTGACGCGTGACGGCTGCGACGTGCTCACTGCGGCTCTGCCGGTCGACGCGGACGAAATCGAGCGCTGCGTCGGCAGCGCGCTCGGTCGCGCGGTATGACGGATTCGCCCGCCGCGGAGCGGATCGACTGCGACGTGCTGATCGTCGGCGGCGGCCTCGTCGGGCCGGCGCTCGCGGTCGCGCTTGCCGACACGCCGCTGCGGGTCGTGCTCGTCGAGTCGAGCGATCCGCGCCAGCTCGAGCAGCCGAGCTTCGATGCGCGCGTGACCGCGCTCGCGCACGGGTCGAAGCGCATTCTCGACGCGCTCGCCATTTGGCCGGCGGTCGCCGTGCATGCCGAGCCGATCACTTCGATTCACGTGTCCGAGCGCGGGCGATTCGGCGCGGTGCGCATGCATGCCGCCGACGAGGGCGTCGATGCGCTCGGCTATACCATCGAGAATCGCCGGCTCGGCGAAGCGCTGTGGGAGCGTCTCGAAGGCGCGCCAAGCTGCCGTGTGCTCGGCCGCGCGTCGTTGCGTGCATTTCAGCACGGGTCCGAGTCCGTGCATGCGGAGATCGAGCGGCCGGGCGAGCGCTTTGCCGTGCGTGCGCAGCTGCTCGTTGCTGCAGACGGTGCACGCTCGCAAGTGCGAGCACAGCTCGGTATCGCGGCGCGCGAGGATCGGTACGATCAACAGGCGCTGATCTTGAACTGCAGGACGGATCGGCCGCACGGCGGCGTTGCGTACGAGCGCTTCATGCCGCACGGCCCGCTCGCGATGTTGCCTTTGCCTGGCGGCCGGGTCGGCGTCATCTGGACGGTCCCAGCCGAGCACGCGAACGAGGTCGGTGCGCTGACCGATGCAGAGCTCCGTGCGCGGCTGCAGGACGCGTTCGGTTATCGGCTCGGACGCATCGTGCAGGTCGGGCGCCGTGCGCTGCATCCGCTGCGCCGGCTGCGCAGCGATGCGCTTGGTGCGGGCCGCGTAGTGCTGGTCGGCAACGCGGCAGTCACGCTGCATCCCGTGGCCGGACAGGGGTTCAATCTCGCGCTGCGCGACATCGCCGCGCTCGCTGAGTTGATCGTGGAGACGGCGCCGTCGGCGTACGCCGGCATCGCCGCGCGCTACGCGGCATGGCGAGTAGCCGATCAACGCAACGTCGCGCGGTTCACGCACGGCCTCGTCGGGCTGTTCGGCGCGACGCTGCCGGGACTCGCCGGCGCACGCGGTCTCGCGCTGGCGGCGTTCGACATCGCGCCCGGTGCGAAGACCGCGCTCGCGCGCCACACGATGGGCATCGCCGGCCGTCTGCCGCGCCTCGCGCGCGGTCTGCCTATTCGGCCGGCAGCGAGGTGGTCGTGAGACGGGACACCGTGCCGACGATCTTGATCAGCGGCGGCGGTGCGGTCGGGCTTACGCTTGCTGCGCTGCTCGCGGGCGGCCGCTCGGACGTCCGCGTGCTGGTCGTCGAGCCGCGCGAATCGCCGCGCTGGCGAGCGGACACTATGGATCTGCGAGTCTATGCATTGTCGCGCGCCAGCCAGCACGTGCTCGAGCGGGCTCGCGCGTGGGCGACGATCGCTGGCCGCCGCGCGTGCCCGTACGAGCGTATGCACGTTTGGGAGGGCGATGCACGCGGTGTGGGCTCGATCGAGTTCGACTGCGCTGACATCGGCGAGCCCGACCTCGGGCATATCGTCGAGGACGTGCTGCTGCGCGATGCGTTGCTTGCGTGTCTCTCGACATCATCCCGCGTGCGCATCGCTGTCGGCTCCGCGGTGACTGCAGTGGACATGCGGCCGACTGGCGCGCATGTCACGTTATCGGATGGCACGACGGTGAACGCGAGCCTGGTCGTCGCCGCGGATGGCGGCGAGTCACCGGTCCGGGCGATGCTCGATCTGCCGACGGTGGCGCGCAGCTATGGGCAAAGTGCGATCGTCGCGCACATCGCGAGCGAACGGCCGCATGTGCACGTTGCGCGCCAGCGTTTCCTGCCGGGCGGACCGCTTGCGCTGTTGCCGCTCGTCGACGGCCGAAGCTCCATTGTCTGGTCGTTGCCGACCGCGCGTGCGGACGCGCTGGCCGCCGCGTCGGATGCGGATTTCCTCGCCGCGCTGGCCGAAGCCGCCGGCGATGTCCTTGGCCAGCTCGGCCCGATCTCCGCGCGGGCTCGTTTTCCGCTGCAGATCATGCACGCCTTACGGTATTGTTGTGCACGGGGAGTTCTGGTCGGGGATGCGGCTCATGTGGCGCATCCGCTTGCCGGCCAGGGAATGAATCTCGGGATCGCCGATGCAGCCTGCCTCGCCGCCGAGATCGATGCCGCGCTCGCGGGCGGCCGCGATCCCGGCGACCTGCGAGTGCTGCGGAGCTACGAGCGCCGGCGCAAGGCGGAAAACATGAATATGCTGCTGGGGCTCGATGCGCTCCATTACCTCTTCAAGCTGCCGGGCGCCGCGGCACCGATTCGCGCGCTCGGTTTCGCGTTGACCGATGCGGCGGGCCCGGCCAAGCACTGGTTGATGCGCCGCGCTCTAGGGCTGCACCTCGATTGTGAGCCGCCGCGCGGGGCCGGTCGGCTCATCGCGAGATGATGCGGAGCGGGCAACGGCTCGCCATATGCCGCTGTTGCGGAGTAAATCGCCGGCAACGGTGGTCAGATTCTGGGCAGTCGATGACGGACACACTCGAGGGTCGTTAGCGCTATGAGAAACCCGATGAAGACGGCAGCCGCTGCCGTGCTGCTGTTGGTGGTGGCTGTGCAGCCGCTGGCCGCTCAAGAGGCCACGTGGAATCAGACCGTCGAGCGGATCGCGACCGGCGTCGTGTCGATCCATGTCGACAGCGCGCGCGCATTCGATACCGAGAACAACCAGTCGACGCAGGCCACCGGCTTCGTCGTCGACGCGGAGAATGGCCTCATTCTGACCAACCGGCACGTGGTGACGCCGGGGCCGGTCAAGGCGCAGGCGGTGTTCCTGAATCAGGAAGAGGTTGCCCTGTATCCGGTGTATCGCGATCCGGTCCACGATTTCGGTTTCTTTCGCTATGATCCTGCAGACCTCAAATTCATCGAGCCGGCGGAGTTACCGCTCGTTCCGGAAGGAGCGCAGGTGGGCCGCGATATCCGTGTGATCGGTAACGATGCGGGCGAGAAGCTGTCGATCCTCGCGGGCACCATTGCGCGGCTCGATCGCCAGGCGCCGAACTACGGGCGCGGCAATTACAACGATTTCAACACGTTCTATATGCAGGCCGCGTCGGGGACCTCCGGCGGCTCGTCCGGCTCGCCGGTCGTCGATATCGAAGGCAATGTCGTCGCGCTGAACGCCGGGGCAAACTCCCGGGCTGCATCGAGCTTCTTTCTGCCGCTCGATCGCGTCCGCGTCGCACTCTCCCAGCTGCAGCAGGGCGAGCCTGTTGCGAGGGGAACGCTGCAGACGGAATTCGTTCACACGCCGTACGCCGAGCTGCGCCGGCTCGGTCTGGCCGATGCGACCGAGCAGCTGATGCGCGAGGCGTTCCCCGCGCAAACGGGGTTGCTCGTCGTCGGGCATGTGATCCCGGGTTCGCCCGCGTCCGCGGCGCTGCGGCCCGGAGACGTGCTGGTCAGCCTCAACGATGAGCCGGTTGCGGAGTTCGTGCCGCTGGCGGCGATGCTCGATGCGCACGTCGGCAAGACCGTGACCGTCGTCACGGAGCGCGGCGGCGAGCGGCGCAGCAGCCAGATTGTGGTCGGCGACTTGCACGCCATCACGCCCGACGAGTACATCGAGTATGGCGACGGTGTGCTGCACGAGCTGTCTTATCAGCAAGCCCGGCATTTCAACCGTCCGGCGCGTGGCATCTATGTGGCAAGCCCTGGCTACGTGCTTGGCTCGGCGGCGATCCCGCGCGCGAGCCTGATCACCGAGGTGAGCGGCCGTCGCGTGCAGACGCTCGACGAGCTCGAGAGCGCGCTGGAGAGCATCCCGGACGGCGCGCAGGTCAGCGTCCGATTTCTGCAATTCGACGATCCGCAGTCGGAGAAGCAGCGGATTATCGTCAATCACCGGAGCTGGTTCCCGGCCATGCGTTGTCATCGCGACGACACGACCGGCATCTGGCCGTGTCGCGAGCTGGCGCAAGCGCCGGTGCAGCCGGTGCTGACCGTGCAGGAGACGACCTTCCCGGAGCAGGACGAGCCGCATCTGCAGAAGGTGGCGCCGTCGCTCGTGCTCGTGAACTTCAGCATGCCGTACACGATCTCGGGCGTGGCCGATCGGTACTACTACGGTACCGGCGTGGTCGTCGATGCCGAGCGCGGCTGGGTGCTCGTCGACCGCAATACCGTCCCGGTCGCGATGGGCGACGTGCAGATCACGTTCGCGGGCTCGGTCGAAGCTCCGGGCCGCGTCGAGTACGTGCATCCGCTGCATAACCTCGCGGTAGTGTCCTACGACCCGAAGCTCATCGGTAACACTCCAGTGCGCTCAGCCGAGTTTACGGACGGTCCGCTCAATCCCGGGCGGCCGGTATTCGTCGTCGGCCTCGCGCCGGATCACAACGTGCTGTCCCAAGCGAGCCACGTGGCCAACGTCGACGAAGCCACGTTCCCGTTGTCGCGAACACTGCGCTTCCGCGACTCGAATCTCGAGGTGGTGTCGCTCGTCAACGGGCCAAGCGACTTCGACGGTGTGATCGTCGATGCCGATGGCCGGGTGCTCGCACAGTGGGCGAGCTTCGCATTTCAAAGCGGCCGGGATCTCAACCAGGTGAACATGGGTATCCCGAGCGACCTGATCGTCGACATGCTCGAGCACATGCGGAGCGGGACGCCAATTCGCTCGCTCGAGGTCGAGTGGCGGATGATGCCGCTCGCGACCGCACGCAAGCTCGCGCTGCCGGAAAGCTGGGCGCAGCGCTACGAGGCGCACAGCCCGCGCCGGCGTGAGCTGCTGGCCGTCTCGAGCGTAGTCGGCGGCGCGCCTGCTGCGGACTTCTTCCGTTCGGGCGACATCCTGCTCAGCATCGATGGGCAGCTGGT
The DNA here is from genome assembly GCA_964518995.1 of uncultured Gammaproteobacteria bacterium. Taxonomy (GTDB): domain Bacteria; phylum Pseudomonadota; class Gammaproteobacteria; order Steroidobacterales; family Rariloculaceae; genus ZC4RG20. The sequence goes on from CAZFJU010000069.1 coordinate 8,384, forward strand.
TCGTTCGTTCCGTGAGGTCGAGGAGGCGTCGCAGCGGTCTGCGGTCGAGGTCACGATTTGGCGGGACGGGGCAGAGGTCACCGAGACAATTTCGACCATTGAGCTCGACGGCCGGGACGTCGATCGCATCGTGTCGTGGGCCGGTGCGCTGCTGCAGGAACCTCATCGCGCGCTGGCCGCGCAACGCGGCCTCGCTCCGGCGGGCGTCTATGTCGCGTACTTCAACTATGGCTCGCCGGCAAGCCGATACGGGCTGTTCGCCGGGCGGCGCATCATCTCGATCGACGGCATGCCGACGCCTAGTCTCGATCGGTTTGTCGACGTGCTTGCGGCGATTGACGGGCGCGAGGCCGTGCGCATCAATGCAGTCGACTGGAACGATGTTCCGCAAGTGATCACGCTGAAGCCCGACGCGCATCACTGGCCGAGCTACGAGCTGACACGGGAGGGCTATGAGTGGCATCGCCGCGAGCTCCCGCCGGCCGAGGCCGTCGCGGTCGCGGCGGATTGACGCCGGGGCGTCAGCTTCGCGTGAGCTGACGCCGCGGAACCGGCCGTATAAACTGCCGGTGGTTGCCGCACCGGTCCGGATCCTTTGATTTACCCCGAATTCAATCCGATCGCATTCGAGATCGGCCCGATCCAGGTGCGCTGGTACGGGCTCATGTACCTGCTCGGCTTCCTCGTTGGCTGGTTGGGCGCGCGCTTCTGGGCGAAGCGGCCGAGCAGCCCGATCACGCCGCTCCAGGTCGATGATCTGATCTTCTACACCGCGTTCGGCGTGATCGTCGGCGGGCGCATCGGCTACATGCTCTTCTATAACATCGATGGGCTGCTCGCGAATCCGCTCAGCTTGTTTGCGATCTGGCAGGGCGGTATGTCCTTCCACGGCGGGCTGATCGGCGTGATCGTTGCCATGTGGCTGTTCGCGCGCAAAGTAGGTCGGCCGTTCTTCGCTGTCGCGGATTTCGCCGCGCCATGGATCGCCCCCGGCCTCGGCTTCGGGCGTATCGGCAACTTCATCAACGGCGAGCTTTGGGGCGTCGAGACGTCGCCGGACGCGCCGTGGGCCGTCATCGTCAACGGCGTCGCCCGCCACCCGAGCCAGCTTTACGAAGCGTTTCTGGAGGGGCTCGTGCTGTTCGTCGTCCTTATCCTGTACGCGAGGAGACCGCGGCCGCTGATGGCGGTTTCGGGCCTGTTTCTGCTCCTCTATGGCGTGTTTCGCTTCGCGGTCGAGTTCGTGCGTTTGCCGGACGACGGCACGTACATCGCGTTCGGCTGGCTGACGCGCGGCCAGCTGCTGTCGACGCCGATGATCGTGCTCGGAATCGTGCTTCTGGTCATCGCGTATCGGCGTAATCGCTTCGTCACGGCTCGCACCGAGCACGGCCAAACGGCGGCGGGCAGCCGATGAGGCAGTATCTCGATCTGCTGCGCACGATTCGCGACGGCGGCGCGCAGAAGGGCGATCGCACCGGCACCGGCACCCTCAGCGTATTCGGTCATCAGATGCGCTTCGATCTCGCGGAAGGCTTCCCGGTGCTGACGACGAAAAAGCTGCATCTGCGCTCGATCATTCACGAGCTGCTCTGGTTCCTTGCCGGAGACACCAACGTCGACTACCTCAATCGGCAGGGCGTCACGATATGGGATGAATGGGCGGACGAGCGCGGCGAGCTGGGCCCGATCTACGGCGCACAATGGCGCCGCTGGAAGACGGCCGACGGCCGCGATATCGATCAGATCGAGCGTGCCGTCGAGCTGCTTCGCCGCGATCCCGACTCGCGCCGCATCATCGTGAGCGCCTGGAATGTCGGCGAGCTCGAGCATATGGCGCTCTCGCCGTGCCATACGCTGTTTCAGCTGTACGTCGCGGAAGGCCGCTTGTCATGTCAGCTCTATCAGCGCAGTGCGGATGTTTTCCTCGGTGTGCCGTTCAATATCGCGTCCTATGCGCTGTTGACGCACATGCTGGCGCAGCAATGCGATCTTGCCCCCGGCGATTTCGTGTGGACGGGCGGCGACTGCCATTTGTATCTGAACCATCTCGAGCAGGCTGACCTGCAACTCGGGCGCGAGCCGCTGCCGCTGCCGCGTCTTGCAATCCGGCGACGGCCGGCGTCGATCTTCGAGTACCAGTTCAACGATTTCGAGTTGCTCGGCTATGAGGCGCATCCATCGATCAAGGCGCCGATCGCCGTCTAGTGGCCGTTACGGGGGGGGCTAGCTATGGTCTCGAGCACTCCACGGCGCACGGCTCGCCGGGCGGCTCGAGCGGCACGGCCGTCAGCGCGCGGCCCCATACGCAGCCCGTATCGAGCGCGGTGACGTCCGGCCGGCGCAGCAGTCCGAGCGCCGACCAATGGCCGAATACGATGTGCGTATCGCGCGCGGCGCGGTCCGGCGCGTCGAACCATGGCACGAGACCGGCCGGCTGGCTGCCGGGCGGGCCGGCCGGTTCGAGATCGAGACGCCCGTCGGGCGTGCAGAAGCGCATTCGCGTCAGCGCGTTGATCGTATAGCGCAGCCGCTCGGCGCGCGGCAGCCCTGCCGACCAGCGGCTCGGTCCATTGCCATACATGTCTGCGAGCGCGTCGCGCCAGCCGGCGCCCGCAAGCTCCGCTTCGACTTCGCGGGCGTGACCGATGGCCTCGGCGACGCTCCATGCCGGCGGGATTCCCGCGTGCACCAGGACTCTGCCGGCCGGCTCGTCGTAATGGATGAGCGGCCGCCGGCGCAGCCAGTCGAGCAGCTCGTCTCGATCGTGCGCTGCGAGCACAGGTTGCAGGGTGTCCTGCGCGCTCGGACGGCGGATGCCGGCGGCGGCCGCGAGCAGATGCAAGTCATGGTTGCCGAGCACTGTCGTCACCGCAGCGCCGAGCGCCATGACTCGCCGCAGAACCGACAGCGATTCCGGCCCGCGATTGACCAGATCCCCGACCAGCCAGAGCCGGTCGCGGGCCGGATCGAACTCGAGCGCCGCGAGCAGCGCATCGAACGGCGCCCCGCAGCCCTGCAGATCACCGATCGCATAGAGCGTCATCGCGTCATCCTCCCCATTGCTCCGCGAGGCGCGCGAAATCTTCCGGCGCGAGCGTTTCCGGCCGGGCTTTCGGGTCGAGGCCGAGCGCCTCGATGCCAGCTTCCGGAATTCGGCCGCGCAGCGACCGCGCGATCGTCTTGCGGCGCATCGAGAACAGATGGGCGACCAGCCTCGCGAAACGCGCGTCGTCGGCGACCTCGAAGCGCGGCGCCGTGCGCGGCACGAGCCGCACGAGCGTCGAGCGTACTCGCGGCGGCGGCGAGAATGCGCCGGGGCCGATATCGAAGCACGCCGAGATGTCCATCCACTGCGACAGCATCACGGTGAGGCGCCCGTACTCTTTGCCGCCCGGCGCCGCCGTCATGCGCGTGACGACTTCCTTCTGCAGCATCACGTGCACGTCCTTGAGCGCGTCGCGAAATTGCAGCAGCCGAAACAACAGCGGCGTCGATACGTTGTACGGCAAATTACCGGTCACGCGCAGCGTGCGCGGCGCCGGGGCAAGAGCCGCAAAATCGAAGTCGAGCGCGTCGGCGCGATGCAGCACGATACGGTGCGCATCGTCGCCGAGCCGCTCGAGGCCCGCGTGTAGCCGCGGGTCGATCTCGATCACATGCAGCGTTGCGACTTCCGCGAGGAGCGGTGCCGTGAGCGCGCCGAGCCCGCCGCCGATCTCCACGATAGCGTCATCGCGCTCGGGCGAGATGGCGGCGACGATCCGGCGGATGACACCGCGGTCGTGCAGGAAGTGCTGTCCGAGCCGTTTGCGCGGTGCAACGCGCGCCGGAAGCTCGTCCGCCCATCTCACGGCTGCGCACGCACCCGGCTCACGAGCTCGCGAGCCAGGCGGACCGCAGCGATGAGGCTGTCCGGCCGCGCGCGCGGCGTGCCGGCCAGCGGCAGCGCCGTGCCGTGATCGACGGACGTGCGAACGATCGGCAGACCGAGCGTGACGTTGACCACCGCGCCAAAGGCGAGCGCCTTGAGCGGGCCCAGGCCCTGATCGTGATACATCGCGAGCACGGCATCACAGCGCTCGAGCGATTCGCGCGTAAAGGCGGTATCGCCGGCGACAGGCCCAGTGACGTGCAGCCCGCGCTCGGCGAGCCGTGCGAGCGTCGGCTCGATGACCTCCTGCTCCTCGCGACCGAGCGTGCCTTGCTCGCCCGCATGCGGATTGAGACCGAGGACGAGAATGCGCGGCGCCGCAATCCGGAAACGCCCGACCAAATCCGCGTGCAGAACTCCGGCCGTCCGCTCGAGACGCTCGGCCGTAATCGCCGCGGAGACGTCCGCGAGCGGCAGATGCGTCGTGACGAGCGCAACGCGCAGCGCGCCCGACGCCAGCATCATGACCGGCAGCGGTGCGCCGGTCCGCTCGGCGAGGAATTCCGTGTGGCCCGAGAAGGGCACGCCGGAGTGCGTGATGACGCTCTTCTGCACGGGCGCCGTGACCAGCGCATCCGCGCCGCCCGCCGCGCAAGCATCGCAGCCCTGGCGCAGTAGCTCGAGCACATACGGCCCGTTTGCGACGTCGAGGCGGCCCGGCACCGGCGGCACCGCAGCCGGCACGTGCAGCACGCTGAGAGCGCCGCGACGATGCGGCGGGGCTTCGGCGATGCTCGCGACCCGCGATACCTCGATATCGATGCCGAGCTGCGCGCCGCGCGCGGCAAGCATCCCGGCATCGCCGAGCACCGCCAGCCGCGCATCGAGATCGTGCGCGGCGAGCATGAGGCAGAGATCGGGACCGATGCCTGCAGGCTCGCCGGAAGTCAGCGCGATGATCGGCAAAGTCGGCATGCCCGCGAGGCGCGGCTGTGCGCTCAGATTCGGATGTCGACGAAGGCTTGATCGCGCAGCCGTTGAATCCAGAGTTGGCGCTCTTCCTCGGCTTTGTTCGCGCGAATCTGCCGCGCGCACTGCTGCTGCTTCAGCTCGTCTGTCATATCGTGCGAGCGCCGATCCACGACCTCGACGAGATGCCAGCCGTAGCGCGATCGGAACGGCTCGCCGAGCTCACCGGGCTCGAGTGCCGCGAGCTGCTCCTCGAACTCGGGCACCACGGTGCCCGGCCCGATCCAGCCGAGATCACCGCCATCCGCGGCCGAGACGGCGTCTTCCGACACCGCGCGCGCGATCGGCCCGAACTCGTCGCCGCTCAGGATTTGCGCGCGGATACCGATCAGCCGTTGCTGCACCGCGTCGTCGTCCATGATCGCGTTCGGCGTGAGCAGAATGTGCCGGGCCCGCACCTGGTCTTCCATGACCACCTCGCCGCCGCGCACCTCGTTGAGACGGACGATGTGGAAGCCGCTCGCACTCTGGATCGGCTCGGACACCTCACCCGCCTGCATGCCGAGCACGGCGTCGACGAACAGCGTCGGCAGCTGGGAGCCCTTGCGCCAGCCGAGGCTGCCGCCCTCGAGCGCCGTCTCGGCATCCGAGTAGACGAGCGCGAGCTGACTGAAGTCCTCGCCGTTCTCGAGGCGCTCGTAGATCGCGTCGAGCTCCGCGCGTGCCGCCTGCACGCCTTCGTTGCCGCCGCGGCCGGGAATGTCGATGAGGATATGCGAGACGTTGTAATCGAGCTCGGTCATCTGCGTCGACTCGAGCCGGATGAGGCATTGATCCAGCTCGCGCGGCGACATCGAGATGCGGCTCAGCACGTCACGCTGCTCGAGCTGATCGAGCATCAGCTCTCTGCGGCGCTCCTCGCGGTAGTCGGTATAGTCGATGCCTTCCGTCGCGAGCGCGGCCGGCAGCTGCTCGAGGCTCAAGCCGAGGCTTTCTGCGACGCTGGCGAGCGCCTGGTTCAGAATCTGGTCGCTGACCTGAATGCCGACCCGTTCCGCCCGCTGCAGCTGCACCTGCTCGATGATGAGCTGCTCGAGCACCTGGCTCTCGATTTCCGACAGCGGCGGTAACGGCAGACGCTGCTGCGCCGGCATCTGCGCCTGCTGGCGGCGGAGCGCCGCGACGACCAGCGCGAGCCGTTCCTCGAGCTCGCTCTTCAGCACGATGCCGTCATCGACGATAGCGGCGATCCCATCGAGCAGCACACCGGTGCCGCCGAGCTCGCGGGTTTGAGCGGCCACTTGGCTCGTGGCGACCACGCCGCACCATGCCGCCGCGAAGACGGCGAATTTTCGCAAAAAAGCCTGCGTATTCATCCTGCTATTCATTCGTTGTCGCGCCGGTGCCTCGGTAACCCAGAATACCACGGTCGAGCAGCTCCTCCGGCGAGGGGACCCGCTGGCTGAAGCCTTTCAGCTCGAGTTGGACCGCAATCGAGCTGTCGGATTCCCCGGTACGCCGGCTCACGTAGCGACGGCCGACGACGCGCAGCCGCCAACAGCACGCATCGTACTCCCAGCCCGCAAACTGCTCGAGCGGCTCCTTCTCGAGGAACGAATAGCTATAGCGGGTGATGAGACGCCAGCGGTCCGCGATCGGCCACACCAGCGAGAAGTCGCCCTGTTGGATGACGCCGCGGCGGTAACGGTAGGCGAAACCGAACAGCCGATCCGGAGAGGGTCGGTATTCGAATCGAGTTTCCGTTCGCGCGGTGCGCTCCGTATCGCTGTTCCACTGGTAGCCGAGGTCGAGATTCCATGCGTCACGCAGCCCGATCGAGAACTCGGCCACGTAGTCCGATGCATTCGCATCGATCGGCGCCATGCCGGGCAGGCTGACCGATTGCGTGCTCAGGTAGCGCGTCTGGCCGACTGTCGCCGCCAGCCGCTGAATGCCGGTGCGCTGCTCGATCAGCCGCGTCGTGACGCCGAAGCTGAGTTGGTCGGTGTCGCTGATGCGGTCGGGCCCGACGAACTGATACTTGCGAAAGAGCTGGACGAGGTTGAAGTCCGGCACGATCGTATCGAACACCGGTAGATCGGCCTGCTCCTCGAACGGCACATGCACGTACATGGCGCGCGGCTCGAGAGTTTGCAGCCAGCGCCCGCTGCGGCCGGCGGTGCGCTCGAGCGTGAATCCGGTATCGATGCTCGCGACCGGCAGCGTGCGGCTCAACGATTCGTCCTCGGCGCCATCGAGGCGATAGGTGGTTTGGCGCAATGCGACGGCTGGCGTCAGGTACATGCCGGGCCGTGCAAGGCGCAGGCTGACCTCTTGCTCCGCATCGAAGCGCCAGCCGGTGACGCCGACGTCGCGGTCGAAGTTGACGAGCTCGGCACGCGAATCGAAGCCGAGCAGCCCTTCGGTCCAGCGTCCTTCGAACAGCACCTGCGGGATGCGCCGATACGGCCGCGCGGCAGGGTCGATCGTCGTATCGATCGTCTGATGATGCTGAAAGCGTGACAGCAATAGCCAGGAGGGCGTGGCATAAGCCACGTCGATGAAGCGGTCGAGATAGATCTGGCTCGTCGCGCTCAAGCTGCTGCCGAGGTCTTCGAAGTATGCATCGTCCGAAACCTGCTCGATGCCGGCCGTCACGGCCAGCCGATTGGTGAACGCCGTCTCGTGCTGGAAGTTGATGTAGCGGCGCGGACGCCCTGCGTCATCGTCTTCCGGCAGGAAGCTCCAGTCGATCTGCCCCTCGGAGCGGGCCAGCAGGTAGCGTAGCTCCGTGTTGATCTGCACGCCGCGCTGGCTCATGTAGCGAGGCTCGAGCGTGAGATCGAGGTTCGGCGCGAGATTGAGGTAATACGGTACCGAGATGTCGAGGCCGGTCCGATCGCGCTCGGCAATGTTCGGCGTCAGAAACCCGCTCTTGCGGCGGTCATCGATCGGAAACGTGAAGTACGGGGCCCACAGGATCGGCACGCCCTTGAACTCGAGCTTCATCGCGCGCACGGTGCCGAATCCCTGCTCGAAATCGAACTCGACATCCGAGCCGAACAGCGCCCACGAGCGGTCGCCTTCGGGGCACGTCGTAAAAAAGAACGACGACAGCGACAGCTGCCGGTCGGCGCCGCTGACGAGGATGTCCTGGCCGGATCCTCGAGCCGTTCTTGACGGAATCTCGAACCCCGCTTCGTCGAGCGAGAGCCGCTCGTTGAGGCGGTCGAGCACTGCATTCTCGCCGTACACGCTGGCCTCGGGCCCCGCGTAAACCACGCTGCCGGAGATCTCGATGCGGTCGCGGCTGACGCTCGCCCGATCGCCGGTGAGGCTTTGCCCGCGATAGTCGACACGGATGTCGCCGGAGACCTCGGCCCCGGTCGCAGTGCCCGCCTCGAGGCTGCGGAAGGTGATCACCGCATCGCCATCCTGCGAGCGTACGGCGGCTGCACTGCCCATCTCGGCGGGGGGCATCGCGACACAGAGGCCCTGCGCCACTGCCGCTCG
>CAZFJU010000069.1:16839-18482 GCA_964518995.1 uncultured Gammaproteobacteria bacterium
TGCCCATCTCGGCGGGGGGCATCGCGACACAGAGGCCCTGCGCCACTGCCGCTCGGGCCCCGAGTGAGGCGAAAAGAAGAAGGAGCGCCGTCGCGCGAGTGTTGCGAAGCACGATCGAGAAGTGCGGAAAGTCGGCTACAATGGCATAGATCTCGTGTCTTCTCAATCGGTTGCCGTCGCGCGCAGACGTTCGGGCGAGGTTTTTCAAGGGTTTTCGAATGAAGGCGATGGTGCTCGCCGCCGGGCTCGGCACGCGGATGGGCCCGCTCACCGAGTCGATGCCGAAGGCGCTGCTCGAGATCGGCCGGGAGTCGCTGTTGGGGCATCAGCTCGCGCGGCTCGCGACGGCCGGCATCACCGAGGTGGTGGTCAACATTGCCCGCCACGGTCAGCAAATCGTCGCCGCGATCGGTAGCGGCAGACGCTTCGGCCTTCGCGTCCACTATAGCAATGAGGGCGCCGAGCCGCTCGAGACGGCCGGCGGCATCATCAAAGCGCTGCCGACGCTCGGCGCCGAGCCGTTCGTGCTCGCGAATGCCGACGTTTATACCGACTTCGATTTCGCGGGCCTCGCGCTCGGCGATGCCGAAGGCCAGATCGTGCTCGTGCCGAACCCGCCGCACCATCCGCGCGGCGACTTCGCGCTCGATGCCGCGGGTCGCGTGGCGGATCATGGCGAGCGGCTCACGTACGCCGGCCTTGCGCTGCTTCATCCGGCATTGTTCGCTGGACTCGCGCCCGGCCCGAGACCGCTGAAGCCGATCCTCGATGCGGCGATCGCCCGCGGCACGCTGAGCGGGCGGCGCCACGAAGGGCTTTGGATCGACGTCGGCACGCCGGAGCGGCTGGCGGAGGCGCGACAGCGGGTGTCCGCGCCGCTATCGCCGTCATAGAACACTACAGCCGGGGAGGGCGCATGAAGCTATACGATCATCAGCGAAGCTCCGCCGCCTTTCGCGTTCGGATCGCGCTGGAGCTAAAGGGCTGCGCGTACGATCAGGTGCTCGTGACGTTCCCGCGTGATCCGGGCGATCCGCGCATCGCCGAGTACCGTGCGATCAACCCGCAAGGTTTCGTGCCCGCGCTCGAGCACGACGGGCACCTGCTGACCCAATCGCTCGCGATCATCGAGTATCTCGATGCGTGCTTCCCCGAGCCGAGGCTGCTTCCAGCCGCGCCGCTCGAGCGGGCGCGCGCCCAGGCGCTCGCCCAAATCGTCGCTTGCGATATCCATCCGCTGAACAACCTGCGCGTGCGGCTGCACCTCGGCGCGTCGCTGGGGCAGGACGAAGCGAGTGTGGATCGCTGGTGCAAACGGTGGATCGAGGAGGGGTTCGAGGCGCTCGAGGCCGACATGGCGTCGAGCAGCGATGGCCGGTATTGCGTCGGCGGACGCGTGTCCATCGCCGACGTCGTGCTCATGCCGCAGGTTCGCAACGCCCGCCTGCACGCCGTCGATCTGACGCAATTCCCGACCGTCGCCCAAGTGGCCGCCCACCTCGGGACGCTCGCCCCGTTCATCCGCGCCGCGCCCGCCGCCGAATAGGGCCAGTTTTCAACGCCGCAGCGCGCCGCCAGCAAACAGCGGGAAAAGCCTCTGGTGGATGCGATGCAAGGCGAAAACTGGCTCGAAAGCGCAGCGT
>CAZFJU010000070.1:0-18310 GCA_964518995.1 uncultured Gammaproteobacteria bacterium
ATCCTAAGAAGCGTACGGCTTAAGTCAGTGCCATTCGGCTCTGACCCCAATTTCCGGACGCCAATTTCCGCCCCCAACTCCCCCCAGTTTCCACTCACCGCGCCGCGGAGTAGACCATCACGGCGTCGAGATTCGTGCGGTCGAGGCCGGAGACTTCGTAGAGTGCCTCGAACGCGAGCGGCGTATCGGTCGATGTGGAGATGACCTGCTCGAGCGCACGGACGTGCGGCAGGCTGCCGAGGGAGTACGCGGTCTGCATCAGGCCCGCATCGCGCGTGCCGGCGACGATCATCAGCTGGTTGCCGCCCGGCCCTGGAAACGTCGCGAACAAGCCGTAGTCGCGATAGTTCCGGGACATCGATGGCATGCCGCCTCCGCTCACGTACGTCTTGCCCGATGCGGTCTCGACCACCTCGTCGTACGTCTCGCCGACCGCAAGGCCGGACTGGTTAAACATAAAGTCGTAAAGCTTGTCGAGCGCGCTGACATAGCCGACATAGATGATGTGGTTCTCGCGCAGATCGGTCGCGGCAAGCTCGGACATCGACGCGATACCGACCGGCTTGTTCGTCGTGTAGAGCACTCGCAGCAGGTCCCGCAGCGCGAACGCGGTGCTGCGCGGCAGATAAGTGAGATCGAGGTCGATGTAGCGGCCCGGATTCGGCGCGAACATCAGGTGGTCATCAAGATCCTTGCTCGAGTTGATTGAAAAGTTACGAATCAGCCGGCCAACGTTTCCGACCTCGTCGAGCTCGCCGAAAATGTAATAGTCGCCGACCACGATCAAGGTCGGCGTGTCATCGTCGAGAATGGGGGACCAGATCTCCGAGCTCGCCACTGCCTCGAGCGGCGCCGGTGGGCTGCGATCGCCGGCCAGCATCCATCCGATACCGATGCCGATTATCGCGGCCGCCGCAGCCGCCGCGACGACGACCCAGGCTGCAACTCTTCTCGGCGGCGGCGCGTTCGCGGCCTCCTCTACGGCCGCTTCCTCCGTCTCCGCCGGCTTGACCGCGATCCTGTACTCGCCCTTCGGCACGATGATGCGCACGGGCTCGCTGCTGCCTGCAGACGAGTAGTAGTTATCGAGCTTCTGTCGCAGATGATGTGCATAGACTCGCACCATCGAATCCTGGCCGGGATCGAAGTCCGGACCTCGATTGAAGACTGTGGTCGCGATCTCGTGCTCTTTCGGCGTGCGCCCCTCGAGCGTGCATTCCATCAGGAACTCGAGCAAACGAGCATAGGAACGCGACCGACCCAAGGCGCCGCTCGCGAGAATCTTCTGCGCCTGCTCTTGGATCAGATCGTGCTCTTTTGCGTCTGAATTCGCGGATACAGCCATTTCAACAAAACATATGTATTCGGACAGCCTTTCAAGTTAGCCGATCTGCTGTCGTTTATAAACGCCGCTACGGCGCCGCAACACCGCAGAGCACGCTCCCCGCGGCAACACATCGCGGCCCACACGCCGCAGCGTGCGCGCCGCATCAGCGCGCGTCGCGCCCCGACGCGACATCGCTCAAGCCCGGGGCGGCATGTGCCGGCTCGATCCCATCGGAGCGAAAACGCCGCCAATAGTCGTGATACGCGCGCATCGCCGTGCTGCCGAAAAGCAACATAATCGGGATATTGGCCCACAGCATGACGCCGGTGCCGAACGTCGAGAACAGATCGAGCTGGTCCTGCGTGCGCACCAGCTGCACCGAGACGATGATCAGCAAGCAGTATACGACGCGATAAGTCATCACCGCGCGCGGGCCGAGCAGGTAGACGACGCCCTGCTCGCCGTAGTAGCTCCAGGAGATGATCGTCGAGAAGGCGAACAGCCAGACTGCGAGCGGCACGATCCAGATCCCGAGCCCCGGCAGCACGCGGTCGAACGCCTTCGCCGTCAGCGTCGCGCCCTTTAAGTCGAAGTAGACGCCTTCGACCGCAATCCTCGGCGTCTCGCCCGCCGGCAGCGAGAAGGTATCGAACTGCGCCGTCCAACCCACGGCCTCGCTGCCGAGCAGCGTGCCGTACGCGCGGTGCCGCACCATGCCGGTCTCGGCATTCATACCGGCCTCGATAACGACGAACAGCACGGCACCTTGGCGCATCTGCGCCTGCGCCTCGACTTCGTCGGCCACCTGCAGCCGCGTCGGCGCGATGCGCCACTCCTGCCGGCCGCGCGCATCGAGCAGCGGCACGCCGTCGACGACGACCGGCGCGACCTGCGGCGCCGTGTCGTAGACTAGTGCGGGAGCACGATTCCACGCGCCGCTCAGCAGGATCACGAGCGCGGTGATCGTGCAGACGACCAGCGTATCGATGAACGGCTCGAGTCCGGCGACGAGCCCTTCGCGCACCGGCTCGTCGGTTTTCGCCGCCGCGTGCGCGATCGGCGCCGAGCCTTGGCCCGCCTCGTTCGAGAACAACGCCCGTTGCATACCCTTCAGAAAACCGTAGCCGGCCGTGCCGCCGATGAACGCACCGACGCCTTCCGAGGGCGAGAACGCCTCGGTAAACACGAGCTTCAGCATTGCCGGCACATCGCCGAGGTTCGCGAAGACGACGTACAAGCCTGCGATAATGTAGATGCCGCACATAAATGGCACGACGCGGCTCGCGACCTCTCCGATGCGCTTGATGCCGCCGACGATAACGGCGCCGACGGCAAGCATCAGCACGAGGCCGGTAATCCAGTGCGGCACGCCGAAATAGCTGTATGAGATGTCGGCAACATTCCATGCTTGAAACATGTTGCCGCCGGTGACGGTGGAGACGAGCAGGGTCACGCAGAAGATGCCGCCGATGACCGCGCCGAGCGGCGCGAGCTTTGGGCTCATCTGCGCAAGGCCGCGCCGCACGACATACATGGGCCCGCCGTGCGGGTTCGCGGGATCGGATGTATCGCGATACAGCATGGCTTGCGTGACCTCGGTCATCTTCAACGCCATGCCGACCACGCCGACCACCCACATCCAGAACAGTGCGCCGGGGCCGCCCAGCGAGATCGCGATCGCGACGCCCGCGATGTTGCCGAGGCCTACCGTCGCGGATAGGGCCGTCGACAGCGCCTGGAAGTGGCTGATCGCGCCCGGGTCGTTCTTATCGTCATACTTGCCGCGCACGATCGCGACACCGTGCGTGAGCGCCCGGTATTGACCGAACAGGCTCCAGAACGTGAAGAGGATGCCGACTACGAGCACCGTCACGAGTGCATAGTCGTGCCATACGATGCCGTTGATGTGCCCTATCAGTGCCGTAAACGTATCCATCGCTCCCCCGGTTCAGATCCAGCAGGCCGATGGACAGGCCTGCCGGTCGATCAAAAAACAGCCACGGTGCGCTCGATGGCCCAGAATGCGGCGATCGAGCCGATCACATAGGCGGTCGCGCGCGGCCATGCGGCCGGCGCCGGCAGACTTGCACGCCGCCACATCCAGACCGCACCGAGCACGGCGGCCACAAAGATCAGCTGACCAGCTTCGACGCCGACATTAAAGAACAGCAGCGCAAGCGGAATCGCGTGCTGCGGCAACCCTACGTCCGCCAGCGCGCCCGCAAAGCCGAATCCATGCAGCAGTCCGAACGAGAACGCGACCAGCCACGGGAAGCGGCTCGTCAAATCCTCGCGCGCACCGGCGTGCGCGGGATCGCGCCGCGCGAGCTCCGTCGCGAGAAACAAGATGCTGAGCGCAATCACCGCTTCGACGGGCGCGGACGGCAGGTTCGCCAGCCCAAGCGTCGCCGCGCCGAGCGTGATGCTGTGCGCGACGGTAAACGCGGTGATCGTCGCGATCAGCTTGCCGATGCCGCTCACGATCAGCAGCAGCGCAAGCACGAACAGCAGATGATCGATGCCGAGCAGAATGTGCTCGACGCCGAGGACGAGATAAGTCGACGCCACGGCCGCGGTTCCGGCCCGCTCTGGAATCGTCACGGCGGGATCCGTCGGCACCAGCCGATGCGTAAACGACGAGCCGTCGACGAACGCGACGCGCACCAGCACGTCGGTGTCGGTTTCAGCGAGGCCGCGGACGGTGAGCTCGCGGCCGACGAGGCGGTCCTCACATACGATCACGCCGTGCTGCAAGCGGGCGTCCGCGACGAGATAGGTGCGCGGCGCGCCGTCCAGCCGACAGCCGTCCGGAATTTCCGGGTCCAGCGCGTCCGCAAGGCCGCCGGGGACCGACACTTTCCACTCGATAGCGAACACGCCCGGCGCCTGCTCGGTGAGACCGAGATAGGCCGGGCTCAGCCGGTGCGCGAGCGACGGCCACGCCGTCAACGACAGTGCGAGCCATATGATGACCCGCGCGCCGCGGCTCAACGGGCGGCTCCGTCGCCATCAACGGCGGCGGATCCCGGCCGCGCGGTCGCGCCGTCGGCCGAGGACGCCGGCCATTCGATGATCACGTCATAGCGCGCGCGCATCCGCTCGTACTCGGCGGCATTGCGCGCCACGCGCTGCTCCGCGGTATAGAACGCCAGCACCTCGTCCCGCGCCGCATCGAACGAGCGCGGTGTCACCGGCCGCTGGGCAAGCACCTGCACGAGATGCAGGCCGAAATCCGACCGATACGGCCCCGACCAGCCGCCAGGTGCGACCGAGAACACCGCCTCGGTCATCGTCTCGCCGAACAGCACCTCGACGCGCTCGCGCGGCGCAGCCTCGAAGCGCCGCGGTAACGGCGTGCGGTCGCCGAGCTCGAGCGGGTCAGCGCCTTCGTCGAGCGCGGCCCGTGCCGCCGCGACATCCTGCTCGAGCGTATCGCCGCGCATCGGTGCGCTGAAGAAGACATGCTCGAAGGTCACCGCGGCCGGCAACGCGAAGCGTTGCGGGCTCTCCGCGAAAAATGCGCGCAATGCCTCCTCGGACGGCTCGGGATCGGCAAGATCCTGTGCCAGGTACTGCATCTTCTCGATCAGCCGGCGCCGGACCTCGTCGTCATCGACATCGAGACCGAGCGCGAGCGCCTCCCGATACAGTACCTCGTCGTGGATCATCGGCTCGAGAAGCTCTCGCAGCTCGGCGCGATTCGGGGCGCGGCCATAGATCCGTCGTGCTGCGTCGGCGACACGCTCGACCGCAAGCTCGCTGATCACGATGCGCTCGGGCGACTCGTCCTCATCGCCGCCGCGCCATGCGGAGACGACAAACAGCAGCGCGCCGAGCACCAGAAAGTGCACGAGCGGATCTTTCAACAGCCTCAGCATGGCAACCCGACCTTCCCGGAAGCGGCGCATTATCGGCCGCGCGGGAAGCAGGGTACAACACGAACGCCGCGGGCCGCTCCCGGGCCTGAGCCGGGAGCGACCCGCGCGAGATCACGACAGATCGAGCGCGACGAAGTGCTGACCGCCGCCGCGGCGCACGAGCAGCACGGCGCGATCGCCCTCGGCCTTCGCATCCTCGAGCGCCGCCGCAGCCTCGTCGACAGAGCCGACGCTGCGCCGATTCACCGACACGATCACATCGCCGGCGCGCAGCCCTTCGCGCGCCGCAGTGCTTTCCGGCTCCACATTGATGATCAGCGCACCGCCGATGTCGCGCGGCAAGCCGAGACGTGCGCGCTCGCGGTCCGTCAACGGCGCAAGCTGCAGACCGAGCGCCGACTCGCCCGTCTGCGCTGCAGGCGCGCGCGCGCCCGCAGACGCGGTCGCGACGGCTCGGTTGCCGAGGTCGACCTCGAGCTCATGCGTCTTACCATCGCGCACGACCGCAACGGTCACCGAATCGCCCGGCCGGCGCTTCGCCACCGCAAACGTCAGGTCGCGCACCGACTCGACGGCGTCGCCGTCGAAATGGGTCACGACGTCGCCGACCTCGAGACCCGCTGCTGCAGCGGGGCTGTCGGGCACCACCTCGGCGACCAGCGCACCGGCGGCGGACGCGAGACCGAACGAGTCGGCGAGCGTGCCGTCGAGCCCCTGTAACGAGACGCCGAGCCAGCCGCGCTCGACACTGCCCGTCGCTTTCAGCTGGTCCACCACCGCGGCGACGTGATTCGACGGAATCGCAAAGCCGATGCCGACGCTGCCGCCGTTCGGCGAGACGATCGCGGTGCTGACGCCGATCACGCGGCCGGCCGAATCGAAGACCGGGCCGCCGGAGTTGCCGCGATTGATCGGCGCGTCGATCTGCAGGTAATCGTCGTACGGCCCGGAGCGAATGTCGCGGCCGCGGGCCGAGACGATACCGGCCGATGCCGAGCCGCCGAGCCCGAACGGATTACCGATCGCGAGCACCCATTCGCCGACGCGCACCGCATCCGAGTCGCCGAACGCGACATACGGCAGCGGCTCGCCCGCATCGACTTCGAGCAGCGCGAGATCCATCTGCGAATCGTCACCGACGACGCGCGCGTCGAGCTGGCGGCCGTCCGCGAACGTGACGACGATCTTCTCGGCGTCGCTTACGACATGGTGGTTCGTGACGATAAAGCCAGCCGGATCGACGACGAAGCCGGAGCCCGCGCCTTCGCTGCGCCGCGGCGTGCTCGGCGCTCCGGGCATTTCGAAGAACCGGCCGAAAAATTCATCGAGCGGACTGCCCGGCACCCCGCGCCGAAGACCGTCGCGATAGCCGCCGGCCGGCATCGTGCTGACCACCTTGATTACCGAGATGTTCACGACCGCGGGGCTCGCCCGTTCGACCACATCCGCGAACGACGGCGCCGCAAAGCCCGCGGCGACCGGCTGCTGCTCGGCGATCGCGGCCGGAATGGCCGGCGCCCCAAGCTCGAGCACCGCGGCGCCGCCGAGCACCACTGATAGCGCGGCCGCGAGCGGCATCAGGCGTAAACGCTTGCTTCTGTCCCTCATTGCTTCGCCTCCAAAGACAGGTTAGAGCGCATGGCTCACTGCGGCGCAAGATACGGCCGGCGGCCTTACGTCAGCCTCGCCGTTTCCCTACGAAACCGTAATGTGCGGCGGCCCGCATCGTGGCGATTCGGTCGACGCCGACGGATTCAGCTACCCTATCCGTCGAAACAACCCGCCGGGCCGCACGAGGCTGAAGCGTTGTACGCGACCTCTAACCTGCGTGCCGGCTGCCGCCGGCGCCGGGCCGTTCGGCGTCGGCGAAAGGGCTGCCGCACGTGCGCATTCTGATCATCGAGGACGACAAGGACGTCGCTGCCTTCATTCGCAAAGGTCTTACCGAGGCCGGCTGGAACGTCGATCACGCGGATAACGGCAAGGACGGCCTGTTCCTCGCCGCCACCGAGCGCTACGACGCGCTCGTGGTGGATCGGATGCTGCCGGCGATCGATGGCCTTGCCGTGATCAGAACGTTGCGCGCGTCTGGCAATCACACCCCGGCCCTTGTGCTGAGCGCGCTCGGCGAGGTCGACGATCGCGTCGAGGGGCTGAAGGCCGGCGGCGACGACTATCTGGTCAAGCCGTTCGCATTCAGCGAGTTGCTTGCGCGTCTCGAGGCGCTGATCCGCCGCTCGGCCGCGGCTGGCGAGGCGCCTGCCACGGTGCTCGAAGTCGGCGATCTAAAAATGGATCTGCTGCGGCGCGAAGTGGTCCGCGGCGGCCGCAAGATCGATCTGCAGCCGCGCGAGTTCCAGCTGCTCGAGTTCCTGATGCGGCATGCGGGGCAGGTCGTCACGCGCACAATGCTTCTCGAAGGCGTGTGGGATTACCACTTCGATCCGCAAACTAACGTCATCGACGTTCACATCAGCCGGCTGCGCGCGAAGATCGATCGCGGCTTCTCGGTGCCGTTGCTGCACACCGTGCGCGGCGCCGGCTATCGGCTCGACACTCCGGCGGCGTGATGCGGCTGCCCGCGCTCTTCCGCACGACCGTGTTCCAGCTGACGCTGGTCTATATGGCGCTGTTCGGCGTCTCCGTGCTCGCCCTCTTTACGTTCATCTATTGGTCGACGCTCGGCTATCTGGAGCGGCAAACCGAGGAGATCATCGAGGCGGAGATCCGCGGGCTCGCCGAGCAGGCGGAGCGGCGCGGCCTCGGCGGGCTCGCCGCCTTGATCGACGAGCGCGTGCGGCGCGACACCGAAGGGCGCACGTACTACCTGCTCGTCGATGCGGCGCTGCGGCCGATCGCCGGCAACGTGCCGTATTGGCCGCGGGAATTCGCTCGCCGCGGCGAATGGGTCGATTTTCTGAAGACGGACGGTAGCGGCGACTACACGCCGGTCCGCGCGCTCGTGCTCGGCGTCGGTCCCGGTCTGCGGCTGCTCGTCGGCCGCGACGTTCGCGAGCTCGAGCAGATCAGCGAGGTGTTCCGGCGTGCGTCGCTTTGGGGGCTGGGTCTGACGATGGGGCTGTCGCTGCTCGGCGGGCTGCTGATCGGCTTTAGCGCCCAGCGGCGCGTGGCGCAAATCAACCGTACGACGCGGCAGATCATTGCCGGCAACCTGAAGGAACGCGTCCCGGTTCGCGGCAGCGGCGACGAGCACGATGAGCTCGCCATGAATCTCAATGCGATGCTCGATCAGATCGAGAAGCTGATGGCCGGGCTGCGGCACGTCGGGGACAGCGTCGCGCATGATCTGCGCAGCCCTTTGACACGGCTCCGGGCGCGGCTCGAAACCCTCGCGGCCGAAGAGCCGCCGAGCCGCGACGGGCTCGAGGAGTGCGTCACGCAGGCCGATGCGCTGCTTGCGACCTTCAATGCCCTGCTGCGCATCGCACGCATCGAGTCGGGCGCCTATCGCAGCGCCTTCGCGCCGGTCGACCTCGGCCGCATCGTCCGCGATGTCTGTGAGCTCTACCAGGCGGCCGCCGACGAGCGCCGCATCGATCTTGCCTGCGACGCGCCGGACGAGGCGCTCGTCGTTGGGGACCGCGAGCTGCTCGCGCAGGCGCTGACCAATGTGCTCGACAACGCCGTGAAGTACACCCCCGCCGAAGGACGCATCTCGATCCAGGTCGCAGCGAGAGCGTCGGCGCATGTCGTCCGCATCGCCGACACCGGCCCCGGCATCCCGGAGGAAGAGCGCGAGCGCGTGCTCGAGCGCTTCACTCGGCTCGACCGCTCCCGATCATTGCCCGGCAACGGACTCGGGCTCGCGCTCGTCAAAGCCGTCGTCGAGCAGCATGACGCAGAGCTTACGCTGAGCGACGGTCGACCGGGTCTGGTCGTCGAGATCGAGATACCGGCAGCGAACTGGCTGGCGGATCGCCAGATGCAGGTTTATCCTCGCTCACGACATCGAGAGGCCTAAAGAGAACCACCGTTGAATCAGAACCCTCCTCCGCCGGATCATCCGAATCGGGACACAGAGTCGCATCCTGACACCGCGCCCGAGACGCCCGAGTCCGAAGCGGCGCGCTTGCAGGAACCGCCGCCGGATTCGTCCGCCGGCAGCGCACGTTGGGAGGAGCCGCGTGCAGACGATCGGGACCGCTACGGCGCTGCTTCCGGCCCCGCATCTCGCCCGCAGGCGGCCACGCCGATCGTCGCGAAGAGCACGTGGCTGCGGCTCCTCTACATCGTGCTCTTTGCGATCGTCTGGTCGATCACCGAGGTCGTGCTGACCGTCGTGGTCGTCGTTCAGTTTCTATGCGTGCTGTTGACCGGCGAGCGCCACGAAGGGCTGCGCGGAGCGGGGCAATCGCTCGCGCGGTATGCGTACCAAATCTTCCGCTACCTCACGTTCAACAGCGACATGAGGCCGTTTCCGTTCGACCTCGACTGGCCGACTGGGCGGCCGGATGCCGCGTCAGACTGAGTCGACACTCAGCCGGCCGCGCAGCGCCGCCGACCACAGCCCGAGCTTTCTTTCGTACGAATACGATGCATTCGCCGGGCTCGTCGACGGCAGGCGGGTCATCTCAAAGTTGGCCTGCGCGGCGCCGAGGGTCGGCAACACGCGCCTCGAGAACAGCTCCGCCGACTTTGCGCCGTTGAACGCCACGAAGCGGATCTGAGGGTGAGCCGCGAAGAAACCGGCGAAATCATTGAGCACCATGCTTGCCGGCACGATCGCGGAATCGAGGCTGCCGCGCCTTTCGCCGGCGGCCAGCACATCCCACAACGCAATCCCGGCCGCACAGAGCCGCTCGAGCCGCACGGGATACGGCAACGCCGGCTCGGCGCCGCACAGCTCCCCCATAATCCGCCAGAACGCGTTGCGCGACTGCGCGTAGTACTGCTGCAGCTCGATCGAGCGCTCGCCCGGCAGGCTGCCGAGCACGAGCACTTGCGCGCCCGGCTGCGAAACCGGCGGGAAGCCGCGCTTCACCAGTCGAGACCTCGGTAGTAACCGCCGGCGCGCAACGTGCGCATCTCGCCGAGGATCGCACGCTGCCTGCGCCGAACGTAGTCGCTCGGCGCGTCGGCGCGCACCACCTTCGGATTCGGCAGCACGGCGGCAAGCAACGCGGCCTGCTCGTCAAGAAGCGCAGCCGCCGAGCGGCCGAAGTAGAGCTGCGCCGCGGCTTCGACGCCGAACACGCCCTCGCCGAGCTCGGCTACGTTGAGGTAGATCTCGAGTATCCGCTCCTTCGTCCACATGGTCTCGATCAGCAACGTGAAGTACGCCTCGACGCCCTTGCGCATGAAGCTGCGGCTCGAAGACAAGAACAGATTCTTCGCCACCTGCTGGGTGATGGTCGACGCACCGCGGAGCGTGCCGCCGTCGCGATAGGCCTCGACGGCGCGCCGGATCTGCTCGAAATCAAAGCCGTTGTGCATCAGGAACCGCTGGTCCTCGGACGCGATCACCGCCTGCGCCGCGGCGACGGCAATCGACTCGCGCGCCGCCCAGACCTGCCGCTGGTCGCGCAATGGTGTCGGCTGCTGCAGCCTCATCGCCGTGACCGGCGGATCGACATGACGCAACAGGCCGACCAAGACCGCCGTGCCGGCGATCCACACCACGGCGAACAGCGCGATCGCCGTGAAGATGCGTTGCAGCCACGTACGCGAGCGCGCGGTTCTCTTCGAGCGCTTCGCTGCGCGCCGGGTTCCCCGTGCCAATTAATCGTTACTCCTTTCGTGTCGCCGGCCAGCCGAGGCTACAATCGCCGCAGCGGCGCGCGATTCGGCGCCGGTCCACACCGCAGCAGCGCACGATCGCACCCTATGGCACGACGACCGGTCAAACGACCCAGTTGGTTCACTGAGCTCGGCATCCCGCCCGAGTATGGTATCGATCCACCGTTGCCCGCCTATACGGACGCGGAGCGGCTCGAGGCCGTCGAGCTGAACATCCTCGGCCGCACGGAGCAGCTCGCACCGGGCACCGCGCGCGACTGGCAGGCGATGAAAGCGGCAGCTGCCGAGGACGGCGTCACTCTGCTGCTCGTCTCCGGCTTTCGCAGCATCGAGCAGCAGATCGCGCTGATTCGCGCCAAGCTCGAGCGCGGCGAAAATATCGCGACCATCCTCAGCGTCAATGCCGCCCCGGGTTACAGCCAGCACCATACCGGCAAGGCGGTCGATATCGCGACGCCCGGCTGCCGGCCGCTGACGGAGGAGTTCGAATCCTCGCAGGCTTACTTCTGGCTCGAGCATCATGCCGCCCGGTTCGCCTTTCGAATGCCTTACCGCCGCAATAACGCGCTCGGTTTCGGATTCGAGCCCTGGCACTGGTCGCAGCTCGATGACCGCGTGCTGAAATTTCGCTCCAGGAGAAGCCCCCATGCCCCGAATCGCTGACGGCCTGGTATCCGGAAACGCTGTCGCCCGGCCGCGGGCGCGAATCGGCCGCCGACTGAGTCCCGCGGCGTGGCTCGCGATCGCGGCGCTGCTCGCGCATGCCGCTGCCGGCGGCGCAGAGGCGCAAACGATTCGGCAGTATCAATTCGAGGCGGATAGCGGCAGCTATCGGCTGGCGCTGAAGGAGGTCGAGCGCCCCGTGGCGATGGCCAATGAGGTGCTCGTGCGCGTGCACGCGGTATCCCTGAATCGGCGTGACGTGCTGATGCTGAACGCACGGTACGGGCCCGGCGGTGATTCGACGGGCGGCATCCCGCTCTCGGACGGCGCGGGCGAGGTCATCGCGGTCGGGCCGAATGTGACGCGGTTCCGCGTCGGCGACCGGGTCGCCGGCATCTTTTTCGAGCAATGGCTCGATGGCCCGCGGACGGCCGAGATCAACGCCTCGGCGCGCGGCGGCAACGCCGGCGGCATGCTCGCCGAGATCATCGTCTCCCATGAGGATTCGCTGGTCGCCATCCCCGACCATCTCTCGTACGAGGAGGCGGCGACTTTGCCCTGTGCCGCCGTGACGGCGTGGGTCGGTCTGTTCGAGCACGGCCGTCTCGAGGCCGGCGACTATGTGCTGCTCGAGGGCACCGGCGGCGTGTCGACGCTCGGCCTGCAGCTGGCGGCCGCGGCCGGCGCCCAGCCGATCATCACCAGCTCGAGCGACGAGAAGCTCGAGCTTGCGGCGTCGCTCGGCGCCGCCGGCACGGTGAACTATCGGACGTACCCGGAATGGCAGCAGAACGTGCGCGCGCTGACGAACGACGCCGGCGTCAAGCATGTGCTCGAGGTCGGCGGCGCAGACACCCTGCCGCGCGCCGTGCAGGCGCTCGGTTTCGAGGGTCATATTGCACTGATCGGCGGACTGTCCGGCTTCGCGTCGAACCTGCCGGCCGGTTCGCTGCTGACGCTCGGCGCGCGGGTCACGGGGATCTACGTCGGCTCACGCGCCCACTTCGAGGCGTTGAACGCATTTCTCGCCGAGCACGAGCTTCGCCCGCATGTCGGTCATGTCTTCGCATTCGAGGAAGCGCCGGCGGCCTTCGATCTGATGGAAAACGGCGACTTCTTCGGCAAGATCGTCATCAGCATCCCGTAACATCGAAATTGGCGAAATTGGGGTCAGAGCCCTTTTGCGGATGAAATTGGGGTCAGAGCCCTTTTGCCGGAGCGCATGAGCCGCGACGATCGCGACAAATGGAACCGGCGCTACCGGGATGGCGCCTACGCGGAGCGGAAACATCCGTCGGCGGTGCTCGTCGACCGGCTGGCCGAGGCCCCGGCAGGGCCCGCTCTCGATGTCGCGTGCGGCGCCGGCCGCAACGCGCTTTATCTCGCATCGACCGGGCGCGCGGTCGACGCCGTCGACATCTCCGGCGCGGCGCTCGAGCGCGGCCGCGAAGCCGCCGCCGAGCGCGGACTCCATGTCCGATTCATCGAGGCGGACCTCGAGCACGATCCGGATCAGGCGCTGCCGCCCGGCCCGTACGCGCTGATCGTCGTCGTGCGCTACGTGCACCGCGCGATCCTACCGGCCCTTCTGAGCCGCCTCGAACCGGGTGGCATGCTGCTGGTCGAACAACATGTCGACTCCGCGGAGCCGGTGATCGGGCCGACGACGGCGGCTTACCGAATGCGGCCGCAGGAGTTGCTACGGCTCGCGCGCGAGGCCGGCGCCGATCCCGCCGAGATCCGCGCCTACCGCGAAGGACTGGTCGCCGATCCGGACGGCCGCACGGCCGCCCTCGCGCAGCTTGTGTTGGCTAAACGCCACACTTAGCCGACGCCCAGCGCAAACGCGAACCGCGTCATAGCGCGCGGATAGCACAGAGGTGTTATGTTCGACAAAGCGGATATCCGTTACCCAGAGGCTCCGAAGTCGCAACGATGCCACGCATCACCCGGCACTGGTCCGCCCGCCCGCGGGGCCTGTTGTTTGCCGCCTGCCTAGCGCTCGGCTCGGCGCACACAGCCGTGCACGCCGAGCCCGTCGCCGCGCCGGCAGACGATGGCGAAGCGTTGCTGCTCGCGGAGCTCGTGCGGCGCGGTGCAGCGATCGGCCAGATCGACATCGTCGTGCACAACGTCTTCGATACCTCGGATCCGGACGAGAACGGGCCGATGTATCGCTGGGCGAACCGTATGCATGTGACGACGCGCGAAAGCGTGGTCGAGAACGTGCTGCTGTTCCAACCCGGGGATCTATTCGAGCCGCGCCTGCTGGCTGAGTCCGCCCGGCTGCTGCGTGCACGCGGGTTTCTGGTCGAAGCGACCGTCGAGCCCGGCTCCTATCACGAGGAGACGAACACGGTCGACATCCGCGTCATCGTGCGTGACGGCTGGTCGCTGTCGCCGGAGATCAAGATCGGCCGCAACGGCGGCGAGAACGAGCTCGGGCTCGGCATGGACGAGAGCAATCTGCTCGGGACCGGCAAGAGCCTGACCGTGTCGTATTCGACGGATGTCGACCGCGACGAGGTCTATCTCGGCTACTCGGACCCGAACGTCCGCGGCAGCCGCACGCGGCTCGATGTCGTCTTCGCGAACAGGAGCGACGGCAACCGCGTCTCGCTGACGGCAGGGCGGCCGTTCTTTGCCCTCGACACGCGCTGGTCCGTCGCGGGCGGTCTGCTCGACGACGAGCGCGTTCACCCGATTTACGATCGCGGCGAGACAATCGACGAGTTCCGCCACCGGCGCCGCGGCGCCACCGTGCAAGGCGGCTGGTCGCGCGGGCTGCGCGGCGACCGCGCGCTGCGCTGGCTCGCCGGATTCACGTACGACGAGCACGAGTTTGGTACAGCCCCGGACGACCCGCTGCCGCTGTTGATGCCGCCCGACCGCCGGCTCAGCTACCCGTGGATCGGCGTCGAGCTGGTCCAGGACGACTTCCGCGTGATGACGGAGCTCAATGATATCGGGCGCACCGAGGATGTGCCGCTCGGGCTCAATTTCAAGGCCACGCTGGGCTTCGCCTCCGACGCGTTCGGCGCCGATCGGCGCGCGACGCTGGTCGATGTCCACGCGTCGAAAGGCTGGGAGCCCGCACGCGGGCAGCTCTTCTTGCTCGACTCGTCGCTGTCGTCACGCTTCGAGCACGGCGAGACGCGCAACGGCGTGTGGTCGATCGACGCCCGCTATTATCATCGGAACCTCGACAATCAGCTGTTCCTCGCGAGCCTCCATGCCACTGCATCGAGGCGCCTGGACCCGGAGCTGCAAGTGCTGCTCGGCGGCGATAACGGCCTGCGCGGCTATCCGCTGCGCTATCAGGCCGGTGAGCACCGCGCCGTGCTGACGCTCGAGCAGCGGTTCTTCACCGACTGGTACCCGCTCCGGCTGCTGCGCGTCGGCTACGCGGTGTTCTTGGATGTGGGACGCGTATGGGGCCGCGATGCGCGCGCGGCCGAGCCGGTCGGCACACTGGGTAACGTCGGTGCCGGGCTGCGTCTGACTTCGCCTCGGTCGAGCAGTCGCCAGGTGATCCACATCGATCTCGCGACCCCGCTCCATCAACGGGACGCGGTCGACAGCTGGCAGCTCACGATCGAGACGAAGCGTTCGTTCTGAGCGCCGTAGCGTCGAGACGTTCAGCCGCCCGTTGCAAACGGCTCGCCATCGATGTCGACCGCACGCGGCAGGCGCCTGACCCGATCGAGCCAGCGCGCGACGGCCGGCCAGCGATCGGTGTCGTAGCCCGACACTTTCAGTAGGGAGACGGGACCGAAGATCGATACATCTGCGACGGTCGGATGCTCGCGCGCCAACCAGTCCCGCTGGACGAGATGGCGGTCCATCAGGCCGAGAATGTGGTCGCAACGCCTGTCGATCTCCTCATCGGGTGTCGTGATCGCGTCCGGCCGGCGAATCTTCGCGCGTTTCAGCCACGGCCCCTGATGAATCTCATTCGCGCTTTTCGCCATCCATTCGGCCACCTTGCCGGCGCCTTCGGCATCGATCGGCAGCCAAGTGCCGCGCGGATCGTACTTCCGCGCGATATAGACGAGGCATGCGTGTGAATCCGCGACCTTGAACGCGCCGTCTTCGAGCGCCGGCATCTGGCCGAACGGATTCAACGTCAGAAAAGGCTCGCGCTTATGCTCGCCGCCGTACATATCGATATCGACGAGCTCGTATTCGACCGCGAGAATCGACAATAGAAGCCGCACCTTGTAGCCGTTGATGGACCCCATCGTCGAATGAAGGCGAATCATCGTCTGATCTCCGCTGAACGAGGCTCGCCATGATAGACGCAGCCGGGGGCGAGTGGGCTCTGCCGTTGCGGCCCGTAAGCGCCGCGGACGCGTGCGGCCCGCGGGCGGTTCAGGGGCCGCCGCCCGGGTCCGGACGCTCGCCCGCGCTGCGTTCGACGTCGCGCGCGTCGTGGCGTGCGGCTTCGGCCACTGCACGCGCGGCCTCGCGCGCCCTGACCGCTGCGTCGCTGACTGCTTCGCGAGACGCGTGCCGCGCGCTCTCGGCTGCGTCGCGCGCGTCTTCCGCGGCGGCCTCGCGCACGGATGCGGCCGAATTCTGCGCGGGCATGAAGCCTGCGGCGGGGCCGCGGACGGCATCGACGGTCTGCCGGCCGGCGGAGCGTGTCGTCTCCGGGGCACCCTCGGCGCGCTGCGTCGCATCGTCCGCGATCTCAGCATCGAGCGCTTCCGGCAGCTCGATCACTCGCGTGACCGGATCGGGCCCCGTCGCGCCCTCCGGCAACAGGCGCATCGTGACCTCGAGATGATCGACCTCGGCGTCGGGACGCTCCTGCGCGGCGGCCGGCATCACCGGCACGCCGAGCAGCAGCGCGGCGACGACGCAGGCGCCGCGACCGTATCCGAAGTGTTTAGAGCACGAAGCCATTGAATTTATGCGCGCACATCCACGACGAAGGTGCGCCGCTTCTGCCCGTGGTGCACCTCGACCAGCAGCTGACCGCCGCCCGCCGCCGTCGCAACGATCGGCAGCGTGAGCTGATTCGCGCCCGCCTCGAGATCGGTGCGCCAGCGCAGCTCGCGCTGCTCAGCGAAACCGGCGAGCTCGATGGAGCCAGTCAGGACGACCCGGATCTCCGCATCCAAGAGCGCCGCCGGCGCGTCCACCGCGATGCTGACGTCGCGCGCGCGATCCAGCGCGAGCGTCACCTGCGGCGTCATGGCCGGAACGGGCGCGAGCCCGTTCTTGAGCGGCCCCACGAAGAATGCCGCCCACACGATCGCCGCGGCCGCGGCCATCGCGCCGCTGCCGACCGTGAGCCCCATCCAGAACCCGCTGCGCGACCGGACGGGCGGCGGGTACGGCGCGGACGGCCGCGCTGCGCCGCGGGTCGCGGCCGCGATCGCACGCTCCAGCGCGCCGGGCGACGGCGGCGGCACGGGCTGCGCCCGCTCGGCACTCAGTATGCCGGCCGCGAGCTGCGCATCCCGGCACGACTCGCAATGGGCGAGATGCTCCAGGGCGGCGTGGCGATCGCCGCTGCCGCCGTCGAGCAACACCGTTTGAACGGCGTGACAGGTCATCGTCGCCCTCCCGCCTCGCGCGTTCGCAAGCCCGGCGCCTGCTCCTGCTGACGCAGCAGCTTGCCGAGCCGCGACCGGGCGCGGTGCAGACGCGACTTCAGCGTGCCTTCCTTGAGCCCGGTCATCTCCATCATCTCGGCAAGCGTATAGCCCTCGACATCGTGCAAAGCCAGCAGGGCGCGCTGGTCCTCCCCCAGACGCTTCCACGCCCGGTCGAGCTTGCGCTCCCAGAGCGCGCTTTCGGTCTGCTCGGAAGGCCCCGGCTCCTCCGCAACGAAGCCGGCAGAGTCGTGCACCTCGATCGACTCGACATGCTTCCGGTCGAAGCGGCGCAGCTGATCGATGAACAACCTGCGCATGACGCAGAGCAGCCAGCTGTGCGGCTGCTCGAGCCTTTCGAGCTCGTCCAGCCGCGCGTACGCCCGCACGCACACCTCTTGCACGAGATCCTCGGCATCGTGGACGGATCGCGTAAATCGATAAGCCGTGCGATACAGCAACGCGTAGTGCCGGCCGATCAGCGCCTCGAACCGCTCTACGGTCGGCTTGCCTCCGGGAATGACGGTCAGTTGGGCCATTTAAGCGCTCAGGACGTCCTTGCTTTACACGGATGAGCGACGCTTTCGTTCCGTCCGGCCCTGCCGGTGCGCCGCGCTTCGGTACTTTAAGACGCCAGACGCCCGCGGCACAGGCCCTCGCGCGTCACGGCTGGCGATTTCGCGTCGTACGCCGGGCGCTCGGCAGGCCCGCGAGCACGTCCGGCCCGCGCAAAACGCGTGGCCAAGCAACTCTTTGGCCCGCGGGCACTCTATAATGCCGACCTTCGCCAAGAGCCATCCCCATGGATTCCACCACCCGCCTTCGCAATATTGCGATCGTTGCCCATGTCGATCATGGCAAGACGACGCTCGTCGACAAGCTGCTGCAGCAGTCCGGCACGATCGATCAGCGCGTCGCGCTGCCCGAGCGGGTCATGGATTCGAGCGACCTCGAGCGCGAGCGCGGCATCACGATTCTCGCGAAGAACACCGCAATCCGTTGGGGCGACTGGCGCATCAACATCGTCGACACGCCGGGCCACGCCGATTTCGGCGGCGAGGTCGAGCGCATTCTGCGGATGG
>CAZFJU010000071.1:0-18296 GCA_964518995.1 uncultured Gammaproteobacteria bacterium
GCGCGGCGCGAAGTACTTCGTCAACTACTGCATCGCTTGCCATTCGGCGCAGTACGTGCGCTACAACACGCTCGCGGAGGGGTTGCAGCTTACGGACGATCAGCTGATCTCGAGCCTGATCTTCTCCGAGCAGCAGCCGTTCGACACGATGACGAACGCAATGGCGTCCGTCGACGGGGAGCGCTGGTTCGGCATCGCGCCGCCCGATCTGTCGCTGATTGCGCGTGCGCGCGGCGTCGACTACATCTACAACTTCCTGCGCGGCTTTTACGTCGACGAGGCGAGCCCGACCGGGGTGAACAATACGGTGCTGGCCAATACCGCGATGCCGCACGTATTGTGGGAACTGCAGGGGCTGCGCCAGCCGGTGTACGAGACACCCGAGGCGGGCGGCGAGCCGATGCTCTCCGGCTTCGAGGTCGTGCGGCCGGGCTTATTGTCCGAGGACGAGTACGATCAGGTCTCGCGTGATATCGTGAGTTTTCTCGCCTATATCGGCGAGCCGATGCAGCTCGAGCGACGCGCGCTCGGCATCCGCGTCATTGGCTTTTTGTTGGTCTTTCTGCTCATCGCGTGGATGCTGAAGAGAGAAATTTGGAAGGACGTCGCCTGAAGACTTTGCGACTCGCTCGGCTTCCCGGCCCAAGGAGACTCCTGGCATGACGGTAATCGCCAACCGTCGATCGGTCATGACGCTTTTCTCAAGGCCGGCCGACCCGTGGAGTCACCGCACGCGGCTGGTGCTGGCCGAGAAAAGCATCAACATCGACATCGTCGATGTCGAGGAGGGCAACCTTCCCGAGGATCTGCTCGACTTGAATCCGTACAATAGCGTACCGACGCTCGTTGACCGCGACCTCGTGCTATACGACTCGCGGGTCATCATCGAGTATCTGGACGAGCGCTTCCCGCATCCGCCGCTGATGCCGGTCGATCCGGTCACGCGTGCCCACTTCAGGCTCGCGCTGTTCCGCATCGAGAAAGACTGGTACCCGCTTGCGGAGCAGATCTACGACGGTAACGATCGCAAACCGATCGCCCGGGCGATCAAATCGCTCGAGGAAAGCATCTTGTCGAGCGTCGAGATCTTCGCCGCGAAGCGCTTTTTTTTGAGCGACGAGTTCTCGCTGGTCGACTGCACGATCGCGCCGGTGCTGTGGCGATTACCGCTGTTCAACATTCAGCTTCCGGCGCACGCGAAAGCGATTCAGCGGTACATGGACGAAATATTCTCGCGGCCGTCGTTCCAGGCGAGCTTGACCGAGATCGAGCAGGAGATGCGCCAGTAGCGGCGATGACCAAGAAGCGTCCGTACCTGCTTCGCGCGATGCATGAGTGGATACTGGACAACGACATGACACCCCATATCGTCATCGATGCGACGTATGAGGGGTTGATTGCTCCGTCCGGGCATGCAGTTGACGGCAAGCTGGTCCTGAACATCAGCCCATCCGCGACGCGCGGACTGACCCTCGGCAACGACCTCGTCGCCTTCGAGGCGCGGTTCTCCGGCATGCCTCAACGGCTCGAGGTGCCGGTGGACGCGGTGATCGGGATCTATGCCCGTGAGAACGGCCACGGGATGATCTTCTCCGAGGAAGAGGGGCCGCCGCCTACCGGGCCCGGCGGGCCGAGCGGGTCCGACAAGCCTTCCGGCCCTCCGAGCGGTGAGCCGAAGCGGCCGGCGCTGAAGGTCGTAAAGTAGATTTCACTCCGCGCCGAGCAGCTCGGCGTCGATTAGATCGCACAGGCAGTGAATGATCAGCAGATGCACCTCTTGGATGCGGCAGGTGCGCTGCGCGGGCACACGAAGCTCGACATCCTCGGCGTGCAGCGCCGGGCTCATTGTCCCGCCGTCGCGTCCCGACAACGCGACGACCCGCATGCCCCGCTCGTGCGCCGCGTGGATTGCGCGCAGCACGTTCTCTGAATTACCGGATGTCGAAATGGCGAGCAGCACGTCGTCTGGCTGGCCCAGTGCGCGCACCTGCTTCGCGAAGATTTCGTTGAATTCATAGTCGTTTGCGATCGACGTCAGCGTCGAGCTGTCCGTCGTCAGGGCCATGGCGGGCAGCCCCGGCCGCTCGAGCTCGAAACGGTTCAGCAGCTCGCTGGAAAAATGCTGCGCGTCCGCAGCCGAGCCGCCGTTTCCGCAGCTCAGGACTTTGCCGTCGTGCAGCAGCGATTGGGTCATCAGCCGCGCGGCGGTCGCGATCAGCGGCGCCAGCTCGGCAGAGGATTGCTTCACCGCGATGCTTTCGCGGAAGTGATCGAGTACCCGTCCGTCCATGTTCAGCGCCTTATCGTGCTCAGAGTATCACTCGGTCAGCGGGCGTCGAACGCCGCTTTGATCCACACATAGTCGGGCGTCGGCCGGTCGATGTTCTCGATCGCGACGACGTCGAAACGAATCGGCCGGCTGTGCCACGCCGGATGCCGCAGCAGATAATGCCGCGTCGCTTGCACGATGCGGCGCTGCTTGCGGCCATCGACGCTGGCGAGTGCAGAGACGAGCCCAGTGCTGCGGCGCGCCCTGACCTCCACGATCACCAGCGTCTCGGCGTCGACGCAGACGAGATCGAGCTCGCCGAGCCGGCAGCGATAACGTTTGTGCAGTGTCCGTATGCCATGTCGTCCGAGATATGCGCTGGCCGCCTCTTCCCAAAAAAGCCCTGCGGCTGCGCGGTTGCCCGTCATCGCGCTCCAAAGAACTCACGCTGCTCCGCCGCGCCGTTCTCTGGCTGCGGCAGCTCGAGCGGAATGGGCTGCAGCGCGACGGGCCGGCCGTTGCGAAACTGGGCGAACGGCAGTGAACGCCGGATCCGGCCGTCCACGCCCAGCTCGAGCTGACCGGATAGCCCGTCGATCGGCCATGAATCGGCGCCGCCCGAGAATAGCGAGCCGACCAGCCGATAGGCGTCGACGCCCATGCCATACAAGCGCAGCACGCCGCCTGCCGCGCGCTGCGGGGAGTGCGTTTGCAATGCTTGCCGCAGCGCGGCGCCGCGCGGATCCGGGTCGAGCAGCCACGGCGAATCGGGGAAGTAGATGTCGTTCAAGTCGCCGTCGCGAGCCGTGGCGGCTGGCTCGTGAATATCCGTGTTCGCGTAGACCGGAAGCGGCTCGCCGGTGAGGTACAGCCGCAGCGCGGGGGCGAGCAGGCGTGCGCTCTCCCGATCGGGCGCGGCGAGGAAGATCATGTCGGCGTCTTGACGGCGGCGGGCCTCGAATTGCAGGTTCACGCCGAGGTTCGCCTGCAGGCGCGTGCGCCGCTGCTGCGATAGGTCGAGATTGAGCAGCGCTTCGATCGGCGAGGAGAAGTCGCGCGCCGCTCGCTCGTACGTTTCGTGCTCGAGCAGCCGCCCGCCGAGCCGCTCGAATTCAGCGCGGAAGCTGTTGAGCAGGCGCATGCCCCAGCCGGAAGCATCGATTGGCACGAGCGCAACCGCCGTACGGGCGCCGTCGGCGAAAGCGCGGCGGGCGATGGCGCGCGTTTCATCCTCCGGGGCCAGCGCGAACTGCCAGAAGCTTGGAGTGAGCGACGCATCCGCATCGGCGAAATTTAACGCGAGCGTCGGCACCAGGCCGGCCTCCGGCAAGATGCTGTTCACCTCGGGCCCGAGCAGCGGCCCCACTATGAACGCCGCGCCCTCGAGCTGCGCGCGCCGGTAAGCCTCTGCGGCTCCGAGCTGTGCGGTATCGTAGACGCGGATCGAAAGCGGCTCGCTGTGCGGGCCGTCGGCGAGGTGCGCCGCCAGGAAGCCGTCGCGAATGGCGAGCGCCAGTGCCCGCTGGGGGGACGAGATCGGCAGCAGCAGTGCGATCTGCTCCGGGTAGGCGTCTCCGCCGCGACCCGTCGCGAGCAGATCCGCGAGCAGGGCCGTGCCGGCAGGATGAGTCGCGTGCGCACGCCGCCAGTCGACGAGGGCGCCGCGCAGCTCCGCGCCGGACACCGCGGATGCGGCAATCGGCGCGAGCGCCAGCCAGCCATCGATCAGCTCGTCGCCCGTCGCGGCGGCGTCCGCCAAGTCTGCGGATGCAAGCTCGTCCCAAATCAAACGCTGGTTTTCGCGGATAGCCGCGGCACTCTCGAGCCATGTCTCGCGCTCTACGAGCGTGCGCACGGCTTCGACCGGCCGATCGAGCGCGAACAACGCTCGACCTCGAACCCGGTCGGCCTCCGTCAGCACGGCAACCGGCGCCGATCGCGGCAGCCCGTCGAGCCGCATCAGCGCATCGGCGGGCCGCATGGCAAGTAGATCGAGCTCGGCGCGCAGCACGACGATGGCCTGGCGCTGCGCGGCGGTGCCGAGCGGATCCGCCTCGGCCAACCACTGCGAAGCGAGCGTATTGTCCTCGGCCGCCACGGCGAGCCGGGCGCCCTCGAGCAGATAGCCGGCGCGCGCGCTGCCGGTCGTGACGTTGGCCAGTTGGCGGTAAAGCTGCATCGCGGCGGCGGCGTCGCCGCTCTGCTCGGCCGCGCGGGCGCGCCGCTCGAGCGCCACCGCCTCGGCCGACGGCGCGCCGATCGGCGCCGATATGCAGCCGGCCGCGAGCCATGCCGTGGCTGCGAGCGCGCCGAGCGCACGCCACTGCGTGAGGCGCAATCTCCACTGCAACGACCTGCTAGCCATCGGCGAGTCTTAATCTCCGTCCTTGGGAGGCGTCTTGCGGAGCATGCAGGGCCGGGTTTGAGGCATGCTAATGAGCCGCCGCTCGCCAACCGGGCGCAACGAACGCAGAACCGTGACTCACGACATCGATGATACGAGCAGCCCGCCCGCGACGGGCGGACCGCGCGGCGGCACCCTTTACGTGGTGGGCACACCGATCGGCAATCTCGACGACTTGAGCCCGCGCGCGCGCGCCGTGCTAGGCCGTGTCTCCGCTATCGCCGCCGAGGATACCCGCCGTACTGCTGGATTGCTATCGACAATGGGGCTGAAACAGCCACTTATTGCCTTCCACGAGCACAACGAGGACCGTCGCGGCGACGCGCTGCTCGCACGGCTCGGCGGCGGCGAGTCGCTTGCGCTGGTCAGCGATGCCGGCATGCCGCTCATCAGCGATCCGGGTTGGCGGCTCGTCGAGCAGGCCCTCGATGCCGGCATCGCGGTGCGGGTCGTGCCCGGCCCGAGCGCGGTCACAGCCGCGCTCGCGGTTTCCGGTCTGCCGACCGATCGCTATGTGTTCGAAGGTTTTCTGCCGCGCAAGGCGCAGGCGCGCGCCGCGCGTCTCGAGGTGCTTGCTACCGAGCCTCGCACGCTCGTGATGTTCGAGTCCGTCCACCGGATGGCGGAGACGTTCGATGCGCTGGTGCAGGCATTTGGGGCCGTGCGGCGCGCGTGCATCGCTCGCGAGCTCACCAAGGTCCATGAGCAGGTCGCGCACGGTACGCTCGAGACGCTTCGGCGTGCCCTCGGCGAGTCGATACCCTTGCTCGGCGAGTTCGTGCTCGTCATCGCCGGCGATGCGCCCGCCGCCGGCGAGCAGAGCGAGCTCGAGGTCAAGCGTATTTTTGCGGTGCTGCGGCGCGAGCTCCCGCCGGGACGCGCGGCCTCGCTAACGGCCGAGCTCACCGGCGTTGCGCGCAATGTCGTCTATCGATTGACGCAGGACCGATGAGCTGGCCGGTTTTGGCTCGACGTGGAGCTTGCCGTGCCGGCGGAAGTCGTTAAGCTGTCGATAAGGAGTCGGCCAGGCAGTCGCTGGGGCGTTAGCCCTGGAGGAAAGTCCGGGCTCCATTGGGCAGGGTGCCAGGTAACGCCTGGGAGGCGCGAGCCTACGGAAAGTGCCACAGAAAATATACCGCCGGGCGCAAGCCCGGTAAGGGTGAAATGGTGCGGTAAGAGCGCACCGCGCACGCGGTAACGCGTGTGGCAGGGTAAACCCCACCCGGAGCAAGACCGAATAGGGGAGTGCTGTAGTGTGCCCTCACGAACTCCCGGGTAGGTCGCTAGAGGTGCACGGTGACGTGCATTCGAGATGAATGGCTGCTCTCGACAGAACCCGGCTTATCGGCCGACTCCTTACTTAACTTAGTCGCTACGGCCGCGAGACCTAACCGCTACACCGCTACGCTCGCGAAGCCATAAACGCTCCGCTTCGGGCCCCCGGTCGGCGTATTCAGGGACCCCGATCTCGGCGCATCCGGGGCGGGCGAGCGATCAATAACCGATGTGCTCCTCGAACGCCGCGCGGGCGACATCCCACCAGTCCACCACGTCGGCAAAGTTTTCCCGGGTAACGCCGCCGTCGAGCGTCACGCCGAGCTCCAGCCACGGATCGTTCTCGTCGTCGAGATGCGCGCGGCCGAACAGCGTATTCGCGTTCCACGCATTGACCGTCGCGAGGGTCGTTCCGTCTGCCAGGTCATAGCCAGCCTTGAACAGCAGCCACTTACACGCCGTGCCGTCGTTGCATCCGAAAAAGTAGATCAGGAAATCGGTGCCGCCGGCCGCCGAGCGGATCATTGGATCTCCGGCCCCGTCGGCGTCGAGCACCGCGCGGTAGCCGATGTCTTGAATGACGGAAACGAGCTTCGCGGGATCCGTCGCGTCGAGAGTTTGGGCGAGCGCGGGGCTCGCGTAGCTGAGCGCAAACGCCGTGCCGATGCAGATCAGGGTTCGCATTTTGCCTCCATGCGGCCGATGAGGCGTGCACGGTACAGAGGCGGGGTGCCAAACGCCGAGACGCGTGTGCCATTTCGGCACTTCGACTTGGCGCGGCGTCAGCGCGGCGCTACTCCGATTTCCTCGATACGGCCAATACGCCGTCCGGCGCCTTCGGAATGACGCCTTCTTTGACAAGCCGTTCGATCTCGCGGCTCAGCACGATACCCGCAGCTTCAGTCGGGTTGTTCCCATAGAAGCCTGTTTCGACGAGCTTTTCCAGATAGTGCTCGAGCAAGGCGTTGCCGGACACCTTGATCGTCACCGTCTGCAGCAGGTTTCTCGGCTTCGCCATAATTGGTGCCTAATTACGTACTAATTATGCTACCATAAATTCGAGCGGGTATATCCAGACAGGCGTCTCGTCGACCGCCCGCGCTTTCCCGTCTACGACCACTCATTCGGCTGTACAGACCATGTTCAACGCTCGAGCGAGCATCGGCATTGATAAGGGCCTGTTTTGCTTCCGGATCGTCAGCGGTATTCATGACGAACGTGGCCACGCCGAAGTCCTTCGATCGACGCCGCAGGCCGGCGCGTCGAGCCTTCCGTCAGGCGTCCGCTGCGGCCGCGCTAAGCGCTTGTCCGCGCAGCGGAATCGGGATCCGTCGCCGGTTGACAGGGTCAGGGGGCTGTCCCATAGTGTCAAGAAGTGGGGGAAAGTGGGCAGGAATGGCGCCAGCCAGCCATGTTTCGAGGCGCGACGAAAGTGTCGTTGGACGTCAAGGGGCGGCTGGCCATTCCAAGCCGCTACCGGGAGCGCATCGCAACGCGGGCCGAGGGGCAGCTCGTCGCCACGGTCGACCGGGATTACTGCCTGCTGATTTACCTCTTTCCGGACTGGGAGGAGATCGAGCGCAAGCTCGTTCGGCTGCCGACTTTGAACAAGCAGGTCCGGCGGCTCCAGCGCTTGATGTTGGGTTACGCCACGGAACTGGAGATGGACGCACACGGCCGAATTCTCATACCGCGCGAGCTGCGAGAGTTCGCAAGCCTCGAGCGGCAGACGATGTTGATTGGGCAGGGCAATAAGTTCGAGCTATGGGATGAGGAGCGGTGGATCGCTCGCCGCGACGAGTGGCTCGCCGCCGACGATGGGGATCTCGGAGATTTACCTGAAGAGCTGCAAACGCTGTCTCTATAG
Organism: uncultured Gammaproteobacteria bacterium; assembly: GCA_964518995.1. Lineage (GTDB taxonomy): Bacteria > Pseudomonadota > Gammaproteobacteria > Steroidobacterales > Rariloculaceae > ZC4RG20. Next base: position 7,816 of record CAZFJU010000071.1, read on the forward strand.
AGCGCCGTAACGGGTGAGCGATAAGCCCGCACATCAGCCGGTGCTGATGGAGGAAGCGCTCGACGGGCTCGCGATCGCCGCGGACGGTGCATACGTCGATGCGACTTTCGGGCGAGGGGGACACAGCGCTGCGATTCTCGAGCGGCTTGGCGGACAGGGGCGATTGCTCGCGTTGGACAAGGATCCAGAAGCGGTAGCGGCGGGTCGACAGCGATTCGGCGCGGATCCGCGCTTTTCTATTTTGCACGCGGGGTTCGAGGACTTCGGTGCGGTCGTGCGGCCTTGGCTTGCGAATGCCGCGCTGCGGGGGGTGCTGCTCGATCTCGGCGTCTCGTCGCCGCAGCTCGATGACCCCGCGCGCGGCTTCAGTTTCTCACGCGAGGGCCCGCTCGACATGCGGATGGATCCGACTCGCGGGGAATCGGCGGCAAGCTGGCTGAAGCACGTTTCGAGCGGCGAGCTCACGCGCGTGCTGCGCGACTACGGCGAGGAGCCGCGCGCCCGGGCGGTCGCGGCCGCTATCGTGCGCGCCCGCACCGCGGCTCCGATCACGACGACGACCGCGCTCGCTGAGGTCGTCGGCCGTGCGGCCGGTCGCGGCAAGCCGAAGATTCACCCGGCGACGCGCGTGTTTCAGGCGATCCGGATCGCGGTGAACCGGGAGCTCGACGCGCTCGAATCCGCGCTCGTGCAGATTGAAGCCCTGCTCGCGCCGGGCGGGCGCCTCGCGGTGATCAGCTTCCATTCGCTGGAAGATCGCATCGTCAAGCGCTACTTCGCGCGCGCCGCACGCGGCGATCCGCGATATGCAGGTCTGCCCGATATTCCACCGTTCGCGCGGCCGACGCTCAGGCTGTGCGGCCGGCTGATTCGGCCGACGCCCGCCGAGCTCGCGCGCAATCCCCGCTCGCGCAGTGCCCGCCTGCGGGTCGCCGAGAAGCTTGCCGCGGAGGCTGCATGAGCTCCGCCGAGTGGAGAGCGCTTGCGGTGGCGGCGTCGCTTGCGGTCGCCGTCGTCGGCTCGGGGCTGCTGCTAATCCGTGCCGAGCACGATGCGCGCCAGCTATTCATCGATTTCGAAGAGCTGGGCCGCGAGCGCGATCGGCTGCAGATTGACTGGGGGCGGCTGCAGATCGAGCAGAGCACGTATGCGACCCATGCGCGCATCGAGTCGCTCGCGCGCGAGCGGCTGCGTCTATCGGCGCCGGTGCCGCGGCAGATCGTGGTCGTGACGGGGCCCGTGGAATGAGCGCGCGCTCGCGCAAGCGCCATGCCGTCGCGCCGCCGAAGTGGCGCGTGGGCTTCGTGCTGTTCTGTCTCGGCTGCTGCGCGGTCGCGCTCCAAGCCCGGGTCCTCTACCTGCAGTTCGTGAGCCAGGATTTCCTCACCGAGCAGGGCGACAACCGCCACTTGCGCACCGTGCAGATCACCGCGCATCGCGGCACGATCGTCGATCGCCACGGCGAGCCGCTCGCCGTCAGCACCCCGGTCGATAGCATTTGGGTCAATCCGAAGGAGATGCGCGATTCGCTGCATCGGCTCGGCGAGCTCGCGCGCGCGCTGCGTGTCGACGAGAACGCGCTTACGCAGCGCGTGACCAGCAACCTCGAGCGCGAGTTCGTCTATCTGCGCCGGCATCTGCCGCCGAGCCAGGCCGCGCAGGTGCTGGCGCTCGGCATCCCCGGCGTGAAGACCATTCGCGAATACCGCCGTTACTATCCAGCGGCCGAGGTGGTCGGGCATGTCGTCGGCTTCACCGATGTCGACGACGTCGGTCAGGAGGGGCTCGAGCTCGAGTATGACTATTGGCTGCAGGGCGAGCATGGCCGTAAGCGCGTCGTCCAAGACAGGCACGGCCGCCATATTCGCGACGTCGAGCTGATTAAGGAGGCGCGCTCGGGACGCACCCTGCGCACGAGCCTCGATCTGCGCCTGCAGTACGTCGCATACCGCGAGCTGAAGGCCGCCGTGGCCGACAGCAACGCGCGGTCCGGCTCCGTAGTCGTGCTCGATGCCAACACGGGCGAAGTGCTCGCCATGGTCAACCAGCCGGCGTTCAATCCGAACGACCGCGCGCAATTCGAGGCCGAGCGCTATAAGAATCGCGCGGTCACGGATATTTTCGAGCCCGGCTCGAGCTTCAAGCCCTTCGCGCTCGCCGCGGCGATCGAGGCAGGCATGTACGAGCCGAGCTCGGTGATCGACACGGCGCCTGGCCGGCTGGTCGTGAGCGGCCGTTCGCTGACGTCCGACGATCCGCCGCTCGGCAAGATCACCCTGACCACCGTGCTCGCGAAGTCGAGCAACGTCGGCACCGGCCGCGTCGCGCTCGAGCTGGAGCCGGGCTACATGTGGAGCGTGCTGTCCGGCTTCGGCGTCGGGCGGCTGACGCAGAGCGGCTTCCCGGGCGAATCCGCCGGCGTGCTGCGCGACCCGCAGCGTTGGCGGCCGATCGAGCAGGCGACGATGTCGTACGGCTACGGCCTGTCCGTCACGACTTTGCAGCTTGCGCGCGCCTACGCGGCGATTGCTGCGGGCGGCGTTATTCGGCCTGTGTCGTTTCTCGCGCTGGACGAGCTGCCCGCGGGCGAGCAGGTCGTCTCGACGCGAACGGCAGCACATCTGATCGACATGATGGAAGTCGTCGTCGCGGACGGCACCGGCCGGCGCGCGGCGGTCGAGAACTACCGCATCGCCGGCAAGACCGGCACGGCGTGGAAATCCTCGAGCGGCGGCTACTCGCGGGACCGCTACACCGCTTGGTTCGCCGGGCTCGCGCCGGCCAGCAATCCCCGCATCGTGGCGGTAGTGATGCTCGACGAGCCGAAGGGCGGCGCGTACTACGGCGGCGAGGTCGCCGCGCCCGTGTTCGCGAATATCGTCGGTCCCGCGTTGCGGCTGCTCGCGGTTCCGCCCGATGCATTGCCGGAGCCGCCGCTGCGAGTGCCCGCTCATGGGTTGATCGAGTCGCGCTTGACGCATGTGCCGCCGACACCGGCTCACGACAGCGACGAAGCGGCGCCCGCCGTATCCCTGGTCAATCTCCGCGAGATTTCGCGGATGACGTCGGCGGGGGCGGTGCAATGATGGCGGCGCTGACCGTGGCCATGATCACGCTCGGCGAGCTGCTTGGCTCGAGCGCGGGCCCGCATGCGTCGGTGTCGGTTCGCGATCTGGTGCTCGACAGCCGGGCTGCCACGGCTGGCGCGGCGTTCGTCGCGCTGCGCGGTACGCAGGATCACGGTCTGCGTCATGCGCATGATGCGCTGAGCCGCGGCGCCGAGGTCGTGCTGTACGATCCGGCCGAGCTCGGCGATGCCGCGCTTGCGCCCGAGGTCGGCGCGCGCGCTATTGCGGTGCCTCGGTTGGCCGCTCGCTCGGGCGAGCTCGCCCGCAAGCTGTACGGCTCGGCGATGAGCCATGTCGAGTTGGTCGGGGTGACGGGCACTAACGGCAAGACGACCGTCGCCTATCTCGTCGCCCAGGCGATGACGAATACGGGTCGGCGCTGCGGCTACATCGGCACGCTAGGTCATGGCCTGCCGACGACGCTCGAGCCGCATGCGTTGACTACGCCTGATTGCTTCACGCTGCATCGCGAGCTTGCATCGATCGCGGCCGGCGGCGCTCGCCATGCCGCGCTCGAGGTCTCGTCGCATGCGCTCGCGCAGGATCGCATCGCCGGTCTCGAAATCGGCACTGCAGCGTTCACTAATCTCACCCGCGATCATCTCGATGCGCACGGCAGCCTCGCGGCCTACGGTGAAGCGAAGGCTCGGCTGTTCAGGCGCGACGGCCTGCGCCGCGCCGTCTTGAACGTGAACGATGCGTTCGCGAAACGACTCGCCGGGCACCTTGGACGCGGCACGATGCGAATCCGTGTGGCCGCGGCCGGCGATGTGCGCGGCGCCGACGGCGAATCGGCGCCGCGGGAGGCGCTCGACCCTTCGCCTGCCGACGGCCCGGACGACGCCCGCGGCCTCGAGCTCGCAGCTCGCGTGCAGACGCATGGGCTCGACGGTCTCGAGCTCGACGTGGCCGGGGCCTATGGCGTCGCGCGTCTGCGCTCGCCGCTGGTGGGCGGGTTCAATGCGGACAATCTGCTCGTCGCGCTCGGCGTGCTCGTCGCCTGGGATTTACCGCTCGCGGAGGCGTGCGCCGCGCTCGAAGCATGCACCGCGCCGCCCGGTCGCTTCGAGGTCATCGGCCGCGCCGCCGGCGAGCCGCATGTGGTCGTCGACTATGCGCACACGCCCGACGGTCTCGAGCGTGCGCTCGAAACGGCCCGGGAGCTCGCGCGCGGCGAGCTGTGGTGCGTCTTCGGTTGCGGCGGCGACCGCGATACCGGCAAGCGCGCCGCGATGGGCGCCATCGCTGCGGCGCATGCCGATCATATCGTCGTGACGGACGACAACCCTCGCCGCGAGACGCCCGCCAAAATCGTGCGCGACATCCTCGTCGGCGTCGGCGCCCATCCGCGGGTCGTCGTCGAGCACGACCGCGCCGCGGCGATCCGCGATGCGATCGGCGCCGCCGGCGCCCACGATGTCGTGCTGATCGCTGGCAAAGGACACGAGACGACGCAGCGGACCGGCGCGCACGAGCGCCCGTTCAGCGATCGCGACGTCGCACTGGCCGCGCTCCGGGAGCTCGGCTGATGGAGCGCAGGCTCGCGAAGGTCGCCGAGGTCGTGCAGGGACGGCTGATCGGCGCCGACACACCGTTTGATGCGGTCAGCACCGATACCCGCACGCTCGAGCGCGGCGCGTTGTACGTCGCGATCGTCGGCGAGCGGTTCGACGGCAATCGGTTCGTCGCCGATGCCGCAGCGAAGGGCGCAGCCGGCGCGATGGTCTCTGCGCGCGCCGACGTGGCGCTGGCCCAGATCCAGGTGCCCGATACGCGCGCGGCGCTCGGGCAGATGGCGCAGGCTAGGCGGTCGAGCTTCCGCATCCCGGTCATCGCGGTCACGGGCAGCAGCGGCAAGACAACGGTCAAGGAGCTGATCGCCGCGATTCTCGCCGTCGGCGCCGCGCGCCGCGCGCGCGCCGTCTGCGTGACGCAAGGCAATCTGAACAACGATATTGGCGTGCCGCTGACTCTGATGCGGTTGTCGGCCGTGCACGAGGCCGCGGTGATCGAGCTCGGCGCTAACCATCTAGGCGAGATCGGCGCGCTCGCGAAGATCGCGCGGCCGACGGTCGGCGTCATCACCAATGCCGGCGCGGCGCATCTCGAAGGTTTCGGCTCGTTGGACGGCGTCGCCCACGCGAAAGGCGAGCTGCTCGACGGTTTGCCGGCCGCGGGTGCCGCCGTGCTGAACGCCGACGATCGCTATGTCGGCGAGTGGCGTGCACGGACGTCCGCCGGCCGCGTGTTGACGTTCGGCTTCGCGCCGGAAGCCGATTTCACCGTCAGCGGCGACCTTACGCTGACCGAGCTCAGCGCCAATTTCACGCTGCGCACGCCGCAAGGCACGGTCGACGTCACCTTGCCGCTGCTCGGCCGCACGAACGTGCTGAACGCGCTGGCGGCCGCCGCGGCCGCTGCCGCGGTCGGCTGCGAGGCCGCCGACATCGCCGCCGGGCTCGCGCAGGCGGCGGCAGTGCGCGGCCGGATGCACGCGTTGACCGGGCGCGACGGCGCCGTCGTGATCGACGATGCGTACAACGCGAACCCATCCTCCGCGCGTGCAGCGCTCGACCATCTCGCGACGCTGGCCGGGCGCCGCATCTTCGTGCTCGGCGACATGCTGGAGCTCGGCGACGACGCGGCGCAGCTGCACGCCGAGGTCGGCGAGTATGCGCGATCGCGCTGCGATGCGCTCGTCGCGATTGGCCCGCTCGCGCGCCACGCCGCCGCCGCGTACGGCAGCGGCGCCGAGGTTTATACGGACGTGGCCCACGCCACGCAGGATCTCGCGGCGCGTCTGGATGAAGACGTGACGGTGCTCGTCAAGGGCTCGCGCGCGATGGGGCTCGAGCGGGTGGTCGCGGAGCTGACCGCGGAGCGCGGCCCGGAGGATGCGCCGTGCTGATGCATCTCACCGAGCGGCTGACCGCCTACTACACAGGCTTCAACGTCTTCAACTATCTGACGATGCGCGCGATCCTGAGTGCGCTGACCGCGCTGGTATTGTCGCTTGCGCTCGGCCCGGCGCTGATTCAGCGGCTTTCGAAGCAGCGCATCGGCCAGCAGATTCGCGATGTCGGCCCCGTCTCGCACCTGCCGAAGGCCGGAACGCCGACGATGGGCGGCGCGCTGATCTTGATCGCGATTGCCGTCAGCACCCTGCTGTGGGCGGACCTCGGCAACCGCTTCGTGTGGATCGTGTTGAGCGTGACGCTCGCGTTCGGCCTCGTCGGCTTCGTCGACGACTACAAGAAACTCGTGCTCGGCAACTCCAAGGGGCTGCGTCCGCGCAGCAAGTTTTTCTGGCAGTCGATCGCGGCGTTCGCCGCGGCTGTCGCGCTCTATACGACCGCCGAGAACCCCGCCGTCGAGCATTCGCTGCTGATTCCTTACTACAAGGATTTGATGATCCCGCTCGGCGCCGCGGCCTACCTGCTGTTCACGTATATCGTGATCGTCGGCAGCTCGAACGCCGTGAATCTAACCGACGGTCTGGACGGCTTGGCCATCATGCCGGCCGTGCTCGTCGGCGGCGCGCTCGGCGTGATCGCGTGGGCCGCCGGCAACGTCGTCTTCGCCTCCTATCTCGACATCCCGTATGTCGCCGGCGCCGGTGAGATGCTCGTGTTCTGCGCCGCGCTCGCCGGCGCGGGGCTGGGCTTCCTGTGGTTCAACACCTATCCGGCGCAGGTCTTCATGGGCGATATCGGGGCGCTCGCGCTCGGCGCGGCGCTCGGGCTCGTCGCCGTCGTCGTCGGACAGGAGCTCGTGCTGTTCATCATGGGCGGCGTTTTCGTGATCGAGACCGTCTCGGTAGTTATTCAGGTGGTCTCTTACAAGATGACCGGGCGGCGGATCTTCCGCATGGCGCCGCTCCACCATCACTTCGAGCTGAAGGGCTGGGCGGAGCCCAAGGTCATCGTTCGCTTCTGGATCATCACAGTGATCTTGGTGCTGGTCGGGCTCGCGAGCCTGAAGATTCGATGATGGCGGCGCGTATGCAGAACGATCCTCCTCAACGGCCGGCGAAGGCAGAGCGAAAGCCCGCGAAGGCGCGTACGCTCGTGGTCGGTCTCGGCGCGACCGGCCTTGCCGCCTCCCGTTATCTGACGACGCTCGGCGAGCGCGTGCTCGTGATCGACAGCCGCGCGCAGCCGCCAGCGCTCGACGCGCTGCGCAGCGAGTTGCCAGACGTGCAGATCGAGCTCGGCACCCTCGATACCAAGTGGCTGGCAGGCGCATCGCGCGTCGTCTGGTCGCCGGGGCTGGCGTCGGATCTGCCGCTCGCCGTCGAGGCGCGCCGGCGCGGCATCGATGTCGTCGGCGACATCGAGCTGTTCGCGCGCGCCACCAATGCGCCGGTGCTTGCCGTGACGGGCTCGAACGGCAAGAGCACCGTTACCGCGCTGACCGCGTTCCTGCTCGAGAGCGCCAACTATCTGGCGCTCGCGGGCGGCAATCTCGGCCCGCCCGCGCTCGATCTGCTCGCCGCGCGGGCCGACAGCGCTGTGCCGGATGCCTATGTGCTCGAGGTATCGAGCTTTCAAATGGAGACGACCGAGTCGCTGCGGCCGCTCGCGGCGGCCGTGTTGAACGTCTCCGCCGACCATCTCGATCGACACGGCGACCTCGAGCGCTACGCCGGCCTGAAGGCGAAGCTACTGTCGGCGGCGGACTTTGCGGTGTTCAATCGCGACGATCCGCACATACGGGCGCTCGGCGAGCGCGCGCCGCGGCCGGTGCCGTTCTCGATCGAGAAGCCGCTCGTGCTCGGTTGGTCCGTGCTCGAGCACGGCGGTGAGCGCTGGCTCGCGCGCGACGGCCATCCGCTCGTGCCGGCCGCATCGCTTGCGTTGCGCGGGCGCCATAACGAGGCGAATGCGCTGGCCGCGCTCGCACTCGCGACGGTCTTCATCGAGATCTCGGGCGGCGGCAAGTCGGCGCTCGACGCCGTCCTCGCTGCGCTGCCGCGTTTCCAAGGCTTGCCGCATCGCTGCCGGCCGGTCGCGACGCGGCGCGGCGTCGAGTACATCGACGACTCGAAGGGTACGAACGTCGGGGCAACCATCGCGGCGCTCGCGAATCTGCCGGGTCCGTTCGTGCTGATCGCAGGCGGCCAGGGCAAGGGCGCGGACTTCGCCGCGCTTGCTGCTGCGGCGCGCGGCCGGGTCAAGGCCGCCGTGCTGCTCGGCGAAGCTGCTGCCGAGCTCGAGCGTGTGCTCGAGCACGTCTGCCCGACGCAGCGGGTCACCGACATGCCGCAGGCCGTGCAGGCGGCCGCGGCTGCCGCGCTCCCCGGCTATACCGTTTTACTGTCGCCGGCCTGCGCGAGCCAGGACATGTTTCGCGACTACAAGCATCGCGGCGAAGCGTTCGCCGCGGCCGTGCAGGAGCTGCCGGAATGAGCACGACGGCGAAGCTGCCCGTGTCGATCGATCCGGCGCTCGTCGCCGCGGCGCTGGGTCTCGGCGTGCTCGGCACGATCATGGTCGGCTCGGCATCGATCTCGATTGCCGCCGATGCGACCGGCGAGCCGTTCTATTACCTCACGCGCCATGTGGCCGCGCTGTTGATCGGCTTGATCGGGTTCGCGGCCGTCGCCGCGGTGCCGGTCGACACGTGGTATCGGACGAGCGGCCTGTGCGTGCTCGCGGCTATCGCACTGCTGATCACGCCGCTCCTGCCGTCGATCGGCCATACCGTGAACGGCGCGTCGCGCTGGATTCATCTTGGTCCGATTACGCTGCAGCCTTCGGAGCCTGCGCGGCTCGCGCTGCTGATCTACATCGCCGGCTACTGCGTGCGGCATTACCGCGACCTCTCGTCGCGCTTCGTCGCGTTCGCCAAGCCGATGCTCGTAATCGGCATCGCGTCGGTGCTGCTGCTGCTCGAGCCTGATTTCGGCGCGGTCGTCGTGTTGACGGGCACGGCGCTCGGCGTGCTGTTCGTCGGCGGCGCGCGGCTGCGCGACGTGCTGCTCGCGGTCGGCGCGGCCGGCGCCGCCTTCGCAGCGCTCGCTATCACGTCGCCGTATCGGCTGGAACGGCTGATGTCCTACCGCCGGCCATTCGATTTCGCATACGACAGCGGCTTTCAGCTCACGCAGTCGTTGATTGCCATTGGCCGCGGCGACTGGCTCGGCGTCGGTCTCGGCGAAAGCGTGCAGAAGCTCTTTTACTTGCCCGAGGCACATACCGACTTCGTGTTCGCGGTGCTCGCCGAGGAGTTGGGCTTGGTCGGCTCGACCGGCGTCATCGTGCTGTTTGCGCTGCTCGTCTATCGCGCGGTCGCGATTGGCCAGCGGTCGATCGCTGCGGGCCTGCCGTTTCACGGTCTCGTAGCGATCGGCATCGGGATGACGCTCGGCGTGCAGGCGTTCATCAACATCGGCGTGAATATCGGCCTGTTGCCGACCAAAGGTCTGACCCTGCCGCTGTTGTCTTATGGCCGCTCGAGCACCGTCGTCACGCTCGCAGCGCTTGGGCTGCTGTTCCGAATCCATCACGAGCTGATCGGCGCGGAACGGCGGCGCGCGGGCAAGGGGACCGCGTCGTGAACGGGCCGATCATGATCATGGCGGGCGGCACCGGCGGTCACGTCTTTCCCGGTCTCACGGTGGCGGCCGCGCTGCGCGAGCGCGGCCGCGGCGTGATCTGGCTCGGCACGCGGCGCGGGCTCGAAGCGCGCGTGGTGCCGGAGCATGGCATCGAGATCGAATGGGTCTCGGTCGCGGGCTTGCGCGGCAAGGGTCTTGTCGGCACGTTGACGGCGCCGTTCCGCGCGCTGTTCGCAGTGAGCCAGGCGCTCGCGGTGCTGCGGCGCCGCAAGCCGGCGGCGGTGCTTGGCATGGGCGGCTTCGTGTCGGGTCCCGGCGGCTTGGCCGCATGGCTCACGCGCCGACCGCTGGTGATCCACGAGCAGAATGCGGTGGCCGGCACGGCGAATCGCTGGCTCGCGCGGTTCGCGACCCGCGTCTTCGAGGCGTTTCCGGCTAGCTTCCCGGCCGATGTCGCCGCGGACTGCGTCGGCAACCCGGTGCGGCGGGAGATTGCGGCGTTGCCGCCCGCGGCCGAGCGGATCGCGGCACGGGCTGCGGCCGCGAATGCGCGGCCGGCGCGTCTGCTCGTCGTCGGCGGCAGTCTCGGCGCCCGTGTGCTGAACCTGACCGTGCCGGCGGCGCTCGCGCGGCTGCCGGCCGCGCTGCGGCCGCAGATCCGTCATCAGGCGGGCCGGCTCGCGGACGACGCCCGCGCGGCTTATCGCGACGCAGGCGTCGACGCCGAAGTGCGCGAGTTCATCGACGATATGGCGGGTGCTTACGGCTGGGCCGATCTCGTGATCGGCCGCGCC
>CAZFJU010000072.1:0-18163 GCA_964518995.1 uncultured Gammaproteobacteria bacterium
GGGCTCATCGCGTTGCGCTTTTCGGGGCGGTTCATCGTGACCCAGGCGATGCCTTCGTCGAACTCGACGAGCACCAGATTGCCCCACGGATCCTTCGCTTCGGACATGTGTATCTCCTTAAAAAGTGTGTGGCCGGAGCCCACGGCGGCGTGCGCGCGGCTTGCCGCCCCCGGCTGAACGGCGGCCCTCGTCGCGACAGGCTGGCCGATCGAGAGCCGTCGCGCGGGCGTTACCGGCGCCTATCGTAAGCGAGATCGGCCGAAGATGCCTTCCGCGGGCTTGCCTCGGTCGCTGTCGCATGCCAGCCTTGGGAGCAGGGCCGATCGACGTGGTGATGTCCATGCGCGAGATCAATACTGGCACGCGTCTCATGCCGCTGTTGCGCGGTGCGGCAGTTGCCCTGGTTTTGGTCGTCGCGGCACATGGTCAAACGCCGGTTGAAGTACCGGACGCCGAGTTTCGGTTTACGCGCCTGCAATACGGCGAATACGGGCTCGGCGCGGGGTTTGGCGGCTTCGGCCGCGGCTGGCGGAGCTGGCAGGTCGATTACCCGGAGGCCGAAATCCACTTCAGGCGCGCGGTCGAGCGCTTGACGCGCGTCGATTTCGGCGAGCCCGGTATCGTGCATCTGCATGACGATACCCTGTTCAACTATCCGTGGCTCTATGCCGTAGAGGTCGGCCAGTGGTATCTCGACGAAACCGAGGCTGCCCGGCTGCGCGAGTACCTGCTCCGCGGCGGCTTCCTGATGGTCGACGATTTCCACGGCTCCCGCGAGTGGCAGGGGTTCGTCAGCTCGATGAGCCGTGTGTTCCCCGATCGGCCGATCGTCGACATCGAGGAGGGCGACGAAGTGTTGCATGTCCTCTACGACGTCGATCAATTCACGCAGATTCCGGGCATCGCCGCGCTCTACCGCGGGGTCACGTACGAGCGGGACGGCTACACGCCGCACTGGCGCGGGATCTACGATGACGAGGGGCGGCTGATGGTCGCGATCAACTTCAATATGGATCTCGGCGACGCCTGGGAGCATGCAGACGACCCCTTCTACCCGCAGCCTATGACGGCACTCGCCTACCGTTTCGCGGTCAATTACGTTATCTACGCGATGACACACTGAGCGCATCGCGCACGCCCTGGCGTGCGCCCCGGGGCCGTGGGTGCCGATTCAGCCCGGTAGCTCACGCGGTCACCCGATGGGGCCGGCGCGTGCAGCGCCTGCAACTCCTCGATGCGCGCGCAAAACGGGCTTCGGGGGCCCCGCTCCGGGGCGTCCTTAGAGGCAAAAACCTTGCAACGGCGAGTAGGTTGCGCAACACTCTAGTGCAAATGAGAGGGATTACCGTTTACATCGGTGACTGACAGATGCTGAAAATCGAGGATCTCGTCGTCCGTTTCGGCACGGTCAAGGCCGTCGACAGCGTATCGTTCGGCGTGCGCCGTGGCGAAGTGATCTGCTTGCTCGGGCCGTCCGGCTCCGGTAAGTCGACGTTGCTGCGCGTCATTGCCGGCGTCGAGCGCGCGAGCGGAGGACGCGTCGTGCTCGACGGGCAGGAGGTGGACGGGCCGGGCGGCTTCGTCGAGCCGGAGCATCGCCACGTCGGCATGGTATTTCAGGACTACGCGCTGTTTCCGCATCTCAGCATCCGGCAGAACGTGGCGTTTGGTCTAAGCCGGCGAGAGCGTGCCGCGGTCCAGGAGATGTTGGCCGAGCTTGGCCTCGGGGCCCACGCGCAGAGTTATCCGCACCAGCTCTCCGGCGGTGAGCGCCAGCGCGTGGCGCTGCTGCGGGCGATGGCGCCGAAGCCGCGCGTGTTGCTGATGGACGAGCCGTTCTCGAGTCTTGACAGCCGATTGCGAGACGAAGTGCGCCGTCGGACGCTGGATTTCGTCCGCGCGAGCGGCACCACGACGGTGATCGTCACGCACGATCCAGACGAGGCGCTGCGCATCGCCGACCGCATTGCGCTGCTCGACCGCGGCGGTCTCGTTCAGCTCGGTACCCCCGAGGAGCTGTACTGCCGGCCCAAGACCTTGTTCGCGGCGCGCTTTTTCAGCGATATCGCGGCGCTTCCGGGTACCTGCTCACAGGGTTGCATCGAGACGCCGCTCGGCCGCTTCCGCACTCGGCTGGCCGAGGGCAGCGGCGCTATCGCGTGCGTGCGGCCGCAGCATTTGCGAATCGCGTCGGCGCAGACCGGCATCGTCGGCCGCGTGGTCAGCAGCGAGTTTCGCGGCGACAGCCGCTATCTGCTCGTCGCCGTGGAGGGCGTCGACTCCCCGCTCGTGCTGCGGGCGCCGTCCGGCACGGACGCGCCGGCGCCCGGCATGCCGGTGTACCTCGAGATCGATGCGGCCGACGTGCCCGTCGTCGCGCCGTCCCAGCCTTCTGCCGATGAAGTTCCCGTCGTCGCGTCGCCTTACCACAAGGAGTCGTTCCATGCGCAACTCGCTTCGTAGCCGCAGCGTGCTCGCGGCCGCCGTTCTGACGGCAGCCGGCGCCGTCTATGCCGCAGAGGCGTCCGCCGATGTCAACCTCTACACGACTCGCGAGCCCGGCCTCATTCAGCCGCTGCTCGAGGCGTTCACGGCGGAGACCGGCATCAAGGTCAACAGCATCTTCGTGCGCGACGGCCTCGCGGAGCGTGTCGCGGCCGAGGGCACGCGCTCGCCCGCGGACGTGCTGATGACAGTCGATTTCGGCAACCTGATCGATCTCGTCGAGAGGGGGCTGACGCAGCCGATTGACTCCGACGTGCTAAACGACGCGGTGCCCGAGAATCTGCGCGGCGAGGATGGGCAGTGGTATGCGCTGTCGATGCGTGCGCGGGTCATTTACGCGGACAAGGATCTCGACATCGACTCGTTCACTTACGAGCAACTCGGTGATCCAGAGTGGCGCGACCGGCTATGTCTGCGCTCCGGACAACATCCGTACAATACGGCGATGATCGCAACCCACCTCGCCTACCATGGTGAGAGCGCGACGCGCGAATGGCTGCAGGGCATGAAGGAGAACCTCGCGCGAGCCGCCACCGGCGGTGATCGCGACGTTGCGCGCGACATCATGGGCGCGATCTGCGACATCGGCGTCGGCAACTCTTATTATGTCGGGCTGATGCGCAGCGGCCGCGGCGGCCCGGAGCAGCAAAGGTGGGGCGAAGCGATCAAGGTGATATTGCCGACCTTCGAGGGCGGCGGCACGCACGTGAATATTTCCGGCGCGGCGGTGGCGCGCCATTCTCCGAACAAAGACGACGCGGTGCGCCTGCTCGAGTATCTCGTCTCGGACGCGGCGCAGAAGCTGTATGCCGAGGCGAACTTCGAGTACCCGGTGAAACAGAGCGCCGAAGTCGATCCGATCATTGCCGCGCTCGGTGAGCTCGAAGTGGATCCGACGCCGCTTACCGAGGTCGCGCAGCGTCGCGATGCCGCAAGCAGGCTCGTCGACGAAATCGGTTTCGATCGGTAGCGAAACACCGGCTGCCCCGCGGCGGCCGAGGTGGAATCTCTGGCTGATCGTCTCGGGCGTCGTCGCTCTCGGCGTGGCGGCGCCCATTCTTGCTCTGCTCGTGACGGCGTCCTCGGGCTCCGAAGGCCTGTGGACCCACATGACCGGCAATGTGCTGCCGGCCGCGATCCGTGACACCCTGATTCTGCTCGTCGGCGTTGGCGTGCTGACCGCCGTGCTCGGCACGGGCACGGCGTGGCTCGTCGCCGCCTACGACTTCCCCGGCCGGCGCATCTTCGACTGGGCGCTGCTGCTGCCGCTTGCGGTGCCAACCTATATCATCGCGTACGCGTATCTCGACGTGCTGCATCCGGTTGGGCCGGTGCAGACGATGCTGCGCGCGCTGCTCGGCATAGACAGTCCGCGGGACTTTCGCCTGCCCGACGTACGCTCGATGACCGGCTGCATCATCGTGCTCGGCTTCGTGCTCTATCCCTACGTCTACCTCACGACGCGCGCGATGTTCCTGATGCAGAGCGCGAACCTCATCGACGCAGCGCGCACCCTCGGCGCTGGCCGGGGCGGGGTATTTCTGCGCGTGGCCTTGCCGCTCGCTCGTCCGGCGGTGGCAATCGGCGTCAGCCTGGCGTTGCTCGAGACGCTGAACGACATCGGTGCGGCCGAGTTCCTCGGCGTGCGGACCTTGACGGTGTCGGTGTATACCACGTGGGTCACGCGCTCGGACCTGCCCGGCGCGGCGCAGATCGCGCTCGCAATGCTCGGGGTCATCGTGCTCGTCGTCCTTCTCGAGCGCTGGGCGCGCCGGCAGCGCCGCTATGCGAATGATGCGCAGCATCCGCGTCCGCTCCGGCGATATCGCATGGGCGGCGGTGCGGCTGCGGGCGCCACGCTCGTCTGCGCGCTGCCGGTGCTGGTCGGCTTCGTCGTGCCCACGTGGTACCTCGTCGATCAGACAATCGAGCGGGTGCGCTTCGCCGGCATTTCGCCCGCGATCCCGAGAGAGGTGATGAATACCGTCGTCCTCTCTGCGGTGGCCACCGCGCTGACGATCCTGTGCGCGCTCGTCGTCATCTATGCCGTCCGGCTGGGACGGGGCCCCGGTCCGCGGGTGCTCGCTCGGTTCGCTTCGCTCGGCTACGCCGTGCCCGGCACGGTGCTCGCGATCGGCCTGCTGCCGGTCATTACCGGCATCGAGGCCGCGGTCGACACGGCGGCTACGGGGCTCTTCGGCGTTTCGACCGGATTGTTCCTGCTCGGATCGGGCGCCGCCGTCGTGTATGCGTATGTGGCGCGCTTCCTCGCAATCTCCGCCGGCAGCCTCGAAGCGGGGTTTAGCCGTGTGTCCCCGTCGATCGATGCGGCGTCACGAACGCTCGGCGCGGGTGCGGCCCGCACGCTCATGCGCGTGCATGTGCCGATGCTGCGCCCGGCGATTGCGACCGGGGCGCTGCTCGTTTTCGTCGACTGCATGAAGGAGCTGCCCGCTACGTTGCTGCTGCGGCCGCTTGGCTTCGAGACGCTCGCCACGCACCTGTATGGCGAAGCGATCCGCGGCACGTACGAGGATGCGGCGATCGCAGCGCTGCTCATCGTTGCGGTCGGGCTGGTGCCGGTGCTGATATTGGTGCGGCTTGGCGTGCGCGGCGAGGTGGAGGCCGGCATGACGGTTTCGACGCGGGCGACGCCGACGGATTGACGCGACGGCCCGGCGGCGATCGATCGCAGAGGGCTCGATCGCCTGCCGGGGGCGCTGAAGCGGCGCCCCCGGCAGGCGTGCGGTCAGCTCGTCTGCTCTTCCTGCTCCACCGGTTCCGCTTGCTGCGTCAGGGTGGCCGGGTCGGTTTGCGCGAAGCGCTCCATCAAGATCTCGACGGAGCCGCCGACGGAGCCGAGATTGTCGCTCAAGGTACGCAGACCGTCGTTGGCCTGCTGCATTACGCGCAGACGCTGGCCGAGGCGCTCGAGGCGTTCGTCCGCGGCGACTCGCGCAGCTTCGAGCCGCTCCGCGATATCGACCTCGAACCGTTCGGCGTACCCGCGGACCAGCTGCTCCGGCAAGGCCTCGCTAAGCTTGTCGATCATCGTGTCGAGCTGGGTTCTCGTTGCATCGCGTATGGCGTCGCGGGCCGGCTCGCCGAGCCGCATCTCTTTCATCGCGACATCGATTTCCGCATCCGGCCGCTCGGATGGGCCGAACAGGCGACGACGGACGGCCCCGCCGGAACGCATCAACAGCCAGTCGCCGACCGTGCGGCGCACCGGAATCTGCTCACTCGACAGGATCGGCGCCGGTGATTCGACCGTAGCGTTCGCCTTCAGCCCATCGAGCGCGGCTTCGGCCGTTTCGCGCATGTCGAGGCCGACGGCCTTCAAATCTGCGAGCAGATCCTCCGTTGCGGTGAGGCCGGCGACGTCTTCCGATACGCGGCGCTTCAACGCCTCCTCGGCGTCTTCGGTGAGGCGCGCGTAGGCGGACGCAAAGGTGGGCAGCAAGTTCACATCGAGCAGCTGATGCAGGCTGTCTGCGCTCTGAAACCACTCCTCGACCGCCGTCGCGATCGGCTCATGCGTCTCCGCCTTCACATGCGTGCCGAGCCGGCCGACGCGCTCGAGCAGCCAAGGGACCAGCCCCTGCACGTGGTCGCGCCACTGAATCTGCCGCAGCTGATTGATCTTCTCGAGCTTTGAACGGGCGTCGTCGCAGTTCTGCCGCAGCGACTCGACCTCGCGCGCCAGCTCGCGGACCGAATCGTCCTCGGCCGCGGTTTTCATCTCGCCGATCAGCGAGCGCGAGCGGCGCAGGCTGTCGTGCAGAAACGCCTTCAAGTACTCGTTGCTGTTCAGATACTCGGTGAGGTCCTCGAGCAGCATGTCGAAATCGGCGTCGGCTTTTGCCGGGCCGCTTTCGGCGTCCTGCCCGGAGCCCGTTTCACGACGGCTCGCGATACGCCGGCTCGCGGCGCGCAGCAGATCTACCGGGTAGATGCTCAGGCGGCCGTCTTCCGCCGCTTCCTTCAGCGGGGCCGTCATCGAGAGATTCTCGAACGCCTCGATGATTTCCCACGGGCTTTCATGCTCGAGGCTCGGCGCGAGCGTGCCATCCGGCAGCAGATCTTTCTTCGTCGAATCCAAATTCACGACGAGGAAAATACGGCTGAAGAGCTCGAGCAGCTCGCCGAACTCGTCGAAAACCTGTTCGAGGAAGAGGTTATCCGTCTTGACGATGAAGATGGCGCAGGCGGCCGCGTTGCGGAAGTCGCGCGTCATCCGGTCATAGCCGAACTTCATGCGCGTGTAGAGCCCCGGCGTGTCGACCAGCACAGCGCCGGATTGCGCGAGATCCGGAATGTCGAGCTTGATGTCGATCTTGCGGATCGCATCGGGCATGTGCACGGCGGGATCGAACGTCTCTTTCGCCAGCTCCGACTCGCGAATTCGCTGCCTGAGCTGCAAATGCCCTTGCGCGACGATCTCGCGCAGCGCGTCGCGGTGCGTGAACTCGGCGTCCCGCCCGTCGTAGCGGGTCACCTTGAAGCCGGGCTCGTTGGAGTGCGACACGTAGACCATGCACGGATACGCCGGCAGGGACGTCACCTCGCTGACGTAGGCTGCGCTCAACGCGTTCATGAACGTCGACTTGCCGCTCTTGACCGGGCCGAAGATCAGCACGTACGCCTGCTGCGCGGCGACCTTGTCGATCAGCGCGGAAATCTGGTGACGGAGGTCGCGAAGTGCAGGAAGAACTTTTCGAGCGGAAACGTCTTCCGGCGCACCTGCAAGTGCTTCCGCCGCATGCTGGACCGGATCGAGAATCGGTCGAAGCTCGGATTCAAACGATTCACAGAATTCGCTGAGAACGGTCCTCATGAACGGGGCCGGGCTCGCTGAAGATGCATTTTCATCTGCTTGGCGGCTCACGTAAGACATGAAGAGGGACCCCCCATGGAGTGAGTTTTGAGGCAACGGCGATCAACTCGGACGACAGCCGCGAGCATACCGTCAACGGCACGGATATCAAAGACGAAATCGCGCTACGGCGCGCGGCGCGCGCGACGCACGCAAGAATGCGTGCTGCAAATCGGCCGCGTGAGTCGATCTTGATCGAGTAGTCGAGCCGGCTAAAGATGTAGATGGCGGAGTCGTTGCAGCGGAGGAGATTTGGCTCGAGGCGCGTGCTTGTGCGGAGCGGTTCGATTCGAGATCGAGCCGCCGTATCGCTGGTTTGCCTATTGTCACTGCGCGATGTGCCGTATTCATCACGGTGCATTGTTCGGTGCGGGCGTCGGCGTCGAGTCGTCGCGTTTCGCGTGGCGCTCGCGCACCGGCGCCGTCGCCCGCTATCGCGCATCGCCGTCGTTCGAGCGGCCGTTTTGCCGACATTGCGGCGCGAAGGTGCCCGCGCTATCGCACCTTACGGACGTCATGCTCGTGCCCGCGGGTGCGCTCGACGGCTTCGAAGGCCAGCCGCGCGCGCACATCTTCGCCGCATCGAAGTCCGGTCTGCATGAAATCACCGATGCGTTGCCGCGCTTCGACGCGTATCCGCGCGGCGTCGACTTGCCGATCTTTGCGGCGCCGACCGAGATGCTGCCGCACGAAAGCACGGCTCCGGCAGCCGGCGGATCGTCCGCCGCGCCGCTTGCGCCGACGGCGGTCGAGGCGGCGCCGCGAGCCGTGGCCGCCGGCCGCTGCCTGTGTGGAGAGGTCGGCTATGCGCTCGGCACGCTGCCCGAGCGCCTCGTGCATTGTCACTGCTCGTTGTGCCGCCGCAGCCGCGGCGGGCCGTTCGCGACCACGGCCGCGATTCCGGCCGAGCTGTTCTGGTGGACCCGCGGCGAAGACGCGATCAGCGTCTTCCGCATGGCGCCGCCGCGCCGCTACGGCGCGAGCTTCTGCGTGCAATGCGGCAGTCTTGTGCCGCGTGTCTCGTTCGAGACCGGCGTCGCGCTCATTCCCGCGGGCGCGTTCACGGCTCCGCTGCGGCCGTTGCCGGCCGTGCATGTGCACGTCGGCTCGAAAGCCGGCTGGGAGGTGATCTCGGACAGCTGGCCGCAGTTCGTCACCTTGCCGCCAGGCGAACCGATCGCCGAGCTCGGCTGAGCGGTTCGTCAGCTGGATTCGAGCGGAGCCGAGCCCGTCGCTGCGCCACCGTCTGCAACATCCGCCGCATAGAGCGCCTGGGCGAGCGCAACGGCTTCGTCCTTCGGCAAATAGCGCACGATCAGCCGATGACTGACCGTGCCGGCGCCGGCGTTGTCGACCTCGATCGATGCCATGCGCTGGCGCCGATCGAACGGCGACTCGGCGAGCCGCACGCTCTGGATGCGATTGCGCGGTGTGACCGATAGCTTGCGGGTCAGCCAGCCGCGCCGCAGCGCGAAGAATTCTGCGTGCAGCGCCCAGCCCGTATGCTTCACATAGAGCGTGGCGTGCATGAACAACAGCGGCAGCGGTGCGAGCACGATCGCGAGCGCCCATGGGCCGCCCGCGAACCAGTACGCGGGGCCGGCGGCGAGCAGGAGCCACACGGCCGTAAGCAGCCGAAAAATTCGCAGCCGCGCACGCGGCGCGAGGGCGCGCCATTCAAGACCGGCCAAGCGCACGTGCGGCAGCGCGGCGCGGATCAGGCGCTCCGCGTCCGCTGGCGCGCACAAGGGCGCGAGCCAAAGCTCGCGCTGCGTAGTCTGCCCGGGCGATTCCTGTCCGCTGCCCGGCGCGGTGCCGCCCGCGAGGTCGACGCGCAGCGATACGCGTCTAAACAGGCGATGCAGCAGCGTCGCGGTCTGATGGACGGCCTGGATTCGCCGCCGACGCAGGGTCAGCGAGACTCGTGTCAGCAGGCCGAAGCGGGTATGCAGATCGCCGCCTCTGCGGATCAGCGTGAAGCCATGCAGGGTGACGAGCCCGACGAGCACCGAAAGCAGCCGCGTCCCGATAATCAGCAGCACGAACGCGAGCAACGCGAGCGCGACCGGTCCGAGCGCGACGAGCGCGGGCCACGGCAGATGTTCCAGCCACGGCGGCGCGCCGCGTTCCTGCAGCTGCTCGAAGAAGCCGCTCTGCGTCAGGATGCCGATCGCGGCCACGACGATCAGCATGCCGCGATTGTCGATCAGCCCGAAGCGGACGAGCTCCGCCGGCGGCAGCTCGAGCAGCGTCTCGCTGCCGGCGGCCGTCGTGGTCGCATCGCCCGGCGCTGCCGGCTCGGCGACGTCACGGTGCGCGAAAATGCGCTCCCGCATCGTCTCCACGTCCGCGAGCGATAGCACGCGAATCAGCGCTTCCGGCTTGCCGCCGCTCGATGTCTCGACGCGAACCTCGGCGACACCGAGCAGGCGGTGCAACACGCCGCGCTGGGTGTCGACATTCTCGATCCGCTCGTAGTCCACGGTGCGCACCGTGCGAAAGAACAGGCCGTCGTGAATCACGAGACCGCGGTCCGAGAAGCCGTACCGAAAGACCCACTGATGCCACAGTGCGCTCGCGAGGAGCGGGACGACGATGGCGAGCGGCACCCACCAGCCGGCGTCGCGGCCGGAGCCGACGACCGCCGCGACGACGAGCGCCACGATGAACTGCCGGACGTGATGGACCGTGACGAAAACCCACGAGATCGGGTGCAGCTTCAGCCGCGGCTCGAAGCCCTCGGCCGGCACGTCCGGCTCGGCGGCGGTGGGCTCAGACGGCATCGCCCGCCAGCGCCTCGAGCAGCCGATCGCGCAGCGCACGCGCGTCGCCGTAGGCGAGACCGGGGAGCTCGGTGCGCGTGAAGCGGCTGCCGGCCGTGTAAAGCTTCAACGTCGCTACGCCATAGCGGCGCTGCAGCGGCCCTTGCGAGATGTCGGTATGCTGGATACGCACGCGCGCCAGTGACGATTGAGTGCGCCAGAAAATCCCGTCCGTAATCGTAATGCCGATCTCATCCAGCCGATAGCGCAGCCGGCGATAGCGCGCAGCCGGATACCACCAGATGCTCACCGCGAGGACTGCGAGCAGCAGCGGATACGCCAGCCACGCGATTTCCGCCGCCGGGCTGCCGGCGAGCCACACCGAGATCGTGAAGAGGCTGGCCGCCGCCGCGATCGGCACCGCGCCGATCAGCGCGGCCCAACGCCAGACCGCGACGGTCCGCTCGTCGACCGCGCGCTCTCCGCTCGTCGCGTCGGCAGGCTCAGCCATGCATTCGGCCCTTTATTTGAAGCTACTTCAAGGCGGCGCACGCGTGCTGAATTCGGGTGCATGCGTCCTTCAGCAGCTCGGTGGATGCCGCGTATGAGATCCGGAAGTAGGGCGACAGGCCGAAAGCCGCGCCCTGCACCACGGCGACTCGCTCCGCGTCGAGCAGGTAGCTCGCGAAATCGGAATCGTTCTCGATGCGGGTGCCGGTCGGGGTCGTCTTACCGATGACGCCGGCGCACGAAGGATAGACATAGAACGCGCCCTCCGGCGTCCGGCACGAAAGCCCGGCTGCGTCGTTCAGCATCCGCACCACGAGGTCCCGGCGCGCCTTGAACATCGCGTTGTGCTGCGGGATGAAATCCTGTGTGCCCGCGAGCGCGGCGGTGGCGGCCGCCTGGCTGATCGACGCTGCATGAGTCGTGGATTGCGACTGCACGATGTTCATCGCCTTGATCAGCGGCACCGGCCCTGCGCCGTAACCGATGCGCCAGCCCGTCATGCTGTACGCTTTCGACGCGCCGTTGATCGTCAAGGTGCGGTCGAACAGCGCCGGCTCGACCTGCGCGATCGTGCTGAACTCGAAGTCGTCGTAGATCACGTGCTCGTAGATATCGTCCGTCATGACCCAGACGTGCGGATGCCGCTTCAGCACGGCTGCAAGCCCTTCGAGCTCGGCGCGGGTATACGCGGCGCCCGTGGGATTCGACGGCGAGTTCAGCAGCACCCACTTCGTTCGCGGAGTGATCGCGGACTCGAGCTGCTCGGGCCGGATCTTGAAGCCGTTTTGCTCGAGGCCATCGACGAACACCGGCGTGCCTTCTGCCAGCAGTGCCATGTCGGGATAAGACACCCAATACGGCGCGGGAATCACCACTTCATCGCCGGGGTCGAGCGTTGCGAGGAAAGCGTTGAACAGCACCTGCTTGCCGCCCGAGCCGACGGTGATCTGCTCGAGCGAATAGCGCAGGCCATTGTCGCGCTCGAATTTCGCGCTGATGGCCTTACGCAGCGCAATCGTCCCCGGAACCGGCGTGTACTTCGTCTCCCCGCGGTCGATGGCGGCTTTGGCGGCGTCCTTGATGTGGCCCGGAGTGTCGAAGTCAGGCTCGCCCGCTCCGAGGCTGATGACTTCGATGCCGGCCGCCTTCATCTCGGCGACCTTGCCGGTCAGCGCGTTGGTCGGCGACGGCTTGATGCGCGACATGCGCTTCGCAACGATGGACATGAGCTGCTCCGCTTCCTTTCCTGAGAGGCGCGCGCAAGGTACGCCGGCTTGCGGCCGGCCGCAATAGGCCGGAGCACGCCTGCGCGCCGGTGTGAGCGCGGCTTTGCGACCCGGCTGGCGCTCGCCTCAGCGCCCGGCGAGGTGTAATAGCGCCCGGGCCCGTTTTACCACGGGCACGTCGATCACCCGCCCGTCCAGCGACGTGGATCCGCGGCCCGCGCGCTCGGCTTCATCGTACGCCGCCACGATCCGCTCAGCGTCTGCAATTTCGGCGTCGGACGGCGAAAAACACTGGTTCAGCGCATCCCGCGCTGCGCGGGCCGCGATCGCGAGGGCCGAGCGCAGGTAGTCGAGCTGGGCCTCGGGCGCTCGATGGTAGAGCATCCATCGACCGGCAATTATAGGGTGAGGCCCTAACGAAATCAGAGCCCGGCGCGCCTTATCGTAATCTTGGGATCCAGCTCGCGGTATGGATGAGCTTGGGTCCTCAACATAGCCGGCTGTTCGAGGGAGCGTCGATGCAGCAACAACCCACGGCCGTCACAGACGAGCCGATAACGGAGCTGGAGCGGCTCCGGCAGGCACTGGAGGAATGTCAGGGCCGGCTCGAGCGTGATCAGCGATTGCTGGTATTGAATCGCACGATTGCGCGGATTCTCGCCGCGGCGCGTGAGGTCGACGACGCGTTGACGGCGTCCATCCGCGCGATTTGCCGCTCCGAGGGCTGGGATTCGGGGCAGTACTGGCGGTACGACGAGCAGGGCGGCGTGCTGCGCTTTCAGACCGGGTGGAGTCTTGCGACCGCCGAGTTGAAAGCCATCGCCTACGAGGCGGTCGACACCACGTTCGCCCCGGGCCACGGCCTTGTCGGCACGGTGTGGCAGACCGGCGAGCCGCTATGGATCGCCGATCTCGCGGGCGACGCGCGGGTGCAGCGGCGCCACATCGCGAACCGCACGGGCTGGAACAACGCGTTCCTGTTTCCGGTGTTCTCGCAGGGCAAGGTGGTCGGCGTGATCGATTTCAGCGGCCGCTTCATTCAGGAGCCCGATGAGCGGCTGCTGCAGGTCATCCAAGGCCTCGCGACGCAGATCGGCCACTATTCCGCGCAGGCCGAGACGATGCGCCGACTGCGCGAGAGCGAGGAGCGTTACGCCAGCACGGTCGAGCTCGCCGCGATCGGCATTAGCCATATCGGCGTCGACGGCCGTTTCACCCATGTCAATCGTCAGCTGTGCGACATGCTCGGCTACACGCGTGAAGAGCTGCTCGAGCTTACGATTCGCGAGGTCTCGCACCCGGACGATCGGCATATCACGAACGACGATCGCGTGAGGTTGTACGCCGGCGAGATCGACTCGCTGCAAGCGGAGAAGCGCTACCTGCGCAAAGACGGCAAGCCCGTCTGGGTGCGCATCAACGCGGTGCTGAAGCGCGATGCGGCGGGTAATCCGCTGCACGATATCTCGATTGTCGAAAATATTTCCGAGCGCAAGCGCGCCGAGCAGCGCGTGCAATACCTCGCGACGCACGACGAGATGACGGGCCTGCCGAATCGGGGCACCTTCACCGAGATCCTCGAGCATGCCATCGAGGATGCGCGCCGGCACGACCGCAAGCTCGCCGTGCTATTCGTCGATCTCGATCGTTTCAAGCTGATCAACGACTCGCTCGGCCACGACGCCGGGGATTTGTTGCTGAAAGAGATTTCGCAGCGATTCAAGGCGTCCTTGCGCCGCTCCGACCTGATCGCGCGGCTCGGCGGTGATGAGTTCATCGTGCTCGCCGAGGGGCTCGAGCGCACTGCGCAAGCCGGGCAAATCGCGCGCAAGCTCCTCTCCACCGCCCTCAAGCCGATCGAGCTGATGGGCCAGGAATGCCGGGTCACCGCGAGCATCGGTATCGCGCTTTTCCCGGAGAACGGGGACGACGCACACAAGCTGATGAAGAAGGCCGACCTCGCGATGTACTGCGCGAAGGAAGACGGCAAGAACAACTTCCAGTTCTACGTCAAGGGCGCCGGCTCGCTATCGATCGAAAGGCTTACGCTCGAGACGAAGCTGCGCCGCGCGCTCGAATCGGACGAGTTTACGCTGCAATATCAGCCGAAGGTCGATATTGCGACTGGTGCGGTCACGGGCGTCGAAGCGCTGCTGCGCTGGTGGAACGCGGAGCTCGGCGGCGTGTCGCCGGCGCGGTTCATCCCGGTCGCTGAGGACACGGGCTTGATCGTGCAGATCGGCAAATGGGTGCTGCGCACGGCATGTGCACAGAACGTCGCGTGGCAAGAGCAAGGTTTGCCGGCGATTCGTATGGCCGTCAACCTTTCGCCGCGGCAGTTCAACGATCCGCGGCTCCTGCGTGACATCGGCGACGTCCTTCAGCAAACGGGCATGAGCCCCGAGCTTCTCGAGCTCGAGATTACCGAGAGCGTCGTGATGAACGACGTCGATCGCGCAGTGAAAAAGCTGGCGGCGATCAAGGAGATGGGCATCCGGCTTGCGATCGACGATTTCGGCACGGGCTACTCGTCATTGGCGCAGCTGAAACGCTTTCCGATCGACACGCTGAAGGTCGATCGATCGTTCATCCGGGAAATTCCGAAGCATGTCGAGGACGAGGCCATCACCGAAGCCATCATTGCGATGGGCCGCACGCTGGGGGTAACGGTGGTCGCCGAGGGGGTCGAGACGGTCGAGCAGCAGCGTTTCCTGCGCCGCCGCGGCTGCCACGAGATGCAGGGCTACTTCTTCGGTAAGCCGTCCCATCCGGACGTCGTGGCCGACCTCCTCGGCGCGAACGCGGGGAAGATCCGGCCGAAAGGAGCTGCGAAAGCGCGCCGCGGATAGGCGCCTTCAGCAGCCGCTCAGCTCACGCGCAGGACGATCTTGCCGAAGTGCTCGCCGCGCTCCATACGCCGGTGGGCGTCGGCTGCTTGCTCGAGCGGCAGCACGCAATCGATCAGCGGCACGAGCCGCCGCTCGGCGAAGTGCGGCATGACGGCGGCGCCGAAGCGGGCGATGATCGCGCCTTTCTCCTCGGCGGGCCGGGGCCGGAGCACGGAGCCGATGATTTCCTGCCGCTTGGCCATCAATCGCCATAGATCGAGCTCCGCTTTGCGGCCGCCCATGATGCCGATCAGCGCAAGGCGTCCGCCGACGGCTAGCACTTGCTGGTGGCGGGCGAGGTAGGCGGCGCCGATATGGTCGAGGATCACGTCCACGCCGCGGCCGTCCGTCGCGACCTCGACCGCTTCGACGAAGTCGCCGTGTCGATAGTCGACCGTGACTTCGGCGCCGAGGTCGGCAACACGACGCAACTTGCGCTCCGATGCCGTGACGATCATCCGCGCTGCCGGCGTGAGTGCGCCGATGAGCTGCATGGCCGCGGTCGTGACACCCCCGCCGCCGCCATGCAGCAGGGCCCATTCGCCGTCCGCGAGCCGCGCCCCGACGAACAAATTGAGGTGCGCCGTGATATAGGTTTCGCACAGACACGCCGCTTCCTCGAAGCTGAGCGAATCGGGAATCGGCAGCACGTGCCGCGCGTCGGCCGCGGCGAGCTCCGCGTATCCGCCGCCGCCTAGCAGTGCTGCGACCCGCTGGCCGGGTGAGAGGCCGCGAACGTCCGCGCCGACGGCTTCGATGGTGCCCGAGGCCTCGAGGCCCAGGATTTCCGATTCACCGGGTGGAGGCGGGTAATGGCCTTGGCGCTGCAGCACGTCCGGCCGATTGACGGAGGTGGCGACGACCCGGATCAGCACCTGATGGGGCCCGAGCTGCGGCCGCGGCGCCTCGCCGACCCGCATACGCTCGGGTCCGCCGAAACCTTCGAGCAGTATGGCCTTCATTGCGGCCGATCCTGTCATGTAGTAGACCCATTGGCTACTATACCGGTCCACGTTCACAGGAGTGCACCGTGCGTAAGGTCGACATCTTCAACCACATCTGGCCCAAAGCGTTTCAAACCCGGCTCGAGCAGGTCTGCAAGATCGTCGACATCACGAAGCGCAGCAACGATATTCCGATGATGTCCAATCTCGACGAGCGCTTTCGGGTGATGGACTTGTTCGACGAGTACCAGCAAGTTCTGTCGCTCGCGTCGCCGCCGCTCGAGGTCATTACCGGGCCCGAGCACGCGACGGAGCTCGCGAGAATCGGTAACGATGGCATGGCCGAGATCGTGCAGAAGCACCCGGATCGGTTTCCGGGCTTCATCGCGTCGATCGCGATGAACGACATGAATGCCGCCATCGCGGAGACCCGTCGCGCGATCGACCAGCTCGGCGCCGCGGGGGTGCAGATCTTCACGAACGTGAATGGCAGGCCCCTCGATGAGCCGGAGTTTCGTCCCTTCTTCGAGCTGATGGCCAAGTACGACAAGCCGATCTGGGTGCATCCCGCCCGCGGCGCGAAGATGTCCGACTACGCCAGCGAGGACGTCTCCAAGTACGAGATCTGGTGGACCTTCGGCTGGCCGTACGAGACGAGCGCGTTTCTCGCCCGAATGGTGTTCTCGAGGATCATGGACGACCTGCCCAACCTCAAGATCATCACGCATCACGCCGGGGGCATGGTGCCGTTCTTCGAGGGTCGCGTCGGCCCGGGCTGGGATCAGCTCGGCGCGCGGACCAGCAGCGTCGACTACGGCGCATTGCTGAAGCAGCTGAAGCGCCGGCCGATAGACTATTTCCGCGATTTTTACGCCGATACGGCGACGTTCGGCTCGAAGCCCGCGCTGGAGTGCGCACTCGCGTTCTTTGGGCCGGACCATATGTTGTTCTCGTCCGATGCACCGTTCGACCCCGAGCGCGGGCCGATGTACATCCGCGAGACGATCAAGTGCATCGATGCGATGGATCTCTCCGACGAGGATCGGCGCAAGATCTATCACGGCAACGCCGAACGGATGCTGGGTCTCGCGTGAGCGCAAGCGGCATGTTCGGATCAATGAAGCCGCTGCCGGCCGACGCGATTCTCGGCATGATGGCGCTTTATCGTGCGGACCCTTACCCCGGCAAGATCGATTTGTCGGTGGGCGTATACCAGGACGAGCAGGGCAGGACGCCGATTCTCGAGAGCGTGAAGCGCGCCGAGCGCGACGTTTTCGAGCACGAGCAGACGAAGTCCTACGTCGCGATCGCCGGCAACGCCGCGTTCAATCGCGGTATGGAGCAGCTGCTGTTCGGCCCGTCGCATCCGGCCGTTGCGGACGGCCGCGTCGTGACGCTGCAAACGCCTGGCGGCAGCGGTGCGCTGTGCGTCGCCGCGCATCTGATCCGCAGGGCGAGACCGCACGCCAAAGTGCATATCAGCGAGCCGTCATGGCCGAACCATATCCCGCTGCTGACGTTGTCTGGGCTCGAGATTGCACCGTATCCGTACTACGACCATGCGGCCCACCGCGTGGATTTCGAGCGGATGGCGGCGGCCGTCGAGCGGATGCCCGAAGGGGATCTGCTGCTTCTGCACGCCTGCTGCCACAATCCGTGCGGGGCGGATCTGACCCGGGAGCAATGGAATGTGCTCGCCGAGCTGTGTGCGCGGCACGGCATCGTGCCGTTCATCGATCTTGCCTACCAGGGGTTTGCGGAAGGGCTCGACGACGACGCGTACGGCCTGCGGCTCATGAGCGAGCGGCTGCCGGAGGCGGTCATCGTCTCGAGCTGCTCGAAAAACTTCGGCTTGTATCGCGAGCGGGTCGGCGCCGTCAGCATCGTGGCCGAGAACGCGGAGAACGCGAAGGGCGTGGGGAGCCATGCGGCAAACGTCGCGCGCGGCATCTATTCGATGCCGCCGGACCACGGCGCGGCGATCGTCGCCCGCATCCTCGGCGACGCCGAGCTTCGTACGCTCTGGGTGCAAGAAGTCGGCGACATCCGCGAGCGCCTGAATGTGCTCCGGCGGTTGCTCGTCGATAAGCTCGCCGAGCGCGCGACGCCGGTCGACTTCTCCTTTATCGGCAACGAGCGCGGTATGTTCTCGTTCCTCGGCATCGAGCGCGAGCGTGTCGTCGCGCTTCGCGAGCGGTTCCATGTCTACATGATCGAGTCGAGCCGAATCAATATCGCCGGCATCAATGCCTCGAACGTCGACTATGTCGCAGATTCGATCGCCGCCGTGCTGGCCGATGGAGTCGATGGCTAAGTGGGTTTCGTGAACGGCATCGTAGTCTGGATCAGCGCGTCTACGTACGATGTGCTTCGCCCGCATGCATCTCGGACAATAAAAGTCTTGTGATCGAGCTAGGACGAGATGCATGTCGGGCGCCTATTTCGATGGGCT
>CAZFJU010000073.1:0-18103 GCA_964518995.1 uncultured Gammaproteobacteria bacterium
ACCAGCGTGACCCGGTTGCCGCCGACCGGGATCGCGATGCGCGGCAAAGGCGAGGCCAGCGCGACCGCGAACGTGCGGACCCTCTGATCGCCGTCCGCATCGTTGATGTCGTTCTCGAGCCCAAACTTTGCGACGCTCGCGGCGTAGTAGCCGCCTTCCTTGGTCGGCTCCTCGGGCGAAAGGCCGCGAATGCTCGCAAAGCTGGTCGCGGTCTTCGCGGACGGCGCACCGTCCGACTCGGTGCCGGATTGGCCGATGAAGATCTTCTGGCTGCCGCCGAACTCCGCTTGCCAGATCGCATTGGCTTCGTTCGCCACGTTGAGGCCGCCGACAGTGTCGCTGAGTCCGGAACCGAACCACGAGCCGGGAAGCTGATCCGTGTCGTACGATGGATTGATGTCGCTGATCACCGTCATGAACGGCTTTGCGCACGTGAGCCCGGCGTCGCCGTACGGGTTTGTCCAGGAGTCGACCTTCGGCAGCCCGAGCTTGGAGTCGAACGTCGTGCCGGAGTAGTTGAAGGCCGACGTCGGGCTGGAGCGCCCCGCGTAGTAGCGCAGGCCTTCGTACATGATCTCGGCAATCGGGTTGCCCCACATGCCGCCGAACTCGCCTTCGTTGAACGGGCGAGTCGTAACCAGCCCCGGCGTATACGCGGTGCCGGCGCCGAAGCCCGCAGACTGGTACCAGGAGCCCCGATAGTTGGTGTAGCCGACGGAACGCAGCTTGTCGAGCGTCGCGACGATGCCGTTGAAGCTCTTGAACGTGCCGTCGGTCCCGATGTTGATTTCGTCGGCGAGTCCGCCGAGCTCTCTGCGGAGCACGCCGCCGCTCTTGCTCTTTTGGTAGCTGCCCGTCATCAGCCCGAACTGCATCAGCGCCGGCTCGCCATACTCTTGCAGCAGACCGGCCGGCTTATGGTTGCCGTCCGGGTACCGGCGGCAATTGCTTTCGAGCTTGCCCGGGACGCAGACGGCGACCCGAACCCAAAGGTCCTGAAACAACGAGGTGTTGCTGGTAAGCAAACGCCCATTGCTGCCTTGGCCGTCGCATCGCCCATCATTGCTGCCGCTGTCGCGTGCGTAACAGCCGCCGATCACGGGGCTTTCGGTGCTGGCCCAGTGCCAAGCGCGGTTTTGCGGCCCGGTGACGTCCAGCGCCACACGGAGCAGCGGCGGATTGACGTCCCCGGCGCCTGGGCCATTGTGCTCCCAGCTGCTCTGCAGCATCAGCGTGACGTTGCCGAATAGGTGCGTCTTGCCGCTGGCCGGGAGGTCATGGGGTGTGTAATCGCTGATGTCGTAGCCGTCCTCCGTGACGCCGCGGTACTCCTTGACCCAGCCGTGGGCGTCCTGCGGGATATGTGCGCGCTCGAGCACGGTCTCGGATGACGTGTCGACTCGGCGG
Source organism: uncultured Gammaproteobacteria bacterium (assembly GCA_964518995.1). Classification (GTDB taxonomy): domain Bacteria; phylum Pseudomonadota; class Gammaproteobacteria; order Steroidobacterales; family Rariloculaceae; genus ZC4RG20. The sequence goes on from CAZFJU010000073.1 coordinate 1,408, forward strand.
AAGCCGCCGTACAACACCTTGCGCAACGCATCAATGCGGGAGGTGGTTACGTAGTTGAGCCAGTCGCCGCTCCATTCTCCGCTGCAGGTCTTGAATGCCCCGGCGGCGGCGGAGGGCACGAACTTGGCGCCATCGTAGGTGTAGCAGCGGCGCGAATCGAAATAGCCGAAGTAGTCGATAGAGGCCGGCTTATAGGTGACGTCGATGACGCCGTCGCCGTCGAGGTCCGAGTGGTCGTTATACGCTTCATAGTAGAGCTTGTGGTCGCGGCCTAGCACCAGCAGATTGAGTGGGGCGACGGCTCCGGGCAGAAACAACGGGACATCGGCGACCTGAAGCGGCGCGGCGGCGACCGACGTGCTGATTAGCCAGCACAGCGCGGCGCCGCCGGCGAGATGAAGCCTTTTTCGTCCGTGAGGCATGAGTCGGTCCTTTCCGCGCACGGCTTCGCTTGGATTCAACGCCGGTAGATGGTTTGCAGGATCACGACGGCATCGGTCGTGCCGCCGACGCCCATCGCGGTGACACGATAGAACCCGACCTCGGGTAGTGGACCGAAGCGCAAGCTGTCGCCCTCGCCGGTTATTGGAGGCAATTCCTCGATGACGTAACGCGCCGGGGCTGCGGTCATATCGGCACCATCGAGGCGACTCGCGACGCGGCTATTGGTCAGCCAGGCGTGGGCGTTCCAGTACTCGGCCGACCCGGCCCCGGATTGCCGCGGCAACAAGCCGCCGGATCCGTCGAATGCCGGCACGGTGGCGCCTTGAAGCAGCTCCTCGCCATCGCGCAGCGCCGCTTCCGCCGCCTGAAACGCGAGGTGGTTGTCGCGCAGGTTGCCCGCCATCCGCTCCTGCAGCGTTGTCGTCCGCATGCTCGTCACGCCAAGGACGGTGACAACGAGCAGAAGCACGAGGGCGACGATAAGCGCAGCCCCCCGCTGTCCGAAACGGGCGGGTCTTCTATGCATGGGTCTCACGCGTCCTCCTCAAGGAAGTCGGTTGCGCAGCGCAACGGTGGTCGTGAAGAGCTGCCGGATGCGGCGGTCGTCCACTGGATCGAAGAGCGTGCCGTTGACGTTATACGTCGCCGTGTCCACCTCGGTGCCGTACTCCTCGGGTGAGCGCAACAACAGCCCGATACGCACGGCGACGACTTCGGCCCAGTCCGTGACAGTGCTTGCCGCCCGGTAATCGTCCACGGAGCCGTCCAGGTCGGTATCGACCCCGTACAGGATCTGCATCGTGTCGACGCCCTCAACGAGCTCTTGCGCGGCGAGCGCCACCGTCGTGCCGGATAGCGCAAGACGTCGCTGGAACAGCGCGGGCGGTCCGTCCCCGTTACGCGCGCCGACGTAGTAGACCCACGTTTCCGCACGCAGCATCTCGGCGCCCTCGCCGTACTCCTGGCCGCTGTCCCAGGCGGCCAGCGCATTGCCTGGGGTGAAGCCGGCGCTCGCATGAGCGACGGCAATGCCGGTCCCGGCGGACGCTGAGGTGCCCGTGATCTGAAAGACCGAGGCCTTCTGGCAGTCGGAAACGACGGCGATCTCGCCCACCGCGAAGTCCGCCACGCTGGCGTCTACGAATACTTGATCGGCGCTATTGAACGGGCTGACGAGCGGATAAGCGTTCGGATTGACGTTGTAGACTACAAGCACATCGCTGCCGGGATTCACGTCATTCACGAGCTCGGCCGGAAGAGCAGGGCTCCAGCTGGCAGGGACCGGCGCGCTACCGATCGCTTCGAAGCCGATCAATCCTTGTTCGAGATCGAAGCCGAGATCGCCGGAGCCGGTCAGATTGTTGTCGATCCGTATCCCGGGCAGGCAGCCGACGTAGCCGGCCATTCGAACGCGGTAGTTGAGCATGTCGATCGCGAAGCGCCCATTTTCCTGCAGCCGCGCAAGGCCTTCGTTGAACCCATATGTCGTGCGGTTGCTGATGAAGACTTGAATGGCGCCCGCGGTCAGGATCAAGCCGAGCAGCATCGCGACCATGAGCTCGATCAGAGTCACGCCGCGCTGCGCCGGCCACGGTCGTGGCATCGTCATAAGCTGGTGCTCGTTGCAAACGTCTCGGTCGCGACCGAGCCTTCCGCGCGGCTGTCGTCCCAGCTCACGCCTACGATCGCGACGCCGTTCTCCTGGACAGCTATCGAGCCCGTTCCCGCGGGCAGCAGGCAGGCCAAGGCGTTGCGCCACGCCGCGACGTCCGCGGCCGCCACTGTGGTCGACGCGGCCGCCACCGTGTTGCACGCCGGGGCCGGCGTCACTGATGCGCCGTCGTAGGCGCCGTCGAGCGCGGCTGCGCGATTGGCTCGCATGCGGTCGACGATGTCGTACGCGAGGCTGGTCGCTTGCGAGCGCAGATAGGCGCTGTGATTGAACTGCACGGTAGCGGCCTGCAGCGCGGCGATGCCGAGCATGCCGATGGACAACACCAGCAGCGCGATCAGAATCTCGACCAACGTAAAGCCGGCGTCTCTGCGCATGGTGGCTCGCGTCAGCATGCCGCTCGCTCCACTGTGGTTCGGCCGACAGCGTTGAGCTCAACGTCGCGCGCCTGCATGTTGGAGCAGCCGTCGACCTCGATGTGCACGACGAGCGGCAGCACGTTGTTGTGTGTACGAACCTCGCCGCGCGGCAGAAAGCGAATCCAGTTCACAGTCGCAGCGGCGCCATTGGCTCGTTGCATAGCGATAGCAGTATTACCGACTGGCGCTCCCCACTCGCCGAGCGTATCGCCGGTCGCTATGGCGGACGGCGCCGCATCGTCGGTCGCGGCGCTGTCGACGAATAGCATCCACCGTTGTCCCCAAGCGCCATCGCAGCTCGTTCCATTGCTGCTCCCGCACAGTGTGATTCGCGCACCGCGGCGCACGGCTTCGCTGCGGGCAATGCTGAGGGCCGTGACGAGCTCGTTCGTATCGGCGGTCGCCCGATTACTGCGGATGGTCTCGAAGAAAGCCGGCACGCCGGCGCCGAGCAGCACGCCGAGCACGAGCACGGTCACCATGAGCTCGAGCAGCGTGAAGCCATGCGAGCGCCGGTGCGCTGAACGGTCATCGATGATCATCGTTAGAGGGCTTTGCATCCCGAGTCCACTCCGGTATCTGATCCACGCTACCAGCGCGTTGCCGATTCGGCGTTGAAGCTCTTCACAGAGCTGGAGGGTGGAAGTGCATCTTGCTGACGGCGCTCGCTTCCGGAGGCGGCCGAGATCGTGGTCGATCGAGCGGCGGGCGCGCGGGAGGGCTGACGGACGGTCCGGTGTGCCCGCTGAACGGCGCGACGGCCGGGCTTAGGTTAAATCGGTTACGCGGCGGCCGGGGCGAAAGACCAGCCTGCGCGGGGTCACACGGCGGCGAGTCCGGCTGCGATCGCCCCGCGTAGAAGATCGTCGTTCGGCGATCGCGTGACAAGCGCTTGCCCGATCCGCTCGAGCAGCACGAGCTTCAGGCCGTGGCGGTCGGCTTTCTTGTCGTGGCTCATGCCGACGAGGACGGCATCCGGATCGACGTCCGGCGCGCAGGTCGGCAGACCCGCGCGCATCAGCAACTCGCGTATTCTCCCGCCCGTCTCTTTTGGCAGACCGGTCATGCGCACCGAAGCTTCGGCTGCCAGCACCATCCCGATCGCCACCGCCTCGCCGTGTAGCCAGCGCTCATAGTTGCCGATCGACTCGAGCGCGTGCCCGAAGGTGTGGCCGAGATTCAGCAGCGCCCGACGCCCCTGCTCGCGCTCGTCCTCGGCGACGATCTGCGCTTTGAGCTCGCAGCTGCGCCGGATCGCAAAACGCAACGCCGCGGGATCGAGGGCGCGCAATGCTTCCATGTTCGTCTCGAGCCACGCGAACAACGCTTCGTCGAGAATCAGCCCGTACTTGATCACCTCGGCGAGCCCGGCCGAGAGCTCGCGGGCGGGCAGCGTGCGCAGCGTGCTCGTGTCCGCCAGCACCGCGATCGGTTGATAGAAGGCGCCGATCATGTTCTTCGCGCGCGGATGGTTCACGGCCGTCTTGCCGCCTACGGAGGAATCCACCTGCGCAAGCAGCGTCGTCGGCACCTGCACGAAATCGATGCCGCGCTGAAAGCAGGCCGCCGCGAAACCCGCGACGTCGCCGACGACACCGCCGCCGAGCGCAACGAGGCATGCATCGCGGTGAAACTCTGCGTCGATGAGCTCATCGAGGATGCGGCCGAACGTCGCGAGCGTCTTGTGCCGCTCGCCGTCCGGCAGCACGATCGTGCGGGTTTCGCGCTCGGCGAACGCGCGCTGCACGCGCTCGAGGTAAAGCGGCGCCACCACGTCGTTCGTGACGATCGCGATCTGCCGTGCCGCGACGGCGGCGGCGAGAAGCTCGGGCTCGTCGAGCAGGCCCGCGCCGATGTGCAGCGGATAGCTACGGTCGCCTAGCGAAACTTCGAGAGTGTCCACCGGCGAAGCGTCGCAGGCGCCGGCGCCTTTTGCAACGCGGTGCTCGTTAATGAGCCAGTGCTTGAGCGTCGTGACGATGCTTTTGACCTGGCGGCCGCTCGTGTCGATCGAGATGTCGGCGATCTCCTCGTAGAGCGGACCCCGTTCCGCGGCGAGCCGCTCGAGCACTGCCCGTGGATCGGCGGTCTCGAGCAACGGTCTGTTACGGTTCACCCGGGTACGCCGCAGCTGCTCGTCGACAGCGGTTTGCAGGTAAATCACGATGCCGCTGCGCGCGAGCCGCTGGCGCGTCGTCGGGTCGAGCACCGCACCGCCGCCGGTCGCGACGACGATGCCTCTCTCCGTCGTCAGCTCAGCAAGGCATTCGCGCTCGCGTTCGCGAAAGCGCCCTTCGCCTTCCTTCTCGAAGATGAACGGGATATCGACGCCCGTACGCCGTTCGATCTCGGCGTCGCTGTCGACGAAGCGGCGGCCGAGCGCTTTGGCGAGCTCGCGGCCGACCGCGGTCTTGCCGGAGCCCATAGGCCCTATCAGGTAGAGGTTATCGGTATTCAACGGTGCACGGCGTCTCCCGACGACGGCGCACAGACTCGCAAAAGCGGAGGGCCGGCGCAATGGCCGGCCCTCCGAGGTGCCCGCGGCGGCGGGCGGTCGTGCACTGGCGCGTCAGTGGGCGCGCGGCGCAGTGTGTATCAATGAGCGCGGCGCACGGGCGCGTCAGTTGACCCGCGTGCTGTCGCGCAGAATGCGCGGCGTGACGAAGATCAGCAGCTCGGCGTTGTCGTTGATCGTCTCGCGCGTCCGGAACAGATAGCCGAGGCCGGGGATGTCGCCGAGCACCGGCACCTTGTTGACGGTGTTGCGGTTCTCCGTCTCGTAGATGCCGCCGAGCACGACCGTCTCGCCATCGTTGACGATGGTGGTCGTGATGATCGAGCGCGTGTCGATGCTCGGCACTAGACCGCCGGTTGCGCTCGGCACGACCTGGCCGACCGAGTCCTTGGTCACGATCAGATCCATGATGACGCGGTCGTCCGGTGTGATCTGCGGCGTCACGGTCAGGCTGAGCACGGCTTGCTTGAACTGAGTCGTCGTCGCGCCGCTCGATGCCGACTCCTGATACGGGATCTCGACACCCTGCTCGATGCGGGCCTCCTTCTGGTTGGCCGTGATGACCCGCGGCGTCGAGATGACTTCGCCCTTGCCCTCGGCCTGCAGCGCGGACAGCTCGAGGTCGACGAGATAGTCGGAGTTCAGGATCGCGAGCGCGAAGGAGCCGGCGGGGTTGGCGACCGGCAGGTTCACGTTGTAGCGCTGGTTGGCCGCGCCGAGCGTGACCGGGAACGGGCTGCCGGTGCCCTGCAGGTTGTTGAGCGCCGATCGCACGATCGTGTCGGAGCCGGCGGACGTGCCCGTGAGCGACACCATGCCGTTGCTGCCCCGGTCATCGACGATCGTCGTACCGAAGCGCACCCCGAGGTTGCGCGTGTAGTCGTCGTTGACGATGACGATGCGCGACTCGATCAGCACCTGACGGACTGGGATATCGAGCGTGGTCACCAGCCGGCGAACGTCGCCGAGTCGGTCCGACGTATCCTGCACCAGCAGCGTATTCGTGCGCTCGTCGACGGCGACGCTGCCGCGCTGCGAGACCAGAGCATTCGTGGAGCCGCCGCCGCGGATCAGGTTGGCCAGCTCCGCCGCCTTGGCGTAGTTCACCTGAATGAACTCGGAGCGCAGCGGCTCGAGCTCCTGAATCGCGCGCTGTGCCTGCAGCTGCGCCTGCTCGCGCGCGGCGATTTCTTGCGCCGGGGCAACGATCATCACGTTGCCGTTGCGGCGCATGTCGAGACCCTTCGTCGTCAGCAGGATATCGAGCGCCTGGTCCCAAGGGACATTCTGCAGCCGGAGCGTGACGCTGCCCTGTACGGTGTCGCTGACCACGATGTTGAGCCCACTGGTTTCGGCGAGCAGCTGCAGCACCGCACGGGTCTCGATGTCCTGGAAGTTCAACGTCAGGCGCTCGCCGACATACTCCTTGTTGCTGTCGAAGATACCGGGCATCGCCTCTTGCTCGACGGGCGGCTGCAGCTCGAGCGTGAAGATGTTGTCCGACTGGTAGGCGAGCTGCTCGTACGGCGATGATGCGGTGACGACGAGCCGCGCATTGCGGTCATTGCGCACGGCGTCGATCGCCGCGACCGGCGTCGCGAAGTCCGTGACGTCGAGGCGGCGCAGCAGATCGGACGGCAGCGCCGTATCGCGGAACTCGACGACAATGCGCCCGCCTTCCTCGCGAACATCCACGGTCGTGCGCGGATCGCTGAGCTGCACGACGACTTGGCCCGCGCCGTCCGGCCCGCGCCGGAAATCGATGTGGTCGATCGAGCGCGCGCCGGGCGCGGTGCTGCGCGGCGGCACGCTCATCGGCTGGCTCGCCGGCTGCCCGGCAAAGCTCGATGCCTGCGCCGACGACGCGCCCTGACCGAGCATCACGTACACCGTGTCGCCGTCGACGCGAGTACCGTACGGCACCATCGCGTTCAGATTGAGCACAACGCGTGTGCGGCCGCTCGATTCGGCGGTTTGGATGTTCCGCAGCGGGCCGAGATTGACGTCCTGCCGGCGAGGTGCGGCGAGCGCCGTTTCCGGCAGGTCCACCGAGATGCGGGCCGGATCGTCGATCGTGAACGTGCGCGGTTCTGGCGCCGGACCGTCCAGCTGCAGGCGCAGCTCGAGCCGCTGACCGGTCAACGGCTGAACGTCGATTCCGCGCAGCGAGCGAGCGGCGTCGCCCTGCGCAGCCGCCGTCCCGGTGAACATGAGCGCCGCCGCAGCCCAACCGAGGAGGGCGGCGCCGCGCCGGAGCGCGCTGCAATCCCGTCCGGGTCTAACACGTGCTGGCATAGACATGAGGTTCACTCCCAAAATACCTTTTGCAGGCGCGTCAGTCGCGGAGCGAGACGGCCGCCGGACGTTCGATATAGCTGCCGAGACCATCCGGGATGATCTCGACGAGCGCGATTTGGTTTTGCGTGATCGACAGGATTCGCCCGTAGTTCTGCCCCATGTGGTTGCCCACCTGGACGCGGTGGATCAGCCCGTCACTGTCCTGGACGAGCCCGAACCACGCGCCCGATTGCTCGAGCGTGCCCACCATGCGCAGCGTGTCGAGCGAATAGCGCTCGAGGAACTCGCGCGGCCGGTCGAGGTCTGGCCCCGGCACGGCGTTTGGACCGGTGCCTACGCGGCGGGCCGGTTGATCCGGCATGAACGGGCTGCGGCGACCATCCGGAACGTAGGCGAACGTCGGCGGCGGCCGCACCTGCGGCAACGGCTCGATGCGTCCACCCGGGCGCAACTTGATCGTATCGATCCAGGCGTGCAGATCGTCGTTGCCGCCCGCGCAGCCGGTGAGGCCGACGACGGCGGCCGCGCAGAGCAGCATCTTGCTGAAGGCGGCGCGTTGCATCGACATCATCCCGCCGTGTCCTCTTCCATGTAGCGGTACGTCTTCGCGGTCACGTCGAGCGTAAGCTCGTCGTACGCATTCTGCGTCGCCGGCGTGATCGTAATATCGTGCAGCGTCACGATTCTGGGCAATGCTGCGATGCCGGATACGAAATTTCCGATCTCGTGATAGCTGCCCACGTAACGCAGTCGAATCGGCTGCTCGGCGTAGAAATCGCGCTGGATCTCGCCGAGCGGCTGGAACAGCTTTTCCTCGAGGCCCGCGCCGAGCCCGGTCTGCGAGATATCGACGAGCAGGCTCGGCACCTCGGTCCGGCCCGGCAGTTGCCGCAGCATGGTGCCGAACGACCGTTCGATCTCCGCGAGCTGCTCCCTGTAAGCATCGAAGTTCGCCGTTTTGCGCTGCTTCTGATCGAAGGTCGCGCGCAGCTCCTGCTCCTGCAGCCGCGCCCGGTCGAGAGCGGGCATTTCGCTCTTCACGACGAAGTGCCAGGTGCCGCCTGCGACCACGGCGACGAACGCGATCGCGACGGCGCCGATGCGAAACGGCAGCGGCCAGCGCCCCGGATCGTTGGTGTCCAACGCTCGCAACTGCTCGATGAAATTCATCGCGGCACCTCGAGGTTATCGGCCATCGGGACTTGCCGGGCGGCGAGCGTGAAGCGTGAATTGCGCGCCGCGCCCACGTCGCGCGTCTCGACGACCTCGAGAGCCGGATCACGCATCCAGGCAGAGCCGTCGATATTGCGCATCAAGGCCGATACGCGCGTGCTCGATTGCGCCTCGCCTTTGAGCTCGATCCGCGTGCCGCTCTGCCTGACCTCGGTCAGATGCACGCCTTCCGGAAGGGTCGCGACAAGCTCGTCGAAAAGGTGCACGACCTCGGGCCGCGACCGCTGCAGCTGATCGATGATCTCCATGCGCGCGAGCAGCCTGTTCTTTTGTGTCTCGAGCCCGGAGATTTCTGCGATCTGCTGATCGAGAGTGGCGATCTCGGAGCGCAAAATCTGGTTCCGTGCCTGCTGATTCGCGACCCAGCCCTGCACCGTGAGCTTCGATCCGTAAACGACCAGCCCGCCGATCATCAGGGCACCGAGCAGCGCCAGCGTGAAATCCTTCTTGCGCTTCTGGCGCAGCTCTTCGCGCCATGGGAGGAGATTGATTCTCGGCATGTCAGTCGAAGCTCCGTAACGCGAGGCCGCAAGCAGTGAGCAGCGCGGTGGAGTCCTTTTCCACGCCCTGCGCCCGTGCCCGTGACGACATCTTCATTTGTCCGAGCGGGTCGCCGATCTCGGTCGGGATGCCGACCCGGCTGCCGATGACGTCGGCGACCCCGGGGATGTTCGCGCAGCCGCCGCAGACCAGGATTTGATCCGGCTGCTCTCGGCCGCTGCCGGACGCCAGGAAAAATTGCAGTGAACGGCTCACTTGCTGCGACATGTCGTCCATGAACGGATCGAGCACCTCGGGTTGGTAGTTGCTCGGCAGCCCGCCTTCTTTCTTTGCGCGGCCGGCGTCTTCCATGCTGAGCCCGTAGGTGCGCATGATCTCCTCGGTCAGCAGCTGGCCGCCAAAGGCGAAATCGCGCGTGTAGATGACTTTAAGGTCCTTGAGCACGCTGAAGGTGGTGGTGCTTGCGCCGAAATCGACGATCGCGATGAATTTGTCCGCGCCGCCATCGGGCATCTGATGCGTCAGCAGCTGACAGGCGTTCTCGACTGCGAACGCCTCGACGTCGATCACGCGCGCGACCAGCCCCGACGCTTCGACAGCGGCTTGCCGCTGCTCGACGTTCTCCGTGCGCGTCGCGACGAGCAGCACATCGAGCATGTCCGCGTCGCGCTCGCTTTCGCCGACGACCTCGAAGTCGAAGCTGACCTCTTCCATCGGGAACGGGATGTACTGATCCGCCTGCAGCTCGACCTGGCCTTCGAGCTCCGCTTCGTTCAAGCTCTTCGGCATCTGAATGACCTTTGTGATGGCGGCATCGCCGCTGATGGCGACGGCCGCTTCACGGGACTTCGTGCCGGAGCGCTTGACGGCTCGCCGCACCGCCTCGCCGACGGCTTCGGCGTCGACGATCGCTTTTTCGTTGATGGCGTTCGGCGGGGTGGGCTCTGCGGCGTACGACTCGACACGGAAGCCCCTGCCATTTTCGACGAGCTCGATGAGCTTCACTGAGGACGTTGTGATGTCAAGCCCTAACAACGTCTTCGTTTTGCGCCTCGCAAACACGAGTTTTCCTTTCCACCGCAACAGGTTGGGTTAGAATTCCATTGAGCGCCCGGGAATTGCCGATTTAACTGTATCCCACATCATGGCGATGCCTCGTGATACACATCACGGATACCGGGATTGGCGTATGCTCGATCTCTTGGCTGTGCTCGGAGGATGGGCCCGTTATCCTAGGCTTGGCGGCCGGCAAGACGCCCCGGGACGGGTGGTTTCGCGTCTCCACCGTTAGGTAGGTCTGCCCATCGGGCGCGACTATGCACAACGCTTTTTAGCCGGGCAAGGATATATACGGCACAATCTGCGATGAAATCTATATTGCGATGGTTGCTTGCTTTTTCTGTCGGCGGTGCGGCGTTCGTCGTTGCCATCGCGGCCGCTTTCGTCGGTCTGTACTATTACGTCGAACCGGGCCTCCCCGACGCGGAAGAGCTGCGCGATACGCGTTTTCAGATCCCATTGCGGGTCTACTCACGCGATGGCCGTCTGATGCAGGAGTTCGGCGCGCAGAAGCGTTCGCCCGTCTCGTACGATGAGATCCCGCAGATGCTCATCGACGCGCTAGTCGCCGCCGAGGACGACAGCTTCTTCGTTCATCCCGGGTTCGATGTCATCGCCACGACGAGGGCGGCGGTCCGCTACGTCATATCGGGCGATGATCGCGTGCCGGGCGGCAGCACGATTACGCAGCAGGTCGCGCGAGAGTATTTTCTCAACCGCGACTATTCGCCGATCAGGAAATTCCGCGAGCTGATTCTCGCGTTTCGTATCGAGAGGCAGTTCTCCAAGACCGAGATTCTCGAGCTGTTCTTCAATACGTTCTTCTTCGGCCAGCAGTCGTACGGCGTCGCCGCAGCCGCGCAGACCTATTTCGGCAAGGAGCTGCGCGAGTTGACCCTATCCGACATCGCGATTCTTGCCGGCATCCCGCAAGCGCCGTCGCGTCACAACCCGATCTACAGCACCGAGAACGCGAAGAATCGCCGTGCCTATGTGCTCCGCCGCATGCGTGAGCTCAATATGATCGACGATCAGCAACATCGCGAAGCCGAGGAGGCGCCGATCAGCGGGGAACGGCACGGCCTCGAGATGCAGCTTGCCGCGCCGTACGTCGCCGAGATGGCGCGCGCCGAGATGATCCGGCGGTTTGGTCAGTCCGCGGCGTATACGGCAGGGTTCAAGGTCACGACGACGGTCGATAGCCGCCTGCAGGTCGCGGCGCAGCGCGCCGTTCGCGCGGGCGTCACGGCTTACGATGCGCGGCACGGCTATCGGGGGCCGGTCGCGCGGCTCGAGCTGCCGGCGGGCGTCGCGGCGGAAGAGGCGCTGCCGGTGTTCGACGAGGCGCAGTTGCGCGAGGCGCTCGCGGATTATCCGACGCTGGTCGGGCTCGAGACCGGTATCGTGCTCGGCGCGGGCGAGCGCGACGGCGAGGTGTTCCTGCGGTCGAGCGGCCGCGAGACCATCGGGCTTGCGGCAGTGTCATGGGCGGCCCGTTACCTCGACGATGACAGGACCGGGCCGCGGCCGACGACCGTTGCGGCCGTGCTCGCTCCGGGCGACATCGTCCGGTTCCGGCGGCTCGAGGACGGCACCTTGCGGCTCGCGCAGCTCCCGGAAGTGCAGGGTGCGCTCGTGGCCGTTGATCCGGCCGACGGCGCGATCGTTGCACTCAGCGGCGGCTTCGACTTCTATCTCGACAGCTACAATCGCGCGGTGCAGGCGAAGCGCCAGCCCGGCTCGGCGATCAAGCCGTTCGTTTACTCAGCGGCGCTCGAGAACGGATACAACGTCGCGTCTATCGTCAACGACGCACCGCTCGCGATTCAGGATGCCGAGCTCGAGATGATCTGGCGGCCTGGCAACTATACCGGCCGGACCTACGGGCCGGTGAGCCTGCGGTATGCGCTGGTGCGCTCACTGAATCTCGCGACGTTACGTGTCATACGCGATGTCGGCGTGCTGAACACCGTCCGCCATCTGCGCCGCTTCGGCTTCGACGATCTCGCTTTGCCGCCGAATGCAACGTTGGCGCTCGGCACCGGCAGCATGTCGCCGCTCGATCTCGCGGCCGGCTACGCTGTGTTCGCGAACGGTGGATTCGGGGTCGAGCCATACTTTATCGATCGCATCGAGGATGCGACGGGCGAGCCGCTGTATGTGGCGAGACCGGCGATGGCCTGTCTCGACTGCGGAGACCTTCAGCCGAACGGCCGCGATGCGGGCAGCCTCGAGTCGATTCACGGGGCCGCCGACCTCTACCCGCGCTTGCGCGTGGCATCGCGCGCGATCACACCGCAGAACGCGTACCTGGTCGCGGATATGATGAAGGATGTCGTCGCTCCGGGCGGTACCGGCAATGCGGCCCGGCGGGCGCTCGGGCGTGACGACATCGGCGGCAAGACGGGCACGACCGACGACAATCGCGATGCGTGGTTCGCCGGCTTCCATCCGAGCGTGGCGACCGTCGCCTGGGTCGGCTTCAATACCAATCGCCCGCTCGGCAGGAACGAGCAGGGCGGGGTCACCGCGATCCCGATCTGGGCGGAGTTCATGGAAGAGGCGCTCGCCGGCGTGCCGCAGCGCTGGCCGGACACGCCGCCCGGCGTCGTCAACGTCCGGATCAATCCGCGCAACGGCCTGCGCGCGAACGGCTGCAACGAAAACTCCGTGTTCGAATTATTCCGTGTGAGCCAGGTCCCGGATGCGGAGCCCGAATGCGCACCGCAGATGCGGCGCGCGCCGGGCACGATCGACGTGCCGGTGGTTCCCTCGACTGACAAAATTTTCTGAGTCAACTCGCGATGGGTAGGAGGAGTTTAGGACCGGCCCATGCCGCTTTGCGCGAGCGCCTCGCGCAAACCGCAGCCCGATTGATGATCGAGGGCGGCATCCAGGATTACGGGCTCGCGAAGCGTAAGGCGGCCGAGAAGCTCGGCGTCCGGGATCTCGGGGCGCTACCGAGCAATGCGCAAATCGCGGCCAGCGTCGCCGAGCGGCAACGCATCTTCGAGCCCAACGCGCACCGCCGTCGGATCGAGGATCTTCGACGGATTGCACTGTCGGTGATGGACCTGCTCGAGCCGTTCCAGCCGCGCTTGGTCGGGCCGGTTTTGTCCGGCACGGCGATGGAGACGTCGACCATCGAAGTGCACGCGTTCGCGGATGCGCCGGAGAGCGTTGCCGCTCAGCTCGCCGAGCATGGCCTCGTCGTTCGCGACAGCCAGCGCCGCTATCGCTATGCGACGAATCGGATTGCGCTCGTTCCAGGTTATCGGTTCGTGCACGAGGACGTGGACGTCGTGGTCGTCACGTTCCCGGAGAAAGGGGTTCGAGAGGCGCCGTTGTCGGCCGTGGATCAGCGGCCCATGCGCCGCGCGTCGCGCAGCGAGGTCGCCGCGCTCGACGAAGACGAGCGCGGCGTTGACTGAGCGCTCTCAGCGCGTCGCCGGCGCCCGGTAATCCCTGCGCGTCGGCCCAACGTAGAGCTGGCGTGGCCGGCCGATGCGCGTATTCGGGTCGGTCACCATCTCGCGCCAATGCGTGACCCAGCCGACGCACCGGGCAATCGCGAACATCACCGTGAACATCGATTTCGGAATGCCGAGCGCGCGATAGATGATCCCGGAGTAGAAATCCACGTTCGGATAGAGGTTCTTCTCGATGAAGTACTCATCCTTGAGCGCGATTTCCTCAAGGCGCAGGGCCAGCTCGAATAGCGGCGTATCTTCGTGACCGAGGCGCTCGAGCAGCCGATGGCAGGTCTCGCGGATGATCGCGGCACGCGGATCGTAGCTCTTGTACACCCGATGGCCAAAGCCCATCAGGCGAAACGGATCGTTCTTGTCCTTGGCGCGAGCGAGGTACTCGCCGATGCGATCGACGGTGCCGATCTCCTCGAGCATATTGATGACGGCTTCGTTTGCACCACCGTGCGCCGGCCCCCATAGCGCAGACATGCCGGAGGCCACCGCGGCGTACGGATTCGTGCCGGAGCTGCCCGCGAGGCGTACCGTGGACGTGCTGCAGTTCTGCTCGTGATCCGCGTGCAGGATAAACAACAGATCGAGCGCGTCGGCCGCGACCTTGTCGACCGCGTAGTCGTCCGAGGGGACGGCAAAGAACATATGGAGCAGATTGCTGCAGTAGTCGAGCTTGTTCTGCGGGTAGACGAACGGTTGCCCACGCGAATGCTTGTAGGCGGCGGCGGCAATCGTCGGAATCTTCGCAATGATGCGGTACGCGAAGATGTCACGATCGCGCGGGTTATGGATGTCCGTGCTGTCGTGATAGAAGGCCGCCATCGATGCGACGACGCCAGAGACCATCGCCATCGGGTGCGCGTTGTGATGGAAGCCGTTGAAGAACCGCAGCAGCGACTGATTCAACATCGTGTGCGTGCGGATCGAGTGGTCGAACTCGTGGAGCTGCGCCTCGTCCGGCAGCTCGCCGTGCAGCAACAGATAAGCCACTTCGATGAAGCTGGACTTCTCCGCAAGCTGCTCGATCGGATAGCCCCGGTAAAGCAGAACGCCCGCTTCGCCGTCGATATACGTGATGCTGCTCTCGCAGCTCGCCGTGGCGGTGAAACCGGGGTCGAAAGTGAACATTCCACGCTGGCCGTAAAGCTGCGTGACGTCGACGACGTCGGGTCCTACCGTCGGATTGCGGACCGGAAGCTGGAGCTCGTCGTCCGAGTCCGGGGCAGTCAGAGTCAGATAATTACCTGTCATCCATCGCACCTGGCAGTGGCAAAGTCGAACTATTCCGGCCCCGGGCCAGGGCGGACACATCGGAGGCGCGCCGGACGTATCCGGCAAGCCGGCAGAAGTATATCAGTGCCGGCTCACCCTCCAAGGGCGCGGATGGAGGCGCTACTTCCCGGCGGACAGCCCGTACCGGCGGCGGAATTTGTCTACGCGACCGCCCGTATCGACGATCTTCTGCTTCCCCGTGTAGAACGGATGGCAGGCGGAGCACACCTCGACGCTCATGTCTTCGGTATGGGTGGACCGCGTCTTGATGACGTTGCCGCAGCCGCACGTGATCGTGATCTCGCGGTACTCGGGATGGATGTCTGGCTTCATGGCGATCAAAGGGAGGGTTGCGGGGCGCGTGAGGATACCTGTTCCCACACGGCTAGCACAAGTAATCCGAGCGCGACCCGAACGCGGGCTGCAGCCCTGCAGGCGGCGACGTCGTTGTCCACAGATTCTGTGTATAACTGTGTGGATACCGTGCGCGAAAGGCTGCTCGAAGGCTCCAGCCGATTCGATTTCTGTTAATTTGGTCAAAAAACGATCATAATAGATATTGACTTAATTTTCAGAAACTTAACGGTCTCTATGAACCGGCGATAACAGCTTCCGGGTGCAAATTAGCGGTTTTTGGAATGTGCGCAAGGTGCTGTGTATAAAACTTGGACAACCGCGCTGCAGGCGGCGGCCCGCGGCGTCAGCGGGCTTACCGCCGGTCGAGCCAGGCCGCGCCAAGCCGCCTGAAAGCGGCGGCTCGATGGCTGAGGGCGTTCTTCTCGGCGGCGGAGAGCTCCGCCGCGGTGCAGCGGCGCTCCGCCACGAGAAACACGGGATCATAGCCGAAGCCGCCGGCGCCGGCAGGGCGGGTGGCGATGCGGCCGGCCCAGGTCCCGGTCGCAATCGTTGGCGCCGGGTCATCGGCGTGCTCGAGCGCGACGACGACGCAGTGAAAGCGGGCGCCGCGACGCTCCAGCGGGATGCCGGCGAGGGCTTCGAGCAAGCGCGCGATGTTCGCGCGGTCATCGGCCGCGGGGCCGGCGTAACGCGCCGAGCGGACGCCTGGAAGCCCGCCGAGCGCATCGACGGCGAGGCCGGAGTCGTCCGCGATCGCGGGTAGGCCGGTCGCCCGCGCCGCATGTCGAGCCTTGATGAGCGCGTTCTCGACAAAGGTGCTCGCGGGCTCGTCCACGGCGGCGACGCCGAGCTCGCCTTGCGCGATGAGCTCGAGGTCGAGATCTGCAAGCAGCGCCTGAATCTCGGCGAGCTTGCCGCGGTTGCCGGTCGCGACGATCCAGCGTCGCGGCGTCACTTTGCGAGCACGCTCGCCTGTGCTTCGCACAGCTGTCGGACGCCTTGCTCCGCAAGCCCGAGCAGGCGGTCGAGCTCGTCGCGTTGAAACGCATGGCCTTCGGCCGTGCCTTGGATCTCGATGAAGCCGCCGGCCTCGTTCATGACGACGTTCATGTCGGTCTCGGCCTCTACGTCCTCCGCATAGTCGAGGTCGAGGACCGGGGCGCCGCGGTAGATGCCGACGGATACTGCCGCGACTTGACCATGGATCGGATTACGCTCGAGCTCTCGCCGCGCCGTCAGCCGCGCGGCCGCGAGCGCGAGGGCGACATAGCCGCCCGAGATGGCGGCGGTGCGGGTGCCGCCGTCCGCCTGTAGAACGTCACAATCGATAGTGATGGTGCGCTCGCCGAGCGCGCGGCGGTTGACCACGGCGCGCAAGCTGCGGCCGATCAGGCGCTGAATCTCGAGTGAGCGCCCGCTTTGCTTGCCGCGCGCCGCTTCGCGC
>CAZFJU010000074.1:0-17990 GCA_964518995.1 uncultured Gammaproteobacteria bacterium
CGCCAATTTGCTCGTGACCTTGCTGCAGCGCGCCAACGTGCCCGTCGAGCAAGTTGGCGACAGCAATGCCGATATGAGCGAGGTCTGAGGCGAGAGTTTGATCCGAGTCTCGCGGCGCCCCGAGTCTGAACGGTTGAGCGCCGGCGACACGCGGTAAGGCCCGGTCAGGGCGTTACCGCGCGACCGGCCGCGACCGCCTCCTCGAGCGCCCGCTCCATGTAGCGCGGAAGCGCGAAAGCCGCGTTGTGGTGGCGGGGGCTGTAATAGCGCGTCGAAAGCGCCGCGGCCGCGAAGCGCGACTCGAGCTCTTCGGTCCGGACGTTAAGCGCGGTGTCATCGTCGGACGACCAGCCGAGCGCCAAGTGTCCGCCGAAGTAAGTCGGCACGCAGACCGCATAGCTCGTCACTTGCCGGAACGTCGCGGCCAGATTGCGCATGGCGGACGCGAATTCCTGCGGCTGGACGAACGGCACGCCATTCTGCGTGACGAGCACGCCGCCCGGCCGAAGCAGCCGGTGCACATCTGCATAGAACGCCTGCGTGAACAGCGCGACGCCCGGACCGATCGGATCGGTGGAATCGATCAGCACGACATCGAACTGCTCCGCGGTGCCGTGCACATAGGCGGCGCCATCGGCAATGACGAGCGCGAAGCGCGGATCGGCGAATACTCCTGCGTTGATCTCGGCAAAATGGCGGCGTGAGAGCTCGACGACGGAGGGGTCCACCTCGACCTGGACGACGTGCTGCACCGACGCGTGCTTCAGCACCTCCTGCGCGAGCCCGCAGTCTCCGCCGCCGACGATGAGCACATTGCGTGCTTCGCCGTGCGCAAGGATCGGCACGTGCGCCATCATCTCGTGGTACATGAACTCGTCGCGGCTCGTGACTTGCACCGCGCCATCGAGCAGGAGCACGCGGCCGAACGTTTCGTTCTCGAACAACGCGAGCTCGTGACTGCCGGTGCGCTCATGCCGCAGCACGCGGCTCGCCCGCAACGACAGCCGAGTGCCCGGCGTCAGCGTTTCTGAAAACCAGCGCTCCGCCATGTCAGTGCGGATGCCGCGCGCTGAGGCGGCGCGGACGCGCTAGCACGTTTCCTTGCCTCGCAGCAGCTCGCGGACGGTCATCCGCTCCGCGTGGAAGGCGTTCTTCAGGACTTCCAGGCATCGTTCGGGCTGCGTGTTGCCGCACATGAAGATATCAAGGGCAGCATAGTCCCGTTCCGGCCAAGAATGAATCGAAATGTGGCTTTCGGCCAGCACGGCGACGCCGCTGATACCGCCATTCGGCTCGAACGGGTGCAGGTGGACATGCAGCAATGTCGCCCCAGCCGCCTCGACGCACTCGACGAGCGTACGTTCGACATGCTCGAGATCGTTTAGCCGTTTACCGCCGTAGATGTCGATAATGAAATGCGAGCCGGCGCAACGAATCCCGTCTTTCTCGATGAAGAAATCCGGTGCGGCGACGGCTGCAGAAGCCGGAACGGCAAGTGGTTCCGGAGCCGGCCGCACAACGGGGGCAGGCTTGATCTGGACCAGGTCTTCCTTTTGGGCGGTTTTTGGAGCGTCCAAATCCATCCCCAATTGGAAGAGGGCGTCGTGAGACATGGCGTCCTCCCCAACCAGTAGATGACAAAAGGTGAAAAGTGAAGGGGCCGTTACTATAGGCGGCTCGACCGACATGTCAAACTTCGCGCCCCGGTCGGTTGCGATGATTTTAGCCGCGACAACCGCACTCAGCGCCCGTGTAACGGCGCGAATCGGCTCCTCAGGGCGGGGCCCAGCCGGGGTGAGTCAATGCGGTCAACACGTGATCCTGCCAGCGGCCGGCGATCAAGAGATAGTCGCGAGCGTAGCCTTCAGGCACGAAGCCGAGTCGACGGAGCAGCCGGGCGCTGCGAACGTTAGTGGGCAGATGATTGGCCATGATTCGGTGCAGCCCGAGCGTGCCGAAGCAGTAGTCGATCGCGGCGCGTAGCGCTTCGTGCATCACGCTTTGGCCGACGAAGCGATGGTCGAGGCCGTAGCCGAGGTAGGCGGCATAGAGCGGGTAGCCGACGATGCCGCTGAACGTGCATTGGCCGATGATCGCGCCGGCTGCAGCCTGCTTGTGCTCGAGCACGAAGGGCAACGATCGGCCGGCCACGGCTTCTTGCAGCATGATCTCGAGCCTTGCGCGCGAGCCTTCGACGGTGAAATAGGCCTCGTCCCGCTCAGGATCCCACTCGGCGAAGTGGGCGCGATTGTCGCGAGCGAAAGCGGCCAGCGCCGCAGCGTCGTCGGGCAGCGGCACCCGGACGACGAGCCGGGCCGTTTCGAGGCGGGGGAGTGCGGTGCGTCGCCTGAGCATGGTAGCCGGAGCGGGGCCCGGGCACGCCGGGCCCCACGCTCCGCTATGCCTAGAACTCGAAAGCCATCGCAACCCAACCGCGGCGGCCGAGCACGTCGTAGAAGCCCGCGTTGGTGCTCGAGCCGCGCGAGTAGATCGTCGCGTTCGTCACCGGCGCGTCCTTGTCGAACAGGTTGTCGATGCCGAAGCGCAGCGACATGCTCTCGCTGATGTCATACCCTCCGGACAGGTCGAAGATGTTGTAGCTCGGAGTCGACAGCGTCAGTGTGTTCGGGTCGGTCACGATCGCGGCCGGGTCAATCTCCGGCAGATGGCGCCAACGCAAGCTGAGCCGCCAGTTGTTCTGCAAGTAGCCGACGGTCGTGAAAGTGCGGTAGTCGTACGCGCCGCCCTGTACGCCCGAGACGTTGTTCGGCCCAAACGTTCCTTTGTAGTCCAGCAGCGGAGCCGAAGGGTCCACAGCCGTCTTCATGCTGTCGAGATAGCTCGCGAGAAAGCTCACGTTGATCGCACCCGGCCCGAGGTCGCGGCCCCAGTCGAGCTGCAGATCGACGCCGCGCGTCTCGAGTCGGCTCAGGTTGGTGTACGAGACGTCGGTCGGCGCGCGGTTGCCGTTGCCGGGATCGCGAACGATCTGCTGACACGCGAACGTGTTCGGGTCGTAGGTCGGGTTGACGTCCGGCGAGAAGCACTGCGTGTAGATCGAATCGACTGATTGCGACGCGACCATGTCGGTGAGCGAGATCTCATAAAGGTCGATCGACAGCGAGGCCCGGTCGGCGAGTTGAACAACGGCGCCGAGCGTCACCGACTTGCCGGTCTCGTTGGTCAGGTTGGGATTGCCGATCGTGTTGACGACGGCGAATCCGGCTGCCGAGGGCTGATTGTTGTCGGGCGCATAAAAGTCGGCCGCTCCGCCCGGTCCCATCCGCGCCTCACAGATCGCTCTGACTTGGCCGGCGTTCGGATTCAGGCTCGGATTTGCGCTCAGCGCGCTGATCGAGTTGAACTCCGAGCACAGATCGCCGATGGCGGAGAAGCTCAGTGTTTGCGTTCGCGCGAGGAACAGCTCGGCGATATTCGGCGCGCGGTTCGATACTTGGCGGCCGCCGCGCAATCTGATTCGGTCCGTGACGCGCCAGTCGAAGAGCCCTTTATAGGTCTCGATCGAGCCGCTCGGATCGGCGTCCGTGTAGCGGTAGCCGAGCTCGAGGTTGAACTCCTGCACGAAGGGTCGGTCGCGAAGCAGCGGCAACAGCAGCTCGCCGTAAATTTCCTCCTGCGAAATCTCGCCGTGCGATTCGCCGATCGGATAAAGACCCATGCTGAGGTCGAGCCAGGAGCTCTGGCTCGACAGCGAGTCGACCTGGAACGCGTATTTATTCTCGCGATGGGAGACGCCGACTGCGAACCGCGCTTCGCCCGCGGGCAAGTCGACGAGGCGGCCTTGTAGGTTGAACTCGGTAACGAACTGCTCCATCTGCGAGTTATTTTGCAGATTGGCGGCGAGTGCCAGCAGGCAGTCGTCCGAGACGGCAAAATCCTCGAAGATCGGCAGGCCCGTGGTGCACGCGCCGATCGCGGCTTGGAAGCCGCCGCCGGCCGGGTTGCCGGTGAAGTACATCCCGCGTCCGTAGTTCGGCTGATTCATGACGAAACGATAGCGCTCGAGCGAGCCGAATCCGTACAGGCGCGTGAGCACCGAGGTCGAGCCGTACGAGGCATACGCCTCCCAAGTCCAATCCCGGTTGCTGAAGCGGCCTTCGAATCCGGCCACCATTTGATAGGACGTCACGCTGTTCTCCGTGCTGCGCGGCGGTCCCCACGTCGGCACGGCGCCGAGCTGCCACGGCTCGTTCGGGCGAGCACGGCTGTCGAGCACCGTCGCGAGCTGCGGCGAGACCGGCCAGACCTCGGAGTTCGTGCAACCGCCGGTCGGCGCACAAGCGAGCCCGTGGATTCCGCCCGGCAGGAAGGCGAGCAGCGTATTGCCGTTGGCGTCGACGGACGGGGCATAAATATCGCTGCCATAGGGAATCTCGACGCCTCGCCCGCCGGTGGCGGCCGCGTACTCGAGCGTGGTGTCGGTCTTGTCTTCGCTGAAATTGGCCTGCATGAAGGCCGACACGTTGTCGGCGATATCGAGGATTGCGCGGCCGAACACCGCGTGGCGCTCGAGCGGGATCGAGACCTGGCGGAAAAGATTGTTCTCGGAAATCGCGCCGTTCAGATCGGGCGGCGCGGGATCATTGTCCACACGGCGCTTGCGGAAGGTCATCCCGTCGACAATCAGCGGCCCGTTATAGAAGTCGGCGCCGGGGCCGGAGGTCCGGTAAAGGGAGCCATCCGGATTGAAATAGAAGGTGCCGGTGTTGCCGATGGCTTGAGCTTCCGCGAGCGGGATGTTGAATGCATCTGCGACGCCTTGGATCGACGGCAGGTTCGGCGGCCGTCCAGATCCAGCGAGGCCCGCCGTCGAATAGCTGCTGTCGCTGTACACCGACTGCGTGCCTCCGGCAGTCGGCTCTTCCATCGCTCGCAGGTAAAAGTCCCGTTGCCTGTCGAGCACGCGCTCGCGGTTCGAATACTCGAAGCCCATCAGCACATTACCGCCGCCGCCGGCAAAGTTTGCGCCGTACAGGCCGGAGAGGCGCAGCTCTTCGCCTCCGCCATGCTCCGTGGCGCCGTAGCGGACGTCCATGTTCACGCCTTCGTAGTCGCGTTTCAAAACGAAGTTGACGACGCCCGCCATGGCGTCGGCGCCGTACACGGACGACGCGCCGCCGGTGATCGTCTCGACTCGTGCCACCGCGGCGGTCGGGATCGTATTGGTGCTGACGGCGCCGGCGGCGTTGACCGGCATGCCGCGCCGGCCGTCGATCAGCACGAGGTTCCGGTTCGAGCCGAGCCCGCGCAGACTGATCGTGGAAGCGCCCGGCGTGGTCGTCGGATTCGATTGGATCGTTTGCGTTTCAAACTGGGTCACCGCCGGCACGAATTGCGGTAGCTGATTCAGCACATGCTCGATGCCGACGGCCGCCGTATTGTCGATCAGCTCCTGGCCTACCGTCATGATGGGGCTGTTGGCCTCGAAGTCGCGTCTTACGATACGCGAGCCGGTGACCACCACTTCTTCTTGAACGCTCGATTCCTGCTGGGCGCTGACCGTGCCATGGCTGAAACAGGCGGTGATCGCGGCGGCCAACGCACACACGCGAATGGACGAAACTCGCTCGGTCATGATGGTGATCCTCCCCGGTAATGACGAAAGGCGGGCTGATGCAGGCCGGTCGCGACGGTCGGTCGTCGGAGTAAATAGCGCGTTGCGCCAACCCGGCGGCAAGGTCGCCCCGGCGCGCTGTCGGGAAGCACCTCATCACGTTCGGTCGGTTCGGCCTAGCCTTGAGAAAACGCCACGCAATGTTGTTTGTTAATCACGGCAACTATCGCGGATGCGGTCGCGGACCTTAGCAACGTTTAAGATTGCCTACAAGATACGCGCCAGCGCAAGCGTTGCGTGCAGGCCACACTGCGAGAAGGCCTCGATTCCGGCGTGCTGGCGCCGGTCTCGGCACTGCCAATGTCAACTGTTCCCCGGTCTTGGAACAGCAGCGGCTGACTAGACTGCGCACAGTGCTGAGAAAACTTGCGGTTATTCCCAGCCGACTGCACCCAGCTCGGTTGCTATGGTCAATACGAGACACATATAGTATTCAGATCAATGCGCTGCCCTGAAGCAGCCGCTCACGGATCGAGGATGAACGCAGATGATGCGACGACCCTATGGAAAGCTCGGGGGAAAGCTCGGGATAGGGCTGGCGGGATGGCTGGCGGTCGCCGGCGTCGTCGCAGCGGTCGGGTTGGTGTTTCTGTTCTCTCGCGACGATCTCGGCCAGCAGGAGCGCTGGGAGATGGTCCAGACCTATTGTGCCGATTGCCATAATGCGCTCGACTTCGCCGGCGAGCTCAGCTTCGACGGGTTGACCGCAGACGCGATCCCGGAGCATGCCGAGATCTTCGAGGGGGCGATCGCGAAGCTCCGCGGCAGACTCATGCCGCCTCCCGGCGCGCCGCAGCCCGAGCAGGCGGATATCGACGGGCTGATCACGTGGCTCGAAGCCGAAATTGACAACGGCGCCCGCTATCAGCGGGTGGGGTACGTTCCGGCGCAGCGGCTGAATCGCGCCGAATTCTCGAGTGCGGTGCGCGGCTTGCTCGGCGTCGAGATCGACGCAGCGGAATACCTGCCGGCCGAGATCGAGGTCGATGGCTTCACGAACGTCGCCGCCGCGCTGAGTGCGTCGCCGGCGTTCGTGGAGCAATATCTCGAGCTCGCCAGCACGGTGGCGCATCTTGCCGTGGGTGAGCCGGAGCCGAAGATCGGCACCGCCTACTTCCCGCCGCCGACCGAGAATCAGGATGGCTACGTGGACGGCATGCCGCTCGGCACGCGCGGCGGCATCAAGTTCATGCACACTTTTCCGGCCGATGGCGAGTATCGGCTGACGGTGAAGGAGCTCGGGGTCGGGCTCTACCCGCGGGCGGTCGAAACGCGCCATACCCTCGTGGTGCTCGTCGATCGCCAGGAGGCCTATCGGGCCGACATCGGCGGTCCTGAAGACTTCGTGCTCGCGAACAGCGGCGGCGCGCCGGGGCACGCGGAGATCATGCGCCGGTTCACCGATATTCCGATCGCGGTCACGGCCGGAGTTCACGAGGTCATCATCACGTTTGTGCAGCGCTCGCGCGCCTCGAGCGACGAGATGATCTCGAGCTTTTCACCGCGCAGCACGTTCAGCTATAGCGGCGCACCGCGGGTACCGGGCGTCGTCGGCGGCATCGATCTGATCGGGCCGTTCAATTCCACGGGCGTCTCGTCGACGGCGAGCCGGCGCATGCTGTTCGTCTGTGAGCCTGAGGTGCCGGAGCGTGAGCTGGACTGCGCCCGGCAGATTACCGCCGAGCTCGCGGAGCGCGCGTTCCGGCGGCCCGTCACGCAGGCAGATATCGATCGCTTGATGCCATTTTATATGGAGGGTCGCGAAGGCCCCGGCGGCTTCGACGAAGGCATCGAGCAGGTGGTGACGGCGGTGTTGGCCAGCCCCGATTTTCTCTATCGGTTCATCGCACCGCCGGAGGAGCCGAGCGTCGATCGCTATGCGCTCGGCGAGCTCGAGCTCGCATCGAGGCTGGCGTTCTTCCTGTGGAGCCAAGGGCCGGACGACGAGCTGCTGCGGATTGCCGCAGAGGGCAATCTAAGTCGACCCGAGGTCCTCGATCAGCAGGTGATGCGGATGCTCGCCGATCCGCGCGCGGCCGTGCTGGTGAACGACTTCGGTATGAGCTGGCTCGATGTCGACGATCTCGACGCGGTCGTGCCGGACCGGAATTTCTTCCCCGAGTTCACCGACGGGCTGCGCGAAGACTTCGCCGAGGAGATCCGGCTGTTCCTCGCGAGCGTGCTGCTCGAGGATCGAGACGTACGAGAGCTGATCACGGCGGGTCACAGCTTTGTCAACGAGCGGCTCGCGCGCCACTACGGCATCACTGACGTATTCGGCCCGCAGTTTCGTCGCGTGCAGCTCGAGGATCCGGTGCGGCACGGTCTGCTCGGCAAGGGCGCCGTGCTGATGCGCACGTCCTATGGCGACCGCACGTCGCCGGTCCTGCGCGGCGCCTGGGTGCTCGAGAAGATCATGGGAACGCCGCCCGCGCCGCCGCCGCCCGGCGTCGAGACGGACCTGTCGCCGACGTCCGAGGACATGCCGGCCACGCTGCGCGCGCGGCTCGAGCAGCACCGCGCAGATTCCGCCTGCAGCGCCTGTCACGGCGTCATCGATCCCTACGGGCTCGCGTTGGAAAACTTCACGGCAATCGGCAGCTGGCGTACGTACGATCAGGCGGCAGACGCGCCGATTGACGCCAGCACCGAACTGCCCGGCGGCACCCCGATCACCGGCCCGGCGGAGCTCAGGGCAGCGTTGCTCGAGCGGCCGGACCAGTTCGTGCAGGCGATGACGCAGAAGCTGCTGATGTACTCGCTTGGGCGGGAGCTCGAGCACTACGACATGCCGGCCGTGCGAGAGATCGTGCGTGCCGCAGAAGCGGACGATTACCGGTTCTCCGCGCTCGTCCGCGGCATAGTGAAAAGCGACGCGTTCCGTATGCAAGGCGCCTCGCAGCATGGGGAGCCGATTCAGGCGTCGTTGGCCGCAGCGGCTTCGTCCGCACAGTAGGGGAGACTTGTCGATGTATCTCACCAAGAAGCACCTTTCTCGTCGGACGGTTCTGAAAGCCGCGGGCGTCTCGATCAGCTTGCCGTTGCTCGATGCGATGATCCCGGCCGGGACAGCGCTCGCCCAAACGGCGGCCGCGCCGAAGCTGCGCGCCGGATTCTTCTACTTGCCGCACGGCGCGATCATGTGGAATACCGCATTCGGCGCCGAGATGGACCGATGGACGCCGTCCGGCGCCGGGGCGGATTTCAAGCTGAGCCCGATTCTCGAGCCGCTCGAGGAGTACAAGCGGTACGTGGTGTCTTTCAGTCACCTCGAGAACAAGGCGCCCCGGGGCTCCGTGCATGGTCTTTTCCCGGCCACGTGGCTCAGCGGCGTGCGACCGGATCAGCAGTCGACCGGCGCGATGATGGCGCCGACGATCGATCAGATGATTGCCGGGCACATCGGGCGGGATACCGTGCTGCCGTCGCTCGAGGTCGCCTCCGAGACCACGGTCCAGAGCGCGGCTTGCAGCAGCGGCGCCTGCTACTACAGCTCGACGTTGTCGTTCCGCAACGCGTCGACGCCGCTGCCCATGGAGTTCAATCCGCGCAAGGTGTTCGTGCAGCTATTCGGCGCCGGTGACACGCCGGAGGAGCGCGAGCGGATCGCGAGCCGTCGCGCCAGCATCCTCGACATGATCATGGAGCGGTCGCACGAGCTCGAGCGGCAGCTTGGAGCGCAGGACCGCATCTTGCTCGACAACTACCTCGAGTCGGTGCGCGAGACGGAGCGGCGCCTGGAGCGGGCATCCGCGCGCGATCTTTCCGGCATCGACCTTCCGGATGCGCCGATCGGCACCTTGCCGGACTTCGACGAGCAGGTGCGCATGATGTTCGATCTGATCGCACTTGCGTACCAGGCCGACGTGACCCGTGTGGCGTCGTTCTTCATGGTCGGCGAGGGGACCAATAGAACGTACAACCACATCGGTGTATCCGATGCGTTCCATCCGCTGTCGCATCACGCGAATAACCGGGAGCGATTGGAGAAGCTGGTGCAGATTCAGCGCTACCACGTGCAGCGCTTCGCCGACTTCGTCGATAAGCTCGCCCAAACCCCGGATGGCGAGAACTCGCTGCTCGACAACTCGATGTTCATGTTCGGCTCGAACATGAGCAACAGCGATCGTCACAACAACTATCCGCTGCCGGTTCTGCTCGTCGGTGGGGCGTGCGGGCGTCTCAACGGCGGGCAGCACGTGGAGCTGCCGGAGTACACCACGTTGTCGAACGTGCATCTCACCGTGTTGAACAAGGCGGGGCTCGATATGAAGTCGATCGCGGACAGCACCGGCGAAATCGCCGGCGTATAGGGTACATACGTGCACCGAGATGGACGTTACCGCCCGAGCCGTCGGGCGGTGCTGCATGGGATGGCCGTCGGCCTCGCCGGGTTTGCGATCGGGCCTCGCAGCATTGCGGCCGACGGCATCGAGCTGACCGAGATCGCTCCGGATCTCACGCTGCTTAGCGGCGCCGGCGGCAATATCGTCGTGCTCGAGACCGGCGCCGGCAAGGTGCTGGTCGATAGCGGCGCCGCGGCGTTTCAGGACGCCGTGCTGGCTGCGGTCGACGGCCTGCCCGGCGGGTCGGTCGCGGCGCTGTTCAACACGCACTGGCATCTGGATCAGGTTGGCGCGAACGCGGCGCTCGGTGCCGCCGGGGCGCCCATCTTTGCTCACGAGAAAACCCGGATTCGTCTGACCACCGGCTACTACTTGCCGGAGCAGGACCGCTACGAAGCGCCGCTGCCGACCGCAGCGCTTCCGACCGAGACGTTCCACACGAGCGGGGGCACGGCGATCGGCGGTCGTCAGATCGACTACGGCTATCTGATCGAAGCGCACACGGATGGAGACATCTACGTCGCGTTTCCCGAGCGCAATGTCATCGCCGTCGGCGACGTGCTGTCCCCGGCGGCCGACCCGGTCTTCGACTGGTTCGGCGGCGGTTGGCTCGGCGGGCGGGTCGACGCGCTTGCCAAGCTGCTCGAGATGAGCGACGCAGAGACGCGCTTCGTGCCGAGCGTCGGGCCGGTCGTCGGCCGCGCCGATGTCGAGGCGGAGCACGCCGTGATGCTGCAGCTATTCGATTTGATGGTCGAGCGGGTGCGGCTCGGTGAGAGCGCAGCGGACATTCTCGCGGCCGGCGTGCTCGCCGAGGTGGACCGTACCTTCGAGGATCCGTACAAGCTTCTATACGATCTCCACAAAGGTTTTTGGGCACATCACAACAAGCTGATGCACGACATCGTTTGAGGCGGGCAATACTATTATGAGAAGCGGAATCATCGCGCTCGTGGCGGTTTGCATGTCCGGCGCCGCATTCGCAAATAGCCCGCTTGCAGATCTGATCGAGCGAGGGCGTCGCGACGCTGCGCTCGAGCTCATGCACAGCGGAGCGGACGTCAACGCTGCCCAGAATGACGGCACGACGCCGCTGCATTGGGCCGCCTACAAGCTCGATGCCGATTTGGCGAGTGTCTTGATCGAGCGCGGGGCCGATCCCAATTCTGCGAATCGGTTCGGATCGAGCCCCTTGGCCGAGGCGGTGAAGGCCGCGAACGTACCGCTCGCGAGGATGCTGCTGGAGGCCGGGGCCGATGTCGATGCGCCGAACCTTGACGGCGAAACCGCGTTGATGCTGGTCTCGCGCACCGGCTCCTTCGAGCTGGCTCAACTGCTTCTCGAGCACGGCGCCGATGTGAATGCACGCGAAATGTGGCGCGAGCAGACGGCGCTGATGTGGGCGGCGGATGGCGCCTACGCCGATCTCGTGCGGCTCTACATCGAGCACGGCGCGGACGTCACGGCGCGGGCCGCGACCAACGACTGGGGCTCGCAAATCACCTCCGAGCCGCGGGCGCAGTATCGCCCCACAGGCGGTCTCACGCCGCTGCTGTATGCGGCGCGTTCCGGGTGCTCCGATTGCGTCAGCGCGATCCTGGCGGCCGGTGAAGACCCAGATCGGCCGACGCCGGATGGCGTCACGGCATTGATGCTTGCGATCGACAACTACGAGTTCGACACCGCCAATGTCCTGCTTGATGCCGGCGCCAACCCACACTATGCGGATTGGTGGGGCCGCACGGCGCTCTACCTTGCAGTCGATATGCATTCGTACCGGCCGCGTACACGCGCGTTTCCCCGCTCGACCGAGGCGTCCGGGCTCGATATCGCGCGGCGCTTGCTCGAGAGCGGTGTCGAGGTCAATCCACAGCTGAACTTCCATCGGCCGGGGCGAGGCGGCAACACCGCGCGCTTCACGGACGATCTGCTGACGACCGGAGCCACGCCGCTGCTGCGAGCTGCAATCACGCATGACCATGACACGATGCGCCTGCTGCTCGAGCACGGCGCGCTGATCGATCTGCCGAACGTCATGGGCATCACGCCGCTGATGGCGGCCGCCGGTGTCGCCGTACGCAATATCGACTTTGGCGCAAACCGCTCGCCGAATTTCGAGGGCGATCCGGAGATCGAGAGCAAAGTCATCGCGTCGCTAGAGATCCTGCTCGCGGCGGGCGCGGACATCGACGCGCGCGTCACCGATACAACGAGTCGCACGGCCCGCATCGCCCGGCCGAGCGGCCTCACGGACCGGCTCGGGCAGACGGCGCTGCATTCCGCCGCAGGCCGCGGCTGGGCCGAGGTCGTCGAGTTTCTGGTCGAGCGCGGCGCGAACGTCAATATCGCGGATGCGCTCGGCAAATCGCCGTTGACGTTGGCGTTGACTCCGGTCGGCGGCCAACGCGTGCCCGGCACGGACCAGGTCGCCGAGATCCTCGAGCGGGCTGGCGCTAGCTCGGAGGCGGTGTCGTCGCTGTAGGATTCGGCTAGTCGAAGAGGCGCGCCGGACGCAGCGCCTGTCGGAGACGACTTCCTCATGACCAAGAAGAATCCCTTGGACGAGAGCGGCGTCTCGCGGCGCGATCTGTTCCGGCTCGGCGCCGGCGGTCTCGGGCTCGGCCTTCTCGGCGGCGTGGGCCCGGTGCCGCCCGTGCTCGGCCAAGCCGCGCGCAGCGTTTCGGCGAACGAGTCCGGCAGGATTCTCGTCGTTTTCGAGTGGTTCGGCGGGAACGACGGTTTGAACACGATCGTGCCGTACGAAGACCCGCTCTACTACGCGCATCGGCCCACGATCGGCATTAAGGAAGCGGATGTCCTGAAGATCGACGCGCAGTTCGGCTGGCACAAGTCGATGCGCGGCATGCAGCGGCTGTACGAGGAAGGGAAGGTGGCCGTCGTGCACGGCGTCGGCTACGACCAACCGTCGTTCTCCCATTTCACCTCCATCTCGTTCTGGCACACCGCCGCGCCGAACAGCGGCAACGAGCACGGCTGGATCGGCCGAACCGCCTCGAGCCTCGATCCCGGCGGCGCGCGGGCGAACATGATCGTGAACATCTCGGATAGCCAGACTCTCGCGGTCAAAGCCGAGAAGCATGTGCCGCTCGTATTCGCGGACCCGATGAAGTTCCAGCGCGGCCTGTTCGCGCAAGAGAAGGCGGTGGTCGATCTGCTAGGCGCGCACGATAGTCCCGCCGGCGCCGCGCACCGGTACGTGCTCGAGGTGACAAGAAGCGCCGCGCAGGCCTCCGAGGTCGTGCGCGCCGCATGGGGCCGGTACCGTGCGAAGGCGAGCTCGGATCTGCGCTTGCTCGATCTGGACAAGGTGGTGGCGCTGATCGAGGCCGATTTCCCGACGCAGCTCTATTACGTGCCGCTCCGCAACAGCCTGTTCGACACGCACGTGAATCAGGCCGCGCCGCACGATCGGCAGCTCCAGTATTGCTCGGACGCGATCGAGGGCTTCTTCCGCGAGATGCAGCGCATCGGTCGCGCCGACGACGTCGTGATGTACGTGCACAGCGAGTTCGGCCGCCGCGTGCCCGAGAACACGAGCCAGGGCACCGACCACGGCACGGCGCAAGTGAATTTCGTCATCGGTAACGCGGTGCAGGGCGGGATGTATGGCACGCCGCCGAGCCTCGCGGAGCTCGTGCTCGGCGACAACCTCGCGAGCACCACCGACTTCCGCCGCGTATACGCCACCCTCATCGACGAGTGGCTCGGCGCGGACCCGACAGCCGTGCTCGGCGAGCCGTTCCAGACGCTCGGCATCATCGAGGCGTAGCGGGCCATGGCTATCCGCAGCCAATGGTCCCCCGGTCCCGCCGCTTGGCAGGACGATCTGTCGCCGCTCGCCGCGTCCGAGTGGAGCTATGACCGCGCGGCGCACTTGCTCGCGCACGCGGGCTTCGGCGGCACGCCGGAGGAGATACAGAAGCTCGCGGACGCAGGTCTCGAGCGCGCGGTCGAGTCGCTCGTGCACTACGAGCGCATCCCGAACCCGAGCATGCGGCCATTCGTCGAGTCCGGGCTCTGGGATCCGTCGCTCGACCCGTTTCCGGATAGCCGCCCGGAGGCCACCGACCGCGCCGCGCGCCAGGGCAGCTCGATGGGCGTCGACGTAAAGCCCGCCGGCAACCGGCCGATGCAGCCCGTTTCGGACCGCTTCTTCTACTGGCTGCGAGCGACGATGCTCGAGACGCGGCGGCTCGGCTACTGGTGGGCGAACCGGATGCTGCAGAGCACGCATCCGGTGCAGCAGAAGATGGCGCTGCTGTGGCACGGCCACTTCGCGACACACGAGAGCAAGGTGCGCGATTACCGCAAGATGCTGCAGCAGGTCGAGCTATTCGAACGCGGCGCCACCGGCAACCTGCGAGACCTGACGATCGCGGTCGCGCAGAACCCGGCGATGCTCTACTTCCTGGACGCTCAATACAACGTGAAGGGGGCGCCGAACGAGAATTTCGCGCGCGAGGTCATGGAGCTCTTCACGATGGGCGTGGGGAACTACACCGAACAGGACGTGCGCGAGTGCGCGCGCGCCTTCACCGGGTGGTACTTCGACGGCCTCGAGTTCCGAGTGGATCCGGAAAAGCACGACGCGGGGTCGAAAAGCTTCCTCGGCCGCACCGGCAACTTCGACGGCGTGGACGTGCTCCGCATCATCTTCGAGCAGCCGGTCACGGCCGAGTTTCTGGCCGCAAAGATTTATCGTTTTCTAGTCCGCGAGGAGCTTTCACCGGCGCTCGGAGCGAAGCTCGGCGCGGTGCTCCGCGATGCCGACTACGAGATCAAGCCGCTGCTAACGGCGATCCTGCTCTCGAAGGATTTCTACAGCGCCGCGAGCTACGGCGGGCACATCAAGGGGCCGGTCGAGCACATGGTCGCGATGATGAAGCAGCTCGGCGTCGCGTCGATGCCGGGCGTGCCGGATTTCAATCAAGCGACGATCTCGATGGGGCAGCATCTGCTGTACCCGCCCTCCGTCGCGGGCTGGGCAGGCGGCACCGCGTGGATCACGCCGGGGCTTCTGATCGCCCGCGGTAACGCCGCGCGCGACGTGCTGATTCCGGACGTGACCGGTTTTCGCGACTGGAACTTCGACGCGGGGTCCGACAACGTGCTCGGCCAGCGCTTGCGCGACGGCTACGACGTCGGCGCGGCGACGGCGGTGAGCGACCCGGCGAACATGTCGGAGTTCGACCGAGTGGCGCTCGAGCGCGATGAGCAGTTCAACACGCGCATCTCGGGCTACATCGGCTGGCAGCAGGCGGCCCGCAAGCTGATTCCGACCCCGCGCGATGCCGCTCGCTTCGATCTCACCGCAATGGTGCTCGCGAGCGGCGCGCAAAGGACGGCGGAAGCAGTGGACTACCTTGCGTCGCGCATGCTGCGGGTTCCACCCGCTCCACCCTTGCGTGACGCGCTGGTCGCGTTCCTCGACGGGGAGCTCGGCACCGACCGCATCGACCGCGCGAAGACGTACATGGAGGACGCCCTGCGGATGATCGTGCACCTGCTGATGAGCACGCCCGAGTACCAGATAGTCTAGTGTGCCGACACTAGCTCGCGGCGGCGCTTTAGCTCGTCGCCGTCACGCCCCTCGGTTGGCTGGCATCGGCGTTGTCGAGACTCGCCGGCGGGCCTATCGCACGGTGACGAGGAGGTCCTCCCCCTCGAGCCCCTGTCGGCAGGCTTCGATCTCGCTTTAGCTAGGCGTCTTGTGCAAGCGGCGCATGCTGGGCGACTCGTAGAGAAGCGTTCCGACACAACGAGCGGTCGAGGAGTCGGTTCGATGCGGGTGAAGCAGTCGCGGATCTTCGGCGTAGTACCATGGGCCTCTGCAGATGGTCGACTCCGAAGGAGCTCCCTTGCCGCCCACTCTGACCGCCACCGAGGCCCGCGTGATCGGCTGCCTTATGGAGAAGTCGGTGCTGACGCCGGATCAGTACCCGATGACGTTGAATGCACTGACCAACGCCTGCAATCAGAAGACCGGGCGCAACCCCGTGACGGACCTGGGACAGGGCGACGTGCAGCGCACGGTGCGCGACCTTCAGGCCAAGCATTACGTTCGAGTGGAAGAGAACTTCAAGCGCGGCACCGAAAAGTACAGGCAGCGTCTGTGCAATACCGCTCTGAGCGACTACCGTTTCGACGACGCGGAGTTTGCGATTATCTGTTTATTGCTGCTGCGCGGCGCACAGACACCCGGGGAGCTTCGGGCGCACAGCGGACGGTTGCATTATTTCACGGATAATGCGGCGGTTGCGTCGACGTTGGCTGCACTGGTCGAGCATCAAGGCGGGCCGCTGGTGGCGCAGTTGCCGAGAACGCCGGGGCGCCGGGACTCCGAATATATGCATCTCTTCTGCGGCCCCATCGATGTCGAGACGCATGCTCGATTGGCGCCAGAGACCGGCGCATCCGCCGAATCGGCGGCTCAGGACGCGAAGGGATCAGATCTCGAAGAGCGGGTCAGACGACTGGAGGGCGAGGTGGCGGCACTCAAGGCATTGTTGCATCGCGACGGTCCGGAGCGTGGTCACCCGTAACCGCCAGATCAGCTGCGAAACGTTCCAGTACGTCGCGGGGAGAACGATTCTTGCGCCATCTCAGTCGAGGTCGAAGGCCGGTACATACGTCGCGGGCGGCGCTCGTCGCCGTCATCCTGGCTGGGACCATGGCAATGTCTGCCAATGCGCAGTCGGAGGCTCCGAGGAAGGATTCGACTGGCAGAGCGGAGTGGAGCGTCTCTGGGGAGCAACGCACGCGCTACGAGCGCCTCGATCGGCAGTTTCGCCCGGCTCTCGACCCATCTGATCGCGTGCTGGCGCTGCGCACGAGGGTTCGAGTGGCTGCACGCTGGCCGCAGTGGGGCTTCGACGCCGAGCTCATGGATTCACGAGCGCTGCTCAATGATTCCGGCTCGACGGTGAACGGCTCGATCGTGAACACGCTCGAGCCTATTCAGCTCATGGCGAGCCGTAGCTGGTCGATGGCGCGTGAAGGGAGCCAAAGCGTTCTACGCGTCGGCAGGATGACCTTCGACCTCGGTACGCGCCGCCTCATAGCGCGCAATGCTTACCGCAACACGGTCAACTCGTTTCTCGGTACGGAATGGAGCTGGCAGGGCACCCAAGAAAGAGGCGCTCGTGTCTTTTATCTGGTCCCGATGCGCACGCTGCCCACGTCCAGGGCAGCCTTGTTGGACAACGATCCGGAGCTCGACCGCTCGGCTGGAGATACGCGCATCCTGGGCCTTCATTACCACTTTCCGATACTCTCTGGCGAGCATCGGCTCGAGCTCTACTGGCTCGATTTCGATGCGGACGCAAGCCGCGATCGCCGCGAGTTCGTGACGGTCGGCGTGCGCTTCTATCGCCCCTCGGCCAGCGGTCGCTGGCACTATGAGCTCGAAGCGATCGGGCAGTCCGGCGATTCGTCCGCGACGGTCGACGGCGAATGGAGAGACGGCCTCGACCACTCGGCGAGTCTCTACCACGTTGACTTGGGCTACAGCTTTGCGCTGCCGTGGGCGCCGATCGTCACCGTTCGCTACGATCGCGCGAGCGGTGACGACGATCCCTCCGACATGCGCAACGAGCGCTTCGACACGCTTTTCGGCGCCCGTCGGTTCGACTTCGGACCCACGGGCATTTACGGCCCCTTCGCTCGGGCGAACATAGAGGCGCTCGGCGTTCGTGCTGCACTGCGCCCGGCCCGTCGTTGGCGGGCGATGCTGGAATACCGAGCGTTCGAGCTGGCGTCTTCGCGCGACGCTTGGACAACGGCCGAGCTTCGCGACCAGAGCGGAGCCGCGGGCGACCAGCTCGGCCGGCAACTGGAGGTCAGCATCAACTGGAGCGCTATCGCGGGGCGCCTCGAACTCGAGACGGGCGCAGCCTACTTCCGCAAGGGAAGCTTCATTGACCTCACCGCGCCCGAGGTCGCGCAGGACAGCCGATACCATTATGTTTCGATCACTACGTCGTTTTAAT
>CAZFJU010000075.1:0-17637 GCA_964518995.1 uncultured Gammaproteobacteria bacterium
CAGGGTAATTGTATGATTGAATAAAGACGTGATAAAAGCCTCGACGTAGCAATCCCTCGCGGGCGCTCCCGCTTGGGCTGGCGCGGATTCCGGTTTGGGGGAGGAATACGTTGTGGAAAAGCGTCCGACTATGATTTCCGGCTGTCTGCGGCTAGCGACTTTGGCTTCGGCCGTCGCCGTGGCACTCGGTACTCCAGCGTCCACCTATGCACAGGAGAGCCAATTCGAGGAAGTGGTTGTGACGGGTTCCCGCATCGCACGGCGGGACTTCGAAGCGAGCAGCCCTATCATGACGGTCGATGCCGCACGGTTCGAAGAGTCGAGCACGATTGCCATCGAAAGCGTCGTCAACCAGTTGCCGCAGTTCGTGCCGGCCGCGTCGCAGTTTGAGCCGGATGGCGAAGGGACCGGCGGCTACTTGATGGGCGCGACCCGGACGCCTGGTGCGAGCATGGTCAGCCTGCGGGGGCTCGGTACGAATCGAAACCTCGTGCTGCTCGATGGTCGGCGCGCAATGCCGGTCAACGCGACCGGAGCGGTGAACGTCAACAACATCCCCGCCGCCGCACTGGAGCGGGTCGAGACGATTACCGGAGGCGCCTCGTCGGTCTATGGTGCCGATGCGATCGCCGGCGTCGTGAACTTCGTGCTGAAACGGGACTTCGAGGGGATACAAGTCGACGCACAGTTCGGCGGCTCGGCCGAAGGTGGCGCCGAGGAGCGACGGGTCTCGGCGCTGCTCGGGGCGAATCTCGCCGACGGCATGGGCAACGTCATGATCGGCCTCGAGATGAGCCGGCGTGAGCCGCTGCTGAAGCAGGACCGCGATTTCTTCCGCCGAGGGTTCGCCGATTCCTCTATCAACGGCGACCAGGTCGGTACGCTGGTCGCGTCCGGCTTCAACATCGCCGGAAACAACCCAGCCAGCATGGCGGTCGTCAACCAGATTTTCGACAACCCGCGGGCAGGTGTGCCGCCGATAACACCTATCGGCACCTTCTTCATGAACAGTGACGGCACGGTCTACAAGTCACAGGCCGCGGCCAACTATCGGTATCAGGGCCAGTACGTCGATGACGACGGCATCGTGTGGCGCAAGCACAATAGAGACGGTGACCTGCAGCAGAACCAGCCGTTCATCGTCGCACAGCTGCCGCTTGATCGTTATTCACTGTTTGCCCGCGGCCACCTGAAGCTCACCGACAACGTTCGAATCTTTGGTCAGGGCCTGGTGACCGATACGAGCAGCAAGACCTACGGGCCGTTCACGTTGCATATCGGCGGTTGGGGCGCGACGGTGCCGCACGGCGACGAGCTCTATGCGTCATCCCTCGGCCCTGACGGCAACACATTGTCACCTTATCTGCCGGGTGGATTGTATGGTTTGGAGTGCCCGCCGGTCGGTGGTTGCACGAACTCCCAGGCATTTCCAAAACCGCCGGAGGCGCAGCTGCTGCTCGACAGCCGCCAAGACCCCAACGCGCCGGTAGGCATCTCGCACTATCCCAATTACGTGGGACCGAAAACCCTCTCGAGTGATGTTTCGAGCATGCAGCTGGTGGCGGGCCTGGAAGGCGTCATACCCGGTCGCGATTGGACCTGGGAGTTGTATGCATCGCATGGGACGACCCGTACGCAGGCGCAAACCGGCGGCACGACCCGTCTGCAGCTCTTTCGATGGATGGTCAATCAGCCGAACTATGCCAGGGGGCTGCAATACACGGGCAACCCGGAGGGCAATGGTTTCGGAGCCGGCACGATCTACTGCACCAGCGGCTTGCCGATCTTTTACGGTGTAAACGACTGGGTTGAGGCGTCATTCCCTTTCGTCAACCCGACTCAAGGGGTCCCTACCGAGGATTGCATAGACACCCTGCTCGAGCATGTCAAAGACAATGGCAAGATGGTGCAGAACGTGGCCGAGTTCAACTTGCAGGGCGGAGCGTTCGAGCTGCCCGCGGGTCAGGTGCGTTTTGCGGTCGGGACGTCCTATCGGAAAAACACTTTCGAGTACCTTCCGGACCCGCTTGTGTCCCACTCCGCCATACTCGACAGTGCGGCCGGGATTTATCCGGCAAACGCGTCGCGGGGGCAAGTCGAAGCCACCGATGTTTATGGAGAGCTGCTCGTGCCGCTGGTGGCCGGCAAGCCGGGCGCGCAGGACATCAGCTTGGAGCTCGGTTATCGCTACTCCAATAACGATCCGACCGAAAGTATCTCGACTTATAAGGCAATGCTCGACTGGCGGATTACCGATCGTGTGCGGTTACGGGCCGGCCGCCAGAGGGCGAACCGTGCGCCGAATATCGCCGAGCTTTTTCAATCGTCCGAGCAAGCTTACGACCTCGTGGGGCTCGGCGGTGACTATTGCTCCGTGCGTAACCCTGCCAACCCATTGAGCGCGAATCCGGCCCTGAACCCGAACGCAGCGCAAACCCAGGCGCTCTGCGCGGCCATGATGGGACCGGATGCAGCAGCCGTCTACTACAGTGACCCGTTGAACCAATCGAACGCCGTGAACCAGCAGCGCTGGTTAAACGTCGTCGGCAACCCGAATCTGACCTCGGAACGCGGGGACACCCTTACCGCGGGCATCGTTGCGAACCTCGGTGATCGGGTGCAGCTGTCGCTCGACTACTGGCGCATCAAGATCAGCGACATGATCTCGTCCGAGAACGTCGCCGGGAAGCTGCGAGAGTGCTTTGATCCGCTCACTAACCCGAGCTACGACGTGAACTATTCGGCTTGCACCATCATACGTCGCGACCCGGTGAGTGGTAATCAGTCACCGTATTTCGTGACCTACCGCAACGACGCCGCGATCGACACGGCCGGACTCGATATCCAGCTCGACTGGACGCGTGACGTAGGCCCAGGCACGTTTACTGTCAACTTTCTTGCGTCGGTCCTCGACAAGATGGAGGTCAAGACGGCTCCGAACGATCCGGGGCTCGACTGGAAGGGGACGAGCGGCCCGGGAAATCTGACGGGCGTGCAGGACTTCGCGTTCGAATACCGCACGTTCACGACGTTCGGCTATGGTCTGGGTTCGTGGAACATGAGCCTGCGCTGGCGGCATCTGCCTAGCATCGAGCACCTGCAGGCGGTTGCGAATCCGACGGTGGCGTCCCAGTATCTTCCGACCGACAGTTATGACATGTTCGACTTTGCGGCTCGCTATACGTTTAGCGATCGCTGGAATCTGCGCTTCGGTGTAGACAATCTGCTAGACAAGGAGCCGGAACGCACATTTCCGCAGGCGCCCGGCCAAAGTCTTGCGAGCGGCAGTGCGTGGGGCAGCACGAATCCCGGTTTTTACGACATCCTGGGACGTCGGTACTATGTCGGCATGAACTTCGGGTTCTGATCCGAATCGCCACAGCAGGAGAAATGATCGATGTGTGACGAGCATATCCTTGAAGCTTTAAAGCGCGCCACCAACGGCATGACTCGACGGCGCTTCGGTGCGCTATCGGCCGGAGCCGGCCTCACGATGCTGCTCCCGCCGGTTGTCAACGCGCAGGACGTCACCGAGCAAGATGTCGAGATCCGCACCCCGGACGGCGTCGCAGACGCGTATTTCGTCCACCCCTCGAGCGGCGCGCACGCCGCAGTGCTGGTCTGGCCGGATGCGCTGGGCTTGCGGCCCGCCTTTCGCGAAATGGGCAGGCGCCTCGCGCAATCCGGCTATAGCGTGCTGACGGTAAATCCTTTCTACCGCGAGGTTCAGGCGCCGGTCGTGCCCGACGACGCCTCGTTCGAGGACGCGGTCGGCGTGGTCATGCCGCTGATGCAAACGCTGACCCCCGAGACGCATAGGACGGATGCGCGCGCCTTTGTGGAATGGCTGGACCAGCAGGAAGCCGTCGACACCGGCCGCCGCATCGGCACCACCGGCTACTGCATGGGCGGCCCGATCGTGATGCGCACGGCCGCAACCGTGCCCGAGCGCATCGGCGCCGGCGTCAGTTTCCACGGCGGCGGGCTCGTCACGGAAAGCGAGGATAGTCCTCATCTGCTGGTGCCGGAGATGAATGCGGCGTTCCTGATTGCGATCGCCGAGGACGACGACGAGCGCGAGCCGGAGGCAAAGAACGTGCTGCGGCAAGCATTCGACGAGGCAGGCCTCGAAGCCGAGATCGAGGTCTATAACGCAGCGCACGGTTGGTGCCCGCCCGATATGCCGATGTATAGCGAGGAGCATGCCGAGCGGGCTTGGAGCCGCATGCTGGCCCTGTTCGAGGCCGCGCTCGCCTAGGCATTCCACACCCAAGCCGATTTCCAGGAGTCATCCAATGCATGCCGCCCGGGCCGCTGTCTGCGCTGCCCTACTGTCCGTGCTCGTTTCCAGCGCCGCATCGGCGCAAGCGCTTCAGCCCTTTCAGCAGCGCGCACTCGACAGGATGCTCGAAGCGGTCGAGCCTGAAATTCGGCCGATGCTCCGCGCACAGCTCGCACCGACGCTCGCCGCGCTCAACGAGCAGCAGGTGACGATGATGCTCGAAGCGATGGCGGCCGATGCCGCGCAGACCGACGATATCGTCGACGCGCCGGCCGAAGTCGCGGCATCCACCGAGGATCTCGCCTACAACCGGGCGCAGTTCGAGCCGATGATTCGCCGTGCATGGGCGGCCGGACGGGCGTTCGACGAGCTCGTCGCGGCGAAGCTCGAAGAGTCGTGCCCGTCCGATAAGCCATTTGCCGTATTCGGCTCGGCGTGGCGCTACGAGGTCTATTCGCTGTCGCCCACGTGGCCGAAGGTTTCGAACAGCGCGGATCTCGACGTCGAAATCATCGGCGCATCGTACGCACCGCAGGACGGGCGTTATGATTTCGACTTCTCGGCAGTTCGACTCGATTTCGACGAGGCGGCCGTCGCGCGGGGTGTCGCGGCTGCATGCGCGGAGTACGCAGCGATCGGCGCGGCGTTCATGGCGGCGGCTCATGCGGACACGGGCGGGGACGACGTGCCGCCGAATGGCGAGCGCATCGCCAGGGACGCGAATGCGCAGGCCGACGCCGTCAGGTCGCGCCTCGAGGCGGCGCTCGAGGCGCAAGCTCCGGGCGGCAACAACGCGATATTCATCGCGCTGCTGAACGGAACGCGGGTGAGATAGGGAATCTGCGACCGGCGCTGGTGTCCTTCCTGTACAGGCCGAGAAGTCCTGCCGGCTTCGCTCAACTTCCCGGCTGCCGCAGCTCGATCCACGTCGGGGCGTGGTCGCTCGGCTTGGGCCATCCCCGCACGTCCCGATCGACCTGCGCATCGCTCAGGCGCGCGGCCGCCGCCGGATTCAGCAGCAAGTGATCGATGCGGATGCCGGCGTCGCGTGCATATGCGTTGCGAAAGTAATCCCAGAACGTGTAGATCGTGGCATCGGGGTGGATGCGGCGTATCGCATCGACCCAGCCCTGGCTCATAAGGCGCTCGAACGCGGCGCGCGTCTCCGGTCTAAAGAGGGCGTCGTTGATCCATCGCTCCGGTTTGTAGACATCCCTCTCCGTCGGTATCACGTTGAAGTCTCCGGCCAGCACGACCGGAAAATCACTGCCGACGAGCTGTGAACCGCGCACGATGAGCCGCTCCAGCCATTCGAGCTTGTAATCGAACTTCGGTCCGGGCGCAGGATTGCCGTTCGGCAGATACAGGCAAGCGATCTGTATGCCCGCGACCATCGCTTCGATATAGCGGCTCTGCAAATCTTCCGGGTCACCCGGCAGCGCTCGGCATATCTCTTCCGGAGCGTGATGCCGAGACAGCACGGCGACCCCGTTCCAGCTCTTTTGTCCGTGCCAGATAGCGTGATAGCCGGCATCGCGGATCTCGGCCTCCGGAAATCTTTCCTGCGGCGCTTTGAGCTCCTGGAGGCAGACCACATCGGGCGTCGTTTCGTTGAGCCAGCGAAGCACGTTCGGCAGACGTGCACCGATTCCATTGACGTTGTATGTGACGATTCGCATAGGACTGCATTGTCGCGGATATTCGCTGCAGGGGCACGCGCGCATAGGCCGCCCAGACGTTGGATCAGCTTTGCATTGCGTGTCAGACGCGTCGTTCAAAAGCCGCCTGTGCGGATCTGATCAGACGTCGCACGGCGTCGAGCGCGCGGGCGTCCGAACCGCCGGAAACGCTTTCGGCGAAACCACGATTGTCGATCAGCAGCATCGCGAACCCGTGCACCATCGACCACGCGAGCGCGACCTTATCGGAGTTCAGCTTGGGCGGCGCGCCGGCTTCGCGGCTGAGCCGCTCGACGCAGTCGACGAGCTGTCCATAGGCATCGGCGCCGGCCGCGGCCAGCGACGGTCGGTCCCAGTCGAGCCGCTCGCTGCGGAACATCAACTGAAAGCGTGCACGCTGACCCAACGCATAGTCGACATACCCGACGCCTGACGCGACAAGCTGCTCGAAGGGAGTGTCCGGTGCGCGCACTCGTCGCTTACGCATCGACACCGAAAGCTGTTTGAACGACTCGGCCGTGAACTCCGAAAGCAGGCCGCGCACGTCCCCGAAATGATGCGCTGGCGCGCCGTGTGAGACGCCCGCTCGCCGTGCAACCTCCCTCAGCGTAAAGCCTTCGACCCCTGCTGCTTCGAGCAGCTCCTCGGTTGCTTCCAGGAGCGCGCGCTGCAGATCGCCATGATGATAGGCGGCGACGGGCTCGCTGCGGGCGCCCGCTTGGTCCCCTGGGCGGGATCGAGGTCGCTTTTTCGCTGCCGGCATATGTCTCCTCCCGACCGTCGACGCTTTCGTCGGCCGCGCTGTCCGCGGCGACGGTCCTAACACCGATATTGACATTGTCAAGTTTAATGCGTAATGTCGCGCTTGTTAACTAGACAGTGTCTATTTAGAGGGGCTCATATGGTGCTTGAAACGTTGTTCTCCGCCGCGGGCGCCGTTGCCCTCGCCGGCTGGCTCGTCCTCGCGCTCGCGCCGTATCGCTGGCGATGGGCGGTGCGCGGCGCCGCATTCTCGGTCGCGGTCGTGATCGCGATGCTGTATGCGGGACTCGTCGGCGCGTTCTGGACGTCGGCTGACGGCGGCTTCGGAAGCCTGGCTGACGTCGGGCGTCTGTTCCAGCACCCCGGGCTCTTGCTCGCGGGCTGGGTGCATTACCTCGCGTTCGATCTGCTGGTCGGCTGCTGGGAGCGGGAGGAAGCGGCGCGACTCGGCCTCCCGCGGTGGGCGCTCGCGCCATGCCTCGCTCTGACGCTCCTGTTCGGCCCGCTAGGTTGGCTCGCATTTCTCGGCGTGCGCGCGTTCGCGTCTCGACGGACTCCGCATCGAGTGCCCGCAGCGGCGTGATCCCGGCACTCGGTCTGTAGCGCGCCTTCCTTCAAGCAAAGGAGTATCCCCATGGCTATTGCAACGACAGCTCTGCGAACCTCGATCGCTCGGCTGGATACCGGCACCTCGCTCGGCGATCGAATGCGACTTCATCTCCTCGGCGTACTGCACGAACGTCAGCCGGAGCTCGCGGCGGCCGCATGGCTCTCGCTGCTTGCAATCGTGCCATGCCTATTCGCGATGCTCGTCGACCCTCGTACGGTCAACGACATCAATGTGTGGATCAAGCCGAGCAAGTTCTTCGTCTCGTTCGCGATCTACTATGCGACGCTGGCATGGGCGTTCGGCTATTTGCCGCAGAGCGCACAAGGCAGCGTTGCCGGCCGGCTCGTCATTCGAGGGGCGCTCGTCGTCGGCGTCTATGAGATGAGCTGGATCGTGCTGGCTGCTGCGAACGGCGTGCTATCGCACTTCAATGATTCGACGGTTGGAGCCATCGCCTACGGGTTAGCCGGCATCGGTTCACTCGTCTTGATCGGTGTGATCCTCATGCAAGGCATGATGATCGCGCGTCAGCGCACGGTGCCGATCGCGCCGGCGCTGCGCTGGGGAATCGTGAGCGGCGCGGTGATAGCGTTCGGCGCGACGCTGATTACGGCGGGAACTCTATCGATGAATGGCGGGCATTGGGTCGGCGGCATCCCAAGCGACGCTTACGGTCTGCCGTTGCTCGGCTGGTCACGAATCGGCGGAGATTTGCGGGTCGCTCACTTCTTCGCTCTGCATGCCCAGCAGGCGCTGCCGGCGCTCGGCCTCGCCGCCGTGACGCTCGGCCGTTCGAACGCGCGCGGAACAATGCTTCTCGGCGCGCTGGCGTACGCCGCGCTGGTCGTTGTCACGTTCGTGCAGGCGCTTCGCGGTGTGCCTTTCATCGGGCTTTGATCTAGCCAGCGGAAGGCGCTCCCGGGCGGCAGCTGGGGCGATGCGGTATATCAGCTCAGCGCGCATGGGCCTTGTCCGCCCGGGTGCGCAGCGCTTCGGCACGCCATTCAGAGCGCAGCAGGCCATAATAAAGTGAGTCGCGGGGCTCGCCGGCCTCCAAGTAGCGCCCGCGGAGTCGCCCTTCACGCGCGAAGCCCATCTGTTCGAGCAGACGGATCGATGCGCGGTTCTCCGGGTCGACCTCCGCTTCGATACGATGCAGGCCGAGGCGCTCGAACCCGAACTCGAGCACTGCGGGCACGGCACGCGAGGCGATCCCGCGGCCCCACAATCGCTTTAGAACCGCGAAGCCGAGCTCCGCTCGCCGATGCTGCCGGTCGATCGAGAACAGTGTGCAGGTGCCGGCAAGCGCGTTCTCGACAACGATGCCCCATTGATACAGCCGGCCGGAATCGAAGTCGCTCTGTATAGATGAGATCAGCGTCCGTGCATCGGAGCCTGACTCGAGCTGCTCGAGCGACATGAATCGTACGACGTCCGCATCCCCAAAGAGAGCGAGGATCGCGTTTGCGTCGGCGTCGGTCAGGCTGCGAAGCAGCACGTTCTGACCGGAAAGGGATGGGAGCCGTTCGCCGAGTGGGTCAGGGTTCACTGTAACCCTCTATATTCCGGACAAACGAGCGACGCAACGTTCCGCATGAAGTCGAGGTGCAATTCTTCGAGAGTCAATCTTGCGCCTCCATCAGAAACGGCGCCCACGCGGACGCTCGCGTGGGCGACCTGCTCGCCCCCGGCTTCAGCTGAGCACACGGGCGCCGGCGGGCTATCATACGTCCCGCTGCGTTGCCGCGTCCGGCTATCCGCTGCCGGCGTGTGCGACTGATCACGACGTTGCCGATGGGCCTGCGACGACCAGCGCAGAAACCAATAACGACTAGGCATAAACGAAGGAGCTGCCGGTTGAGCCAGCTGTCACCGCCGGAGAAGCCGGCGCATCGTATGTCGACTCCTCGCTTGCGAGCGCTCGGTCTTGCGCCGGCCGTCATCGTGCTTGTCGCGCTCGATCCGATCAGTCACGCAGATGCTCAGTCGGTGCGGCCGAGGCCGGTGGCGAGGGCGGCCGCGCTGCCGGCGGCGCCAAGCCTCGACGGCGACGTCCTCGATGATCCGGCGTGGGGCGAGGTGCCGGCCATCACGGACTTCTGGCAGATCCAGCCGAATGCCGGCGCGCCTGCAAGCCAGCGGACCGAGGTACGTGTCGGCTATACGGACCGTGCGCTCTACATCGGCGTCGTGGCCTATGATGATCAGCCGCTCGCGATCGTCTCCACGGACAGCCGGCGCGATTCGTCACTCGATGATACCGACAGCTTTCGCGTGCTCATCGACGGCATGCTGGACCGCCAGAATGGCTTTGTCTTCGGCACGAACCCGGCCGGCATGGAGTACGACGGCCAGGTATCCGGTGAAGCGCAAGGTCAGTTCAACTTGAACTGGGACGCGCCGTGGCAAGTGCGGACGCGCGTGTCCGACATCGGATGGAGCGCGGAGATGGAGATCCCGCTCACGTCGCTGCGCTTCGGGCCGGATCCGGTGCAGACCTGGGGCTTCAATTTCGAGCGCCGCATTCGCCGCAACAACGAAGTGGCATTCTGGGCCCCTCTGTCGCAGGACCGAAACCTGTTTCGCGTCTCGGAGGCCGGCTCG
This sequence comes from uncultured Gammaproteobacteria bacterium, assembly GCA_964518995.1. Taxonomy (GTDB): domain Bacteria; phylum Pseudomonadota; class Gammaproteobacteria; order Steroidobacterales; family Rariloculaceae; genus ZC4RG20. Next base: position 9,938 of record CAZFJU010000075.1, read on the forward strand.
ATCGAGGGGATCGAAGTGCCGGCCCAGCGCAACCTGCAGGTCACACCTTACGTTCTAGGCCGTACTCGTCGCGGCGGCGAGCTCGCGGGCACCGATTCCAACCAAGAGTTCGGCTTCGATCTCAAGTATTCCATTACCTCGAGCCTAACGCTCGACGTCACCTATAACACGGATTTCGCGCAAGTGGAGGTGGATGAGCAGCAGGTCAACCTCGATCGCTTTCCGCTGTTTTTCCCCGAGAAGCGGGCGTTTTTTCTCGAGAATGCCGGGCAGTTCACCGTCGGCAACGTGCATGAGGCGGAGCTTTTCTTCAGCCGGCGGATCGGCATCCAGGACGGCGCACCGATCCCGATAGAGGGCGGCGTTCGGCTATCCGGCAAGCTCGGCCCGCGCACCAACGTCGGCTTTCTACGCATGAGCTCCGAAGGTATCGACGGCGTTGCGCCAGCCAACGATTACACCGTATTGCGCGTCAATCAGGAGCTACCGAACCGGTCCGCGATCGGCGCGCTCGTGGTCGATCGTCACGGCGACGGCAGTATCACCGGAAGCGCGGCGGAGGATCAGAATCAAACCTACGCGATCGACGGCCGTGTAGGCCTCGGGCAGAACGCGCTGATTCAAGCGTGGGCCGCGAAAACGGATACGCCCGGTGCAGTCGGGCGCGAGGACGCATTCTCGATCTCGGGTGAATACAACGACGCAGAGTGGACGTTCGGCCTCGGCTATACCGAGGTGGGTGACGCCTTCAATCCGGAAGTCGGTTTCTTGGCGCGGCGCGACTACCGCAAGATCGACGGTCGCATCTTCCGGCGCGTACGCCCGGACGGCTGGGGGAATTTATTCGAGATCAGGCCGCACGTCGTCTATCGAGGCTATTGGGATTTCGAGGATTTTCAAGAGACGGGCCACCTTCACGTCGACGCTCACTGGGAGTTCCAATCGGGGCGCGAAATCCACACTGGGGTAAACTTTACCCGGGAAGGGCTTAAGGAGTCGTTCGACATCGTGCCCGGCGTCACGATCGAGCCCGGCACGTACGATCACGAGGAGCTTCAGCTGGTCTTTCAGGGCGACGGATCCGCACCGCTCAACGTCGGCCTGCGCTCGTTCATCGGAGGTAGGTTCGGGGGCGATCGGGTAACGCTCGAGCCGACACTGCGTTTCCGAGTCCGCGACAAGTTCTCCTCAGAGTTCGCGTATACCCACAATCGCTTCGACTTGCCGGTGGAGGGCGGCGACTTCACCGCAGATCTTTGGCGCATGCGCCTCTCGTATTCTTTCTCTCCGCGGGTGCTCGTGCAGATGCTGATGCAGTACAGCGAACCTACGGACTCGGTGTCGACCAACCTGCGCTTCTCGTGGCTGCAATCCGCGAACTCGGGCCTTTTCTTCGTCTACAACGAGGTGGACGACCGTGGCTTCGGCGCGCTGCCGAGAGGACGCGAGGTGGTCATCAAGTACAGCAGGATCTTCGATTTGCTGCGTTGATCTCGAATTATCCTCCGGCCCGGCGAATTGTTCACCGGGCCCGTGGATGCCCGCCTGGGGCGGCGCCTTGCTTTACCGCTGCGGCAACGCAAATACGAACACGCCCTCGTCGCCGGGAGCATCCGCCCCATTTCCGCCTCGCGCGGCGGTCACGGCGACATACTGGCGGCCATCGTCGCCCTCAAAGGTAATCGGCACGGCGGTGATGTTGTACGGCAGGCGATATGACCAGACCTCTTCCCCGCTCCGGGAGTCGAATGCCCGGAACCGTTGGTCGTTCGTTGCTCCAATGAAAACGAGATCGCCTGCGGTGACGATGGGGCCGCCATATCCCGGCGAGCCCACATCTTGCTTACCCTCAGGCAGCGTGTCGTTGATGCCGAGCGGGACCGACCACACGATCTCCCCGGCCTCCGCGTCGATCGCCATCAGGCTCGCCCACGGCGGGGCGTAGCACGGCCAGCTATCGCCGGACTCGTTACCAGGAGCGGCGAATGCAGGGCCGCCGCCGCGCACGTACGGGACTTGCTCGTGAGCCGTCGCTTCGCTGTAGCGAGGATTCGGAATCATCCAAGCGACCGTTGGCTCGTCCTTGGAGTTGACGAAAATGTAGTTGCGCTCTGGATCGATCGCGACGCCGCCCCAATTCACCCCGCCGCTGAGTGCGGGAAACATCAGTGATGGCGGGGTGCCGTCGGCTTCCAGATTGGCCGGTGTGAACGGCCCCGCGTGGTAATAGCCCACTTCGTCCCATAGTGCACGGCACGCCTGTGCGTGCTCCGCGTTCGTATGCTCCGCCGTGACCATGTCCGTGTCCGGGTCGAAGCTCACCCGCGCAACCGCGGGCGGCTTGACCGGAATCGGCTGCGTCGGCGAATACCACTCGCCGGGCACATCACCGGCCGGAACGGCAACCTCTTCGACGCCAAAGACCGGCTCGCCCGTCAGGCGGTTCAGGATATACATCCAGCCGGCCTTTCCGGTCTGCGCGAGCGCCGGGATCGCTTCTCCGTCGATGGTGAGATCGATCAATGCCGGCGCGGGTGGAAGGTTATAGTCCCACAGCTCGTGGTGGATCGTTTGGAAGTACCAGCGCACTTCTCCGGTCATTGCATCCAGCGCGACGACCGAATTCGCGGGCTCGTTGTTACCCGGCCGATCCCCGCCGTACCAGTTGGCGCCCGGGCTACTGACCGGCATGTAGACCAGGCCGGCCTCCTCGTCCAGGGTCAGCGCGAAAGCCCAGACGTTGTTGCCGGTGCGATTCCGCCAGCTCTCGTTGCCCCAGGTTTCGTGACCCGGTTCGCCGGGGCGCGGAATCGTGTGGTACTCCCACACCTTCTCGCCGGTGATGACGTCGAAGGCGCGTGAGTTGCCGTGTTGACCGCGCGGCTCGCTCAGCTGCGGCCCGATATGCAGCTCCCCGGGGCCAAAAAAATTCGCACCGACGATGATTCGGCCGTTATAGATCGCCGGCGCTCCCACATAAGGGACATCCAGCTCGATATGGCCGTTTCTACCGAACTCGTCGACCCGCGTCCCGTCCGCAGCGTGCAGCGCGATGATCTTGCGGAGGGAAGTGAAGAAAATCCGTGGCGTATGTTCGGCGTCGCCCGGCCAGTAGCTCACGCCGCGGAACGACGCGAGGCCCTCGTCGAGTTCGTGAACCCAAATCTCCTCGCCGGTTTCCGGTTTGAGAGCCACTACACGATCGCCGGACGGTAGATACATCGTGCCGTCGATGACGATCGGCGTGATCTGCTGGTAAAGCTCGAACGAGGTCGGCCCGGTGATCGGCCGGCCTTCGCGATTGAAGCGATAGTGCCATACCTGCTCCAGCCCGCCGACCGTTACCGGCGTAAGCTGATGAAGCGGCGAGAACCGCGTGCCGGCGAGGTCCCGGTGGTAGTACGGCCAATCGGATGCACTCGGCCCCGTCCCCTCAGGGGCTTGGGCGGCGGCCGAGCCGGCGATCGCGATCGCGGCAGCAATTGTACTGAAGCCATAACGCATACGGGTTCTCCCATCACGCAACTCGATCAGGCGAGCATGAGCTCACCGGCATGCTGAGTAGACAACGCGGCCCCGCAAGATCCGCCACGGTGCGATGCGGATCAATCGCGCGGATGGGCAGTGGTAGGCAGGTTCCGTTGTGATCAGGTCGCCATGCCGCGAATCGACGTGCCCGCGGAGCGCGGTAGGCCGACGAGCGATCCGGGACAGCGACCTGAATTAATGGGCGACCTGGATCAATGAGCGAACGTCATCGTTTCGCCTTCACCCCTTGGCTTTCGAGCTGTAGGAAGCCCATGCCGGTGGCGCGTAAGTTATCCTCGATAAAGGATGCCATACCGCGCTCCTCGCTGAGGCTTTCTTGAAGCGGCCGTAACGCCTCCGGGATGCCGGCCGCCTGACCGAACAGAATCAACGTCTCGTAGGCCGCGGCTTCCGCCTTCGCAAGACCGAGCATCGCGAAGCTGTTCTTGATGACTTCGTCCCCGGAGGCCGCGGTCGATGCCGCGCTTAAGTTGCCCATCAGCGCCATCGCCGTATCTTTAATCGTGGAAGGTTTCTCGCCTTGGCTGTCGAGAATCGTCTCGAGCCGCTTAAGCTGAGCATCCTTCTCTTTAAGGTGAGATTTGAGCTTCTCCTTCAAGCGCGGATAGTGCTCCAGCCGATCGATTTGCGTCGTCACCATCGAGCGTCCGTTCTTCACCGTCGCGTGAGCGTTCTTCAAACCGGTAATGAAGTACTTGTGTGCGACGTCTGCGGAGATCTGCATAACGGGGTACTCCCTCACGTCTGGATGAGCTTTACCTTTCGGGGATCGCGCCGAGACTTGCTCGAAAAGATGATCGACGCGCCGCGCGGCGACGGCTGCGCCGACGTCGTAGCCCTCCAAAGGGCTTGTGCGCACGAGCGGGAACAGCTCGTTCTCCTCCTCGTGGATATGCGCCTCGATTTCGGCGCGCAACTCGCGCATCAGGTCTACATGCTCGCTGTCTACCGTCGTCGCGGCTCCGAGCCGATCCATCAGGCCCTGTGCCGCGCGGTGCTCATCGATGGAGCGCTGCACGAGCTCCTCGTCTTGCGTAGCGCGAGCGGCCTCGGGGTAGAAAATTTCCTCTTCTGCGGCCATGTGGGCACGCAGCGCCGTGCAGATCTTATCGGCGACTCGCGCCTTGATCTCCAGATCGGTCGCCTGCTCATACCAGTTGAACCAGCCGAGCACGACTCGGTGGTCTTGCATCAGCAGGCCGGTAACTTCGGGCCGTACCTTCTTGCCGGCCACGAGTGCGGCACCGAGCGAGATGGGCTCGCCCATGCCGCGATCGGCAATCATCGTTCTCATCGCGTTGTCCTTGTCGTAAGGCCGGGGCGCTCGCGCGGCGGCGTGCATTTGGCCGCCGTACATCCTTCGCGCTCCGGCGTTTCACGGCGCTCGCCGCTCATGCGGCGTGCGGCTGCACGCAGCGCGCGTAGTCGGTCGATTCGCCGTTTCGCTCCTCGAGGGTGGCCCGTAGGCCGGGCACCGGGTGGGGCCCTTCCGTTTCCAAGCGATACTCGCGACCGTTCTTCTCCGCGTTCTGCCGGACGACTTCCTCGGTCGGCACCCACTGACCGTTTACGCGCCGCTGATAGTCGAAGTAGCGGTCGCCCTCCGGCAGCGTGGAGACCGGCACGAAATCGGAGTCCTTTGAGGTCAAGTCGACTTGCGTCGCAAGAACATGGCGAACGTATGCCTTGTTCGAGTGCAACTTGAGAGGGGCCGTGTAGCCGCGTACCGGCAGGATTGATTCCGGATCACGCTTTTCGATTTTCCGCATCAGGTCGCACGCCACGCGCAGGTGCTCAATCTCCATGTTGAGGTGCAGCTCATAGATCGCTTTAACGCGTGGATCCGGCTCGTCCTCCATCATTGACCAGTACGTCCAACACTCATGCCACTCGTGCAGCACAAGATTCTCGAACCAGCTTGCAGCGGGATCGAGCATCGACCCATAGTGAGTCACGTGCTGCTCTTCGATCTGAGCGATCTCTTGATACGTCGCCCGAGCGATCGGCTCCTGGTAGCGGTTGCCGATAGTCATGTAGAAGTTCATCGTCTGCTGCTCGGCAGCGACGATCGTCATCGCATTGAGCACAGACTGAGGGTCCGCTGCGGGCGCCGTCATCGGCCGACGAATCTCATCCTGCGGATGGCGATGCTCGAAGATCGTCGGCCGTCCCGGCGTGATCTCGGTCAGCTGGTCGCAAATCTCTTCGGCCTTCTTGCCTTCGAGCAACTCGTAAAGGTTCGCGTAGCGATAGAGATGGTCGAAATCCTCTAAAAGCGCGAAGTCGTAAACCTGCTTCAAATAGGGATCCGGCTCGTGCTGCGCGAGCCATGCGGTTAGGTCCGTTGCGAGCTGCTCATACCCGAGCGTCACTTCGATCGTGCTTTCGTTACCGGGGATCAGCCAGTTGATCACTTTTTGCTGCTGCTGCTCGATGCGTCGGACCTGTGCCAGCTGCTTGCGCACGTCCGCGTCGAGCGTATTGCGGTGCATTTGATGCGAGAATATCGTCGCCTCGACCTCGATGCCGTTCATCAGAATACCGCGCGTCCGGCTATACGGATGCACCTGGTCTTTTTGATACGGCTCGACGTTCAGTTCCTTCCAGTTGCGTGTCTGCTCTTCGAGTGGAATGCCTTTCTCCTCGAGCGGATTGAATGTCATCGGATCGCCCTCCTGGTCGTGCTTTGGCTACGGTAGGTCCCTGCGGAGCAGGACGTGGACTGCAATTGACGTGCCACGGCGAGCGCGGGTAAGTCTTCGCATTTCCCGCTGCGCGCCGCGTCGGCGCTGACGCGGCCGGACCTGAGCGACGCTTGACGGATTAACCGACGGCAGCGTGTTCGGAGCGTCCAGCCAGCGCTTCGAACTCGACCGGATCATGCGCACAGAACAGGCGGACGGCATCGCCATGGCTGCGCTTCAAGTCGCGCAGCCGATGCTGATTCTCGATTCGCAGCTTGCGTTCGGTGTCCATCATCCGCTGGTACGCGGCGAGGCCGGGTGTACACCGCGGCCGCTCGAGATGCATCTCGTCGCGGAAGAAATAGGCGTCGGCGGCATAGAGCAGCCAATGGTCTCCGCGATCCACCGCCACGCCGCAGTGGCCATGTGTGTGACCGACGAGCGGGATCATCAGCACCTCGGGCGGCAGGCCGGCCAGATCCCGTACGCACTGAAACCCGAACCAGGGCTCGCCGGCAGCCGGCAGAGTCGGACGCCACTGGCTGCGCGTCGACCATTGCTGCGGGCGAAAGCGCTGGCGGTCCAGCCAGCTCGACTGCGCGAGCGCAGCGTCGCGCTCCGCGGCAAGCATGTGCACGGTGGCGCCCGGAAAATCGTCGAGTCCGCCCGCATGATCGAAATCGAGATGCGACAAGACAATGTGCCGGACATCGGCCGGATTGAAGCCGAGTGCCTGCACCTGCCGAACCGCCGTCATCTCCTCGCGAAAGTCGGGGCTCAACAGGGCGAGGAAAAAACGGCTGAGTCGGCGGTGCGGAGCACGAACATCGTTCAGGCCGAGACCGGTATCGATCAAGATCAGCTGGTCGGGCGTCTCGACGAGCAGACAATGACATGTCAGACGGGCGCGTCGGAGCGGATTCCCCGAGCGGCCGTCCATCAGCGCGCCGCCGAGCGGGCACGTGGAGATACAATTAATATGATGCACACGCATCGAACACCCGCCACGCAAGACATCGGCCGAAGGCGGTGCAACCGGCGTGCCAGCCGCCGGCGCTATCATGCCTTCCGCTTGTCGCTGATGACGGATATCTGGCCTTCGCCTTCCACGTACGCCGCCTGAACGTCCTCGAGTTTGTCGATGCCATCCTGCCGCAGACGGTCCATCAGCTCGTCTTCAGTGATGTACTCGCGTCGCATATTGCGGCGCAGCAGTTGTCCGTCGCGAACGATCTGCAACGGTGACGGAGAGATCAGACGTTCGGCGAATTTGAAGTGGAAGCTGAGATAATTCAGCGCGAAGTTCCAAGCCATGAACGTTGCGACGAGCACGAGGCCATCGAGCACGGCCGAGTAGTCGCCGAGCGCGTTCGCCGCCGCGTTCGCGATCAGCAGCACGAACACGAGGTCCATCATCGCGAGCTCGCCGCCGGTGCGCCGCGGCATGCAGCGCAGAAAGAGAAGGAT
>CAZFJU010000076.1:0-17472 GCA_964518995.1 uncultured Gammaproteobacteria bacterium
CGCACTTGGTAAGCTGCCCGAGCCGCAGCTCGCCCACAGATTTTTCTGACGATCCAATTGAAACGGGGTGACGAGGTGTGGTCGGCTTCAATGCCGGTGGGTACTATCTTGTCTTTCAACGGCATGGCCTCGATGCGAGCATCATCCAATGAGCAAGAATAACGATTCCGGCATCCAGAGGCGGTTTCGAACGCCTGTGGGCTTGCGCGCGTGCGCATGGCTGGGCGCCGGTGCGGCTGCGGTCATGGCGGCGCCGTCGCTGGGTCAGGCACCTATCGTGCAACCGGGTGCGCCGGGGGAGCCGAGCCGGCTGATCACGGCGGACGAAGCCGTCGATCTCGCAGCGATTCGCTTCACGGCAGCGGACGTGGGGTTCGTTCAGGACATGCTCGTCCACCATGCGCAGGCCCTCGCGATGACCGCGCTCGTCGGCGAGCGCACGACGCGCGAGGCCGTGCGCCTGCTCGCGCAACGCATCGAGCTCTCGCAGGAGGACGAGATCGCCATGATGCAGTCCTGGCTGCGCGATCACGCTCTGGACATGCCGGCGCTCGATGAGCACGCGGCTCACGTGACCGAGCACGACGCGGAAAGAATGCCGGGCATGGCGACGCCCGAGCAGATGGAGGCACTGGCCGCGGCGCGCGGGCCGGAGTTCGACTCGCTCTTTCTCGAGCTCATGATCAGCCACCACCGCGGCGCGGTGACCATGGTCGAGGATTTGCTCGAGCAGCCCGGCTCGGCACAGGACCCAGTGCTCTACGAGCTCACGTCGGATATTTCGGCGGAGCAGCGCAGCGAGATCGACCGGATGGACGGGATGCTTGCCGGCTTCTCGCCAGACCCTCGCGTGTCCCTGCGAGCGGGCTTCCAGGATGCGGGCGAGGCGGCGCTCCATATGCGGCTCGTTGCGGCCCTGCCGAAGCCGCCCGGGTTCTTCGATCCGGAGCATCCGGCAGGGCGGCCGATGGAGCGGCAGCCGGCGCAGCAGGGCGATGGTCCGGAGGTGGACCCGGCGCAAACGCCGGCCGCGGACGACGCGGCAGCGGGAGATCCGACCGAAGACCCGCCGAACCCGGCCGAAGACGCCGCGCGCACTGATCCGGAAACCGAGCCGCGGCCGAGTCTGCTCAGCTTCAGCAACACGGACCTGGTGTTCGCGGGCGAGATTCTGATCGTTGGCAATTACCACGGGTTCATGATCTACGACATCGGTATGCCAGGCGCGCCGGTGCTGCTGAGCTCGGTGGTCTGCCCGGGCGGTCAGGGCGATGTATCGTTGGTCGGCGATGTGTTGATCTTTTCGGTCGAGCAGACGCGCGGCCGCCTGGATTGCGGTTTGCAAGGCGTCGCCACCGCGACGAGCGATCAGCGCTTCCGCGGGCTGCGGTTTTTCGATATCAGCGATCCGCTGTTGCCGCGCCAAGTCGGCGCGGTGCAAACATGCCGCGGCTCGCATACGCATACGGTGATGACGGATCCGGATGAGTCGGGCAACGTTTATGTGTATGCGTCCGGCACGAGCCGCGTGCGCTCCGGCGAGGAGCTCGAAGGCTGCTCGGACGACTCGCCGTATCGGAACCCGGAGACGGCGCTATTTCGGATCGACGTGATCGAGCTTCCGGTGGGCAATCCCGCAGCCGCACGCATCGTCAATCGGCCGTTCATCTTTTCCGATCCGGACTCGGGTGTGCTCGCCGGCTTGTGGGAAGGCGGTAACCATGGGCCGGACACACAGGAGACGAACGAGACCAACCAGTGCCACGACATCACGGCATTCGCCGAAATCGGGCTCGCCGCCGGCGCCTGCTCCGGCAACGGTATTTTGCTCGACATCTCGGACCCGATTCATCCCGTGCGCGTCGACGAGGTCATTGACACGGGCTTCGCGTACTGGCATTCGGCCACGTTCAACAACGACGGCAACAAAGTGGTTTTCACCGACGAGTGGGGCGGCGGCTCGCGTCCGCGCTGCCGTGCGTCCGATCCAAAGACCTGGGGCGCGAATGCGATCTTTGACATCGTCGACGGCAAGCTCGAGTTCCGGAGCTACTTCAAGATGCCCGCGCCGCAGACCGAGCAGGAGAACTGTGTCGCGCACAACGGCTCGCTCGTGCCGATACCGGGCCGCGACGTGCTGGTGCAGGCGTGGTATCAGGGCGGAATCTCGGTCATCGACTTCACGAATGCGGAGGAACCGATCGAGATTGCGTTCTTTGACCGTGGGCCGTTGGATGCGGAAGTGCTTATCATGGGCGGCTATTGGTCCGCCTATTGGCACGATGGTGTCATCTACGCGACCGAAATCGCGCGTGGGCTCGATGTGCTCGAGCTGCTGCCGAGCGAGCATCTTTCGGCGAACGAGATCGCGGCCGCACGGTTGATCAAGCCGCCGTCGATCGTCAATCCGCAGCAGCAGCGCCGCTACGGTTGGCCGGCCGAGCCCGTGGTCGGGCGCGCGTACGTGGATCAGCTGACCCGAGCCAACGCGCTCGACGCAGAGCGCGCCGCAGCAATCACCGACGCGCTGAATCGCGCCGAGTCGCTCCTTGTCGGTGGTAGCGGCACGGCCCGCGCCGCCGCGGCTTCGGAGCTTGCGGGGCTCGCGGCCGCCCTTCGATCATCGCCGGGCGGGCGCAACGGAATGTCGCAGGGCCGTGAGGCGTCGCTGGCCGAAACGCTCGAGCGGATCGCCGATCGGCTGCGCTGAGGGCGGCGCGCTGCGTGAGCGCGCCGCCTGCAGTATGAGGCCCACGCTCAGCGACCGCGCTCCCGCCCGATCGACGTTTCTGCGGCGCTGACCAGCTTCTCGATCGCCCCGTCCAATGCCTGCTCGACAGTGGGCGCGTGCTCGGTGGCCGCCAACGGATCGATATTCGCCAGGCGAACTTCGATAGTGCATCGCTTGTCTTTGTCGCCGGCCTTCTTGTCGCTGTTCTCGTCGCCGAAATGGACCTGGACGCGGGTCACTCGGTCGGCATATCGCTCGAGCGCATCCCGGACGCTCGCCTCGACGCGCTCGATCAGCCCCTCATGGCTCTCGATGTTACGGTCCGTCTGAACCTGAATCAGCATTTCGACTCCTTGCTCGAAGACATATCAATAGCGGTAAATTGCAGCAATGCCGTTGCGGGTCGGCATCCGCTCGCTGGGCACGACGATCCACTCTCCGCCGGCCCGAGCGACCATCGCGCCGAGATCGTCGAGAATGTCGTCGACCTCGGGATTGGCGAGATCGTCGCGTACGACTCGGCCGTCTGCGTCGATACGCCCGCCGATCTCCTGATCGGCGTCGACCAGTAAGGTCGCGACTCGGCCCTGCTGCGCGGCGGCGACCACCTGGTCGAGATCGTCGCTGGCGAGCCCCGTTCCACGCGCCGCGTTGAACTGGTCGACGAAGCCGCCGAGCCGGGCCAGATAGCGCGGCTCGAGGATCTCCCATGCTCGCTCGCGCAACGCGCTGTCGGACCAGCCGTCACTGCCGACGGTGATGCCGTCAGGCTCCAAGAACAGGTTTCGGCTCAACTTGCGAAATTCACCCTGGTTCTCAGGAAGCCCGGCGAGCAGCAACGGTAGACCGCTCGGCCGGGAGTGGTGCTCCAGCACGGCGCGGTCGACGGCGCGGAAGAAACGCTCCATGTCGATGTTGACTTCCTCCCGTCTCGAGCCTTGACCGTGTTGCACCCCCGGCTTTTGAATGCCTCCGTACGAGGCGATCCTCATATGCGGCTCCGTCAGCTCCGTGCCGAGCGCGTCTTGCACCGTGCGCGGCACGCCCTCGGCCGGCTCGATCTCATCTACGACGTCGCGGTTGCCTTCGAACAGCCGGATCTCTTCGCGGCTCAGCGCGAGAATCTGAAAGCGGTCTGCGGACTGCAAGATGCGGCGCAGCGGCTTCAGGTGAAAGCTGTCTGCCGCGATCACCAGCTCTGGTACCGGGCGCTGCAACCGGTAAGTCCGAAAGACGCCGGGTGCGGCGAGGACGGCCAGCCCGTCGAGCGTATGGTTCCAAAAGTCGGCGTTGCCCGCCAATGCCCTGAACGGCCGAAGGAGCGCTTCGAGGTCGCTCTTGTCATACTTCTGTATCAGCGACTCCTCCAGCGACTTCACCAGGTTTCGGAACCGGATCGGGTCCGGGGCGCTGTCGGGGTGGTGGCGGTGCGTCGGCTGATACAGCGAGACACACGGCGGCTCGACGGCGTCGAAAATGCCTGCCGCGAAATCTTGCTCGAGTAGATCCATATATTCATCTCCCAGACCGTCGAAAAGAGCAGCATCGCGATCCGCGGCACGATGAGCTGCGGCGCGACCGTTGCGATACGCTCATCTGCACCATCTTACGCGGCATCGAACCCGCGCGTCCGTAGGGGCGAGCAGCGGGCGGCGTACCGGCTCCCGATCGAGGCCGGCGTGGCTCCATGGTATCGTTTAAGGCTCCGCTCGCGAACAGCGGCGCGTAGCGCCCCTGCAGACTGTTAAGGATCGACTTCTGGTGACGCCCGCTGACGAGTACCGCCGGCGCCTGCGCGATCGGGAGGCGGCGACGGCGCAATGCCATCGAGCGCTTGAACGCGTGGGGCTCTTTCGACTGCTGACGTTCGGTATCGGAGCGGCTGCGGCAGTATCGGTATTGCAGACCCGCGCCGTTTCGCCCGCGTGGCTGCTGGTGCCCCTCGCGTTATTCGCAGCGCTCGTCCTTTATCACGCGCGCGTGCGTCGGCGACATGCACGCGCCGAGCGGGCCGTCGCGTTCTACCGACGCGGTCTCGCGCGCATCGAGGGCGGCTGGGCCGGCCAGGGCCAGCTCGGCGAACGATTCGACGATCCCCATCACGTCTATGCCGCCGACCTCGATCTGTTCGGCAAGGGCAGCCTGTTCGAGCTCTTATGCGCGGCGCGTACACGCGTGGGCGAGGACACCCTTGCGGCGTGGCTGCTCGCGCCGGCCGAGATCGGGCAGATTCGCGCTCGGCAGGCGGCGGCCGCCGATCTGCGTGCACGGGTCGACCTGCGCGAGAAGTGGGCGGTCGTCGGTGACAGGGAGGAGGTCGGCGTTCATCCGCACGGGCTGCGGCAGTGGGCGCACGCTTCGAACCGGCTCACGCAACGGTGGATCCCGTGGGCCGCGTGGGCTATCCCTGCGCTCGTGGTGTCCGGCGCAGCCCTCTGGATAGCGCTGGACGTGGCCTCCCCGTTCCTGCTGTCGCTGCTCGCCGCCGTGGGCTTCATGCGCTGGCTGCGCGCGCCGGTCCACGAAGTGCTGCACGGCATCGAGAACGGCTCCGGCGACTTGAAGCTGCTGACGGCGCTCGTGGCCACGCTCGAGGTCGAGCCGTTCGATGCGCCGGAGCTGCAGGACCGCGCCGGCCGACTGGCGGCGCAAGGCGTTCGCGCGTCGCAGGCGCTGACCCGGCTCGCGAGCCTCGTCCAACTGAGCGAATCGCGGGAGAATCCGCTCATCGGGCTGCTGAATGCGCCCTTGGCCTACTCGGTACACGTCGCGTTGGCGGCCGAACGTTGGCGGGCGGCGTACGGGCAACACGTCAGGGAATGGCTTGACACGCTCGGCGAGCTCGAAGCGCTGATGTCGATCGGCGGTTACGGCTATGAGCACCCCGCGGATCCGTTCCCCGAGCTCGTCGACGGACCCGCGGCGTTCGTCGGCATCGGGCTCGGCCATCCGCTGTTGGCGCCCGGCGAGTGTGTGCCGAACGACGTGCATATCGAGGAGCCGACCCGCGCGCTGCTGATCAGCGGTTCCAATATGTCGGGAAAAAGCACGTTGCTCCGCACGGTCGGGATCAATGGCGTGTTGGCGATGGCCGGGGCTCCGGTGCGCGCCGTCAGCCTGCGTTTAACGGCTCTGCAAGTCGGCGCGAGCATCCGCGTGAACGACTCACTACATGAAGGCACGTCGCGCTTTTATGCCGAGATCCTGCGGCTTCGGCAGCTCCACGAGCTTTGCGGCACAGCGCCTCCGCTGCTGTTCCTATTGGACGAGCTGCTACAGGGCACGAACTCCAAAGACCGGCAAATCGGCGCGGAAGGGGTCGTGCGCTCGTATCTGAACGCCGGCGCCATCGGCCTGATCACAACTCATGACCTGAACCTTGCGCAGCTGGTCGCGGAGTCCGCGCGGCGCCTTCGTAATTATCACTTTCAGGAGGAATTCGACGGCGACCGCATGACGTTCGACTATCGCCTGCGAGAGGGCATACTGACGAAAAGCAACGGGCTGGAGCTGATGCGGGCGATCGGCTTGGAGGTATGAACGGACCGTTGCGCTCGGATCGGATGCAAAAATTGCCGGATCGGCTACGATCCACAGCATCCGGCTGCGGCCGGCCTGTACAGAATATCGCGTGCTCTGCTTTACACACCGGGCGCAGCCCGGTGCTCTCTGGAGGAGGGTGCCATGCCTGGCTACGATACCGTTATTCTCGACGTGCCCGTCGGCACGCACACATTCCGGCTGAAATCGCTACTCGATCGTCAGCAGTATGCGGATCCGCGCGGCGAAGCCGCGGGCGCGGGGATTTGCTCGTCATCCTGGCCCTACTTCGGGTGGCTGTGGCCCGCCGCCGTCGTGCTTGCCGAAGCGATGACCGAGATCGATATCTCCGGACGTCGAATTCTCGAGATCGGCTGCGGGCTCGGCTTGCCGAGCCTCGTCTTGAAGCGAAACGGCGCGGATATCACCGCGAGCGATCACCATCCGCTCGTCGAGCCGTTTCTCGATTTCAACGCCGCTCTCAACGAGATGCCGCCGGTGGATTTCGTCGATTTGCGCTGGGATGAGCCCATGCATGCGCTCGGCCGTTTCGATGTCATTATCGGCAGCGACGTGCTGTACGAACGCGGCCATGCCGAGCTGCTCGCGCGGCTGATCGAGCGGCACAGCAAGCCGCATGCGGAAGTCTGGATGAGCTGTCCCGGGCGAGGGTATCTCGGCCGGTTCAATCGTGCGTTGCGTGCACAGGGTTTCGAGGTGACAGCGGAAGCGCATAGCGCCACGCAAGCCGATTTCCGGAGCCGCCTACTTCGCTATCGCCGCTATCCGCTCCGCTGTGCGACGACGCTGACGTCGAGGGGGATTACGCCGGCTTCGGGCCGGAACGCACCCGCATCGGGCGGCACGGTGCTCGACACGGCGGCTTGATCGGCGAGCGCGTGCAAGCGTTCACTCGAGGTATTCGGCATGCGCCAGCAGCGGTGCGTGCCGATCCTTCGTCGACAGCACGACGGGAGCGTGCGACGGCCAAGTAATGCCGAGCGCCGGGTCGTCCCATCGAATGCCGCGCTCCAGCTCGCGTGAATAATACGCCGTGCACTTGTACGCGCACTCGGCGACGTCGCTCAGCACGCAAAAGCCGTGAGCAAAACCCGGCGGCACCCAGAGCATCCGCTGGTTCTCGGCGGACAGCACATGGCCGACCCACTGCGCGAACGTCGGCGACCCTTTGCGGAGATCGACCGCCACGTCGAACACTTCGCCCACTGTTACACGGACCAGCTTGCCCTGCGGCGGGCCGACCTGGTAATGCAGCCCGCGCACGGTGCCGCGAACCGAGCGGCTGTAATTGTCCTGGACGAACTGCCAATGACAGCCCTGCTCGGCGAATCGCCGCTGCTGCCAAGTCTCCATGAAGAATCCGCGCTCGTCGATGAAGACGTCGGGCTCGATCACGAGCACATCCGGAATACGAGCGGAGCTGATTTTCATGGCGCCCGCTCGTGCAGCTCCGCGATCGCGCGCCTAACCCCTGCGCGCCAATCGGGCATCTGCAGGCCGAGCGCGCCCTCGACGCGCTCGACGCTTAGCCGGCAGTTCAGCGGCCTCGCGGCGGGCGCGGGCCGCGCGCTCGACGCGACCGGCACGAGAGCCTCTTCGGTGAGCGTGAGCCGCCAGCCTATGCGCCGCGCCTCTGCGACCGCGAAGCGCGCGTAGCCGTACCACGTCGTCTCGCCGCGCGCCGCGATATGAAACGTTTGCGAGGTGCGCGCGGTCCGCGAACGCAGCGCGTGGACGGTAACGTCGGCGACCAGGTCGGCACCCGTCGGCGCGCCGATCCGATCGTCGACGACATCGAGAGAAGTGCGCTCGGCGGCCGCCTCCAGCACGGTGCGCAGGAAATTGCGCCTCCGCGCGGCATAGATCCACTGCGTACGCAAGATCAGATGCCGGCACCGCGACGCGCGCACCGCGCGCTCGCCTTCGAGCTTGCTGCATCCATACACATTGATCGGTCGCGCCGGATCATCTTCGCGCCACGTGTGGCTGCCGCCGCCGTCGAAGACGTAGTCGCTCGAGTAGTGAATCAGCAGCGCGTCGAGCGCCTTGGCTACCGATGCAACCACTCCGGGCCCTTCGGCGTTGATCTGCGCTGCCAGATCGGGCTCGAGCTCAGCGCGATCGACATCCGTGTACGCGGCGGCGTTGACGATGACCTGCGGGTGCACGCGGCGCAGCGCGCGCCGCAGTGAGTCGGGCCGGCCGAGGTCGCCGCAGCGATGATCCCGCTGGCCGCGCTCGAGCGCGACCACCTCGCCGAGCGGCGTAAGCGCGCGCCGCAGCTCCCAGCCAACCTGCCCGTCGCCGCCGAGCAGGGCGATTCTCACTCTGCCGGCTCGCAGTCTGAATACTGACGGGCGATCCAGCGCCGATATTCCGGGCTCCGCGCGCGCGTCGCCCAGCCGGGATGCTCGAGATACCAGCGCACGGTCTCGCGTAAGCCCGTCTCGAACGTCACCTGCGGGCGCCAGCCGAGCTCCGCGCGTAGACGCGAATCGTCGAGCGCGTAGCGGCGATCGTGCCCCGGCCGGTCCGGCACGAAGCGAATGAGCTCCGCGTATCGGCCGGCCGCGCGCGGCGCCATCTCGTCGAGCTGCGCGCAGATCGCGGAGACGACCGCGACGTTGGACCGCTCCGTGTGCGCCGCGACATGGTACGTTCGGCCCGGCTCGCCGGCATCGATCAGCCGTCGCAGCGCACGCGCATGATCGTCGACATAGAGCCAATCCCGCGAGTTTCCGCCGCTGCCGTAGATCGGCAGCGGTTTGTCATCCAATGCGTTCAGGATCACGAGCGGAATGAGCTTCTCGGGGTACTGCCGCGGACCGTAGTTGTTGCAGCCGGACGTGATCAGGGCCGGCAGGCCGAAGGTGCGATGCCACGCGCGCACGAGATGATCGGCGGCCGCCTTGCTGGCGGCATAGGGCGAGCTCGGTGCATACGGCGCGCCCTCGGCAATCGGCGCATCGCCCGGGCCGAGATCGCCGTAGACCTCGTCGGTGGAGACGTGAACGACGCGGAATCGTTGCTGGTCCTCTGCCGGGAGCGCTTGCCAATGGCGACGGGCCGCCTCGAGCACGTTCGACGTGCCCTCGACATTCGTGCCGATGAACACGCCCGGATCTCGAATCGAGCGGTCGACGTGGGTCTCTGCGGCCAGATGCGCCACCGCTGCGGGCCGATGCTCGCGAAAGGCGCGGTCGAGCGCCTCGCGATCGCGAATGTCCATGTGCAGGAACAGATGCCGATGGGACCTTTGCGCCGCGCCGAGCGAGTCGAGGTTCCCGGCGTACGTGAGCGCGTCGACATTGACGACGCGCACGTCGGTCTCGTCGATGAGCTGGCGGATCAGCGCGGAGCCGATAAAGCCGGCGCCGCCGGTGACGAGAATCGTTTTCACGGCGAGTGGCCTGCAACGGTGATGGCGCATTCGTGGTGGGTTTCCACCGCCGGTACGGGATAATGGTGCGGGGCGGCATGGGCCTCTAAAGCTCGCGAAAGCCCCCCAGCTTGTTTCGGCATCCGAGGCGCCCCCTCGACGCGCATGCAGAATGACGCCATTCTAGAGCAATCCTTCGCCCGCGCGTTGGCGCAGCACCGGGCGGGTCATCTGGCGGAAGCCGAGCAAGGTTATCGCGGGATTCTCGAGCAGTGTCCGAGCCATTCGGACGCGCTGCATTTGCTCGGCGTCATCGCGCTGCAAACGGGCCAGATCGACCCAGCGCTCGCGCTGATCCAGCGGGCGGCGGCGCTGCGGCCGGACGTCGCATCGTACCGCAACAACCTGGGCCTCGTGCTCGAGCGCGCGGCCCGCGACGGCGAGGCGCGGGCTGCGTTCGAAGCGGCGATCGAGCTCGATCCGCAGTATGCCGAAGCGTTCAACAACCTTGGTCAACTGCTGATGCGCGGCGATGAGCTCGTCGCGGCCGAGGAGTGTCTGCGCCGCGCGATCGAGCTTGCGCCCGACTACGCGGAGCCCCGCGTCAACCTCGGCAACCTGCTGAAGGACTGCGGCGAGCTCGACGAGGCGATCGCGTCGTACCGGCGCGCAATCGCGCTGCGGCCCGATCTGTCCCCGCTGCACAGCAACCTGCTGCTGGCGCTGCACTATCACGCCGACTGCTCGGCCGCGGATCTCGCGCGCGAGCATCGCCTGTGGGCCGAGCGCCACGTTGCACCGGTGGCGCGGCACGGGCGCCACGAGAACGACCCGCAGCCCGGCCGGCGGCTGCGTATCGGCTATGTCTCGCCCGATCTGCGCGAGCATTCGATCGCGCGTTTTCTATTGCCGATACTCGAAGCGCATGATCGCGCGAGGTTCGAGATTTTCGCCTACTCGGATGCGAGCAGGCCGGACAGCGTGAGCGCGCTGATTCGCCGCAACGTGGACGAGTGGCGTGAAACGTATACCCTATCCGACCACGCGGTGGCCGAGAGCGTGCGTCGCGATCGAATCGATATCCTCGTCGACCTCGCCGTGCATTCTGGGCGCAACCGCCTGCTCGCTTTCGCATCGAAGCCGGCGCCCGTGCAGATGACCTACCTCGGCTATTGCAGCACGACCGGCGTCGACGCAATCGACTACAGGCTTACGGATCGATACCTCGATCCTCCGGATGCCGACCTCGACCATTACGCCGAGCAGTCGATCCGCTTGCCGGCCTGCTATTGGTGCTACAGCGCGCCGCAGCGCGCAGAGGGAGCCGATTTTCCGGTCGAGCGGCGGGCCGGACCGCCGACATTCGGCTGCCTGAACAACTTCGCGAAAGTCACGCCGGCGACCTTGCGCCTGTGGGCACGGCTTCTGCTTGCCGTGCCGAGCGCGCGCTTGCTCTTGCATGCTCGGGCCGGCGCGCAGTGCCGCTCCGCCATCGACACGTTGCGGCGCGCGGGTATCGACGCCTCCCGCGTCAACTTCGTCGGCCGAAAACCGTTGGCGGAGTACCTGTCGACGTACCGCGACATCGACGTCGCGCTCGATCCATTTCCGTTCGGCGGCGGTACGACGACTTGCGATGCGCTGTGGATGGGCGTACCCGTGGTCACGCTGGCCGGGCGCACTGCCGTATCCCGGGCCGGATCGAGCTTGCTCACGAACGCCGGGCTCGGGCATCTCGTTGCCGATTCCGCAGACCGGTATGTCGAGCTCGGCAGCGCGCTGATGCGGGATCGAGCGCGGCTTGGCGCGGCGCGCGCCGCGCAGCGATTCAAGCTCGAATCATCGCAGGTCATGGACCTGAAGCGCTTCGTGCGTGACCTCGAGAACGCTTATCGCACCGCATGGCAGTCCTGGTGCGCCGGGCGGTCGATCGAGCAGCGCTGAGGCTACGGTTGGTAACCGTAAACGGCCAGTATGTCCGCGACGCTCGCGGCGAACGTCGCCGTCTCTGGGTGATGTCGGAAGGCGAAGGCTCGCGCCGGCTCGATCCGCTCGCGCCATGACGAGGCGGGCGCTGGGTCGACGCCGCAGAAGCGCGCGAGCGACACGATCCCCTTGGCGGGGTTCTCGAGCAGCTCCTCGAAGCGCACCTCGAGCGCACAACCGGCGGCGAGCGCTGCGGCCTCGAGACGCGCCTTCTCGACGTATTGCTCCCACAGGCCGAAAGCTTCGTGAATCGTCCACCCTCGGCGCGTCGACAGCACGCCGAGCGAATGCTCTCGGAACACCGCAAGGGGTGAGGGCACGGCTGCGCCGGTCGCCGCCGTGCACATCTGTCGTTGCCGCTGCGCGAGGCTCGCGGCGACGTCGACCCCATGACGAAGCACATGAATCATCCGCAGGCGTGGAAAGATGCGTTTCCAGATCGGCAGCGTGAACGTGTTGCGCGGATCCTTCCAGCCGAAATGACTCGACGCGGCGACGTCCGTACGGCCGAGATACGCTGACAGCGCATTGGAGAGCGTGCCGCGCACGTTCGCCGCTATGCGCTCCACGAGCGCCGGGTCGCTCAGCGCGATATGCACCGGCAGCGGCTCGGACCATAACGTGCCGCATTCATGGAAGATCGCCTCGTTCATTCTGATGAACGTGATCGACTCCGAATCGCCCTGCCGGTCGGCGCCCATGAATACACCGAGTGACGCGAGAACGTCCGCGACGAGACGCGTGCCCGAGCGGTGCATACCGACGACGAGAAGCGGGCTAGCAGTTTCCATGTTCTGATCCATCTTCTGTCTTTGGCATGCGACCCAACCGTCCCACTGCACGAGTGGCCCATGCCGCGGCGGAGGCCGCCGCGGCAATTTGCGACGGTATAAATCAAGTGATAGTCTCGATAATGCGACATCAAAAACAATTTATTCCGTCGTCGCATTCAGAGACCTCGGGGAGGGACGTATGAAGACAATGCAACGAGGCGGCACGTCTATGCGTGCGCGGCAGCTCGCCATAGCCGTGTCATATGTCTTGCGGAGCCTGTCGCCGCGAGCCGGCGACGATGCGCCGTGGCGGCCGTTCGTGCTCGCAAGCGGCGCCCTGCTGGCTTCATCGCTCGCGCTCGCACCGCCGACGGCATCGGCGCAGGAGGAACAGGCGCAGGCGGTCGAAGAGATTACCGTCACGGGTTCGCGCATTCGCCGCCAGGATTTCACCGCCAACAGCCCCATCCAGACCATCCAGGAGGAAATCTTCGACCAGACGACGTCGATCGGCGTCGAGACGGTGCTCAACCAATTGCCGCAGTTCGTGCCGGCCGTGACGCAGTTCACCACGACGGACGTGCAGCAAACCGCCACGAACACCGTCGGCGCGTCGACGGTGAGCTTACGCGGCCTCGGGCCGAACAGGAATCTCGTGCTCATCAATGGCCGGCGAGCTATGCCAGTTAATGCGACGATGGTGGTCGATACGAACTCGATTCCGTCCGCGGCGATCGCCCGCGTCGAGGTCATCTCCGGCGGTGCGTCGGCCGTGTACGGTGCGGACGCCGTCGGCGGTGTCGTCAACTTCGTATTGAAGGATAACTTCGAAGGCGTAAGCGCGGACGTTCGCTTCGGCGATACCCAGCACGGCGGCAATCAGGAGGTCTCGATCTCTGCGCTTATTGGTGCGAACGTCGCCGGCGACCGCGGCAATGTCATGCTCGGTGTCGAACGCTCGACGCGCTCGCTGCAACATCAATGGGAACGCGACTGGCGCGTGGACACCATGAGACACCCGAGCGCGCCGGGCACTGCGTTTGGCTGGGGAACGGATACGTGGATCTCGAACGATTTCGCGGCCGCGGCCACCGGCGCCGGTAATCCGAGCCAGATCTACGTCAATCAGCTCTTCAATCAAGCCGCGCCGTGCGCGATCGGTGCGACCGAGTGGTCGTCGCCCGCACCGCCGCCCCCCGGCGGCGGGCCTACCGCCTGCGATCCGGACGGCGACGGGATCAACAACGGTGTGCCGAACAACGCCCGCTTTCTGCTCAACCGCAATGACGGCACCATTTATACAGGGCTCATGCACAACCCGGGGAATGCCGGCTCCTATCGCTACACGGGGCCGTTGAATGACGATTACAACAACAACTATCCGGGCTTGCCCTTCCGAGTGTACCAACCGAACGGCAACATCAAGGAAAACAACTTCTGGTCATGGGCGTCGACGCCTTTGGAGCGTCTTTCGGCCTTCGCGCGCGGGGTGTTCGATGTGGGTGAAGGCGTCCGAGTGACGACTCAGGCCATGGTCACACGCACGCAGACCGAAACGAACCTCGGGCTCACGGCGGATACGATCACGTTCTGGGGCGCGGTGCTGCCGTTCGGCAATGACCCGTACGTGGGGAATCCGGCAGGGGGGATCCCCAACCCGCTGAACGCGGACGGCACGACGAACTCGGCCTACCTGCCGGGCGGCCGTTTCGGCGTGAACTGCGAGGCGGCGCCGTCTCCTCAGACACCATGGGCCGACGGTTTGCCCGGGTGCACCCAGACCGAGGCCTGGCCCGTTACGCCGGAGATCTGGAATCTATTCCGAAGCAGGCAAAATCCGGATGCGGACCTCTGGATCAACAGGCCGCCCGACTATATCCGCGATACGACGGGCGCGGCCCGCTCCAGCACCAACACGTTAACGACGATGCAGTTCTCCGCCGGGCTCGAAGGGGAGCTGCCTGGCGGCAACGACTTCTGGAACATCACCGCCTCGACCGGACGCACCGACAACTTCATCGTGCAGCGCGGTTCCGCGCGGCTCAGCACGTGGCGCGGCATCATGGCGTCGCCGAACTATGGTCGGAACTCTATTTTTGATCCGAACCCGTACGTGGTCGGCTTCGCCGAAAGCATTCCGGTCTGCACGTCAGGCCTTCCGGTGATCCACGATTTTCAGGTGTCGCAGGATTGCGTCACGATGATGACGCCGGATTTGAAGAACAAAGTCGAAGTCACGCAGACGGAGGTCGAGGCGAACCTGGTCGGCGACCTCTTGGAGATGGCGGCCGGGCCGCTGCAGTATGCCGTCGGTGCGTCGTACCGCGAGAATAGCTATACGTACGAACCGGATAACCTCAGCCAAAACCAGAACTACATCGACCCCATCGCAGGCCTGTTCCCGAACGAGAACAGCTTCGGTGAGTTCGACGTCAGTGAAATCTACGGCGAGCTGCTGATCCCGATCGTCTCCGGCGGCCCCCGCGGTGTCGAGCACTTCGCGGTAGAGCTTGGCGGCCGTGTATCCGACTGGAGCATGCCGCAGGTCGACAAGGTGACTACGTACAAGGCGCTTATCGATTGGGCGTTCACGCCGAACTTTCGGTTGCGCGGCGGCTATAACCGTGCGCTGCGTGCGCCGAACCTGGGCGAGCTGTTCGTCTCGCGCACGCAGATTTTCGGTGCAGCCGGCGGGTTCGGCGATCACTGCTCGCAGAACCATCGATCGAGCCCGTGGAGCGCGAATCCCGATCCCGCGACTCGCGGGCCCGCCCATCTCGGCGATGCGCAGGCCGCGCAAACCGAGGCCATCTGCCGGGCGCTGATGGGCCCTGCCGGTGCGTTCGAGTACTACGACAATCGGCCGATCAGCAATCAGCCCGAGACCGGCGGTGCCGGCACGCAGAACAGCTTCGGCAACCCGAACCTGCGCGAGGAGGAGGCCGATACCTGGACACTCGGCCTGGTCATGAGCCCGTTCGACAACTGGACGATCACGCTCGATTACTACCAGATCGAGATCTCGGACATGATCGCGGTCGAAAGCGCGAACTCGCACTACCAGCGCTGCCTCAGCATCGAGCTTAATCCGACGGGCGATGCGTCCATCCCTGCGTGTGCGACGCTCTACCGTGACCCGACCAATGGCAACCCTTCGAATATCGACAATAGCTTTACGAACGAGGGCCGCGCGTTGGTCGAAGGTGTCGACTTGCAGGTGAACTGGTCGAAGCAGATTGGATCCGGCGGGTTCAACCTCAACGCGGTCGCGAACTACAACATCGCATCAGAAACGCAGGATTCCCCTGAGCTGGAAACCACGGATTGGGCCGGCACGCAGGGCTGCTCGTTGCAGATTCAATGCCAGGGCTACGACTACCGGATCTTTACTACGGCGAGCTACTTCCGCGGCCCGTGGAACGTGTCGTTGCGGCATCAGTTCTGGCCATCGATCGAGTCTGCCGCCTGTTTGACGAACCCTGCGGGGACCGGATGTCGATACGGCGGCGTGCAGGAGGACTACCATATGTTCGCGCTGACCGGAGGCTACCGGTTCAACGATCGATATCGGTTGACGGTCGGCATCGAGAATCTTTTCGACAAGATTCCGCCGTGCACCGGCGGCAATCCCGAGGCGGAGCCTTTCCCGACGCCGTGCACGCGGAATGGCGGCTCGACCTACGATCCGCTCGGCCGGCGCGGATTCGTGACCATGACGATGGATTTTTAGGCCCGTAGACTGCGCAAGCGCATACGGCGTGCGGCGGGCGTACGTCCGCCGCACGCTCAGTCGACCGACTCAACCGAAGCAGAGCTTCGTTCGCCGAGCTCGCGAGTCAGCTCGTCGACGGACCACGCGTACAGTGCGACCCGGAAGTTCACCCGGCTGGGTAGCAAGGATTCACCATCGGTGAGCCGGCGGAAACAGGCCAGAAGCTTTTCTCTCACCGGCCTCAGCGGCCCGTGAGCGGGCATGACCCGGCTGATCTTCTGCACGCCTAAACCGCTGAACTTGTCGAATGCAAGGCGGGCCAGCGCGCGGGGCCGTCCCCATCCATAAGCGGTGCCGAGGTAGCGGAGATAGCGCTCGCGGAGCTCTGGGTCGAGCGGGCGTCGCGGGATGTGCAGGAGCCCATGCTTCTTGACGCCAAAGAGGCCACGCGCCACACCTTCGCTTTCGACGATGCGACGGCATATCGGCCGGTCGTAATCGTTATGCAACCGCCACGGATCCATCTCAGCGCTACGCGAGATGGCGCGAATGCTTGGCGTGCTGCGCGCAAAAAGAAAGGGTACAGCGACATGGATGAAGCCGGCCTTCAAGCGAATCTCGCTGAGATCCAGTCCCGATAGATCATGGCGCAGAATGTCCGCAGCGTGATCGTTGCCGTCGGGTTTCAAGCCCCAAATGATATCGCCGTGATAGCCGGTAAAAACGACAGCCGGTCGACCGTCGCGTGCGACGTAGGTCGTCATCCTCAGCAACGGCGGCTGGAAGCCGCCTGGAGTCGCGGCATGCATGTAGCGCTCGTCCTCTGGCGCGTCGCTTTCGGTTGAGTCGATCCAGATCGGCTCGACACCGAGGGCGGCTGCGATCGGCGCGGTGTCGCAGTCCGGCTGCACTCCTCTCCAAGAGCCGCGGTAGCTGAAGAAACGGCCGACTCCGTGGTCCTTTACGAGGCACGTGACGGTGGTCGAATCATAGCCATCTGATAGCGTCCCATAGTCCGTCAACGAGATATGCCGTTGCGCATCGCGGTAATTCGCGACGATGCGGTCGACGCTCCTACCCAGCGCGTCGCGGTAGTCCGCGAAGCTGGTGAAGTGCCGCGCCGGCGGATCGAGCGGCACCCACAAGCGTCCTTCCTCCACCACCAGCGTCCGGTAATAGAGCTGGTAGAAGCGGTTGATCCGCGGATGATCGACTCGCAGCGCGGGGTCATGACGGTACAGGCCGTCCATGATCGAACGGGCCTCAGCGCGATAGTCGTGGTGCGGGGCGAGGCGTGCGCCGGTCCTCGCCAGGAGCAGCAGCAAGCTGT
>CAZFJU010000077.1:0-10645 GCA_964518995.1 uncultured Gammaproteobacteria bacterium
TTTCATTCGCCTTCTACCGTCCGGAGCTCAGGATAAGGCTATCACAGGTACGCCGTCATCGAGCAGCGAGGGCTGCTCACCGGTCAAAGGTAGGGGGTGAACAGCCACGCCGCGCCATCACGCAGGCGTTGGATCAGCGGTCGGCCATCGACCTCGTGCAGGGTCACCGCTGTCGAGCGCTCCCGGCACACATCGAAATGGCGTGCGAGGTCGCCGACTGCGCGATGATCGCGGATCTCGACGGCAAGCTCGAAATTCAGTCGAAGGCTGCGCGGATCGAGGTTCCACGAGCCGGTGATCGCGCGCTCGTCGTCCACGACGAGAAACTTGCTGTGCACGAATGGCCCCGGCTGATAATGGACGCGCACGCCAAAGAGCAGCAGCTCCCAGAGCATGTGCCGGGTCGCCCAATGGACGTAGGGCAGATTGTTCTCGGCCGGCAGCACGACATCGACATCTATGCCGCGCAGCGCGGTCGCCTGCATGACACCGATCAGCGGCGGCGGCGGCAGGAAGTACGGCGTCATGATCGCCACCCGCCGTTGAGCGCTTGCGATGGCCTCGAGCAACAGCGCGATCAGCGGCTCGCGGTTTTCCTCGGGTCCGTCCGCCACCACCCGACAGCGCGCCGGCCCGCGAGCGCCGGCGCTGAGGCCGAGAGGAAGGGATTCTCCGGTCGTGAATCGCCAGTCCGCGGCCCACAGTGCTTCAAGCAGTCCGACCACGGGCCCGTGCAGCTTGAATGCGATATCGACCACCGGACGTCGTTGCTTTGGGTCGGCGACGAGATGCCGCTCGTCGAGATTCATGCCGCCGGAAAAGGCCGTGTCGCCGTCGACCAAGAGAATCTTCCGGTGATTGCGCAGGTTCACGTGTAATGACGGCGGCAGCAGCCGCGGCGGTAGAAAGCGCGCTGCGGTCACGCCAGCGCGGCGCAGGAGCGGTGCCGCCCGCGGCCAGGTATAAAGCTCGCCGACCCCATCGATGAGCACGCGCACGTCGACACCCCGCCGCCGGGCTTCCGCCAATGCGGCGATCAGCTCCCCGCCGACGCCCGCGGTCCCGAAGATGTACGTCGATAGCCACACAAAGCGCTTGGCGCCGCGAATGGCGGCCAGCATCGCGGGGTATGCTTGCTCGCCGTTATGCAGCACGTCGACGTGGTTTCCTCCGACGAGCGGAAACTCGTCGTCCAACACGAGCGGTGTGGCGGCGGAGCGGGTCTTCCCGCGCAGCAATCTTGCGCGGCTCTGGACCCGGTTGATGCCGAATGTGTAGTACAGGAGCGCGCCGACGAAGGGCAGGGTGAGGCTGACTGCGATCCACCCAAGGGCCGCCTGCGGCCGACGTTTGTTGAGGAGCGCGTGAACGGCGGCAAAGACGCCGAGCCCGGTTGCGAGCAGGGTCAGTGCGGCCCCGAGCAGCTGCACGCCGGTTTCCAGCTCGACGTGACGCACCGATCGAATACCGACGTCGTCATTCCACCGCTCCACGCCGGCGAAGGTAGCGCGCCAAGCTCCAGCAAGCGAGGGCCCATGCGCAGCCGGCTGTCCACCCGCCGAGCACGTCGGACGGCCAATGCACGCCGAGATAGACTCGGGAAATACCCACCACGGCGGTGAGCAACACGGCAATGCCGAGCAGATATCCCTTCAGCACAGCCGCTGGTTGCGAATTGGCGAGCAGCGCGCCGAGCGTCAGATAGGTCACGGCGGAGAGCATGGAATGCGAGCTCGGAAAACTGCTGGTATAGACCGCTTGCCCGTGGGGCACGAGGTCCGGGCGCGGCCGATCGAAGCCGGCCTTGAGCAGCATGCTGAGGACAACGCCGCTGCCGACGGCCGCCAGCACATACCACGCGAGGTGGCGCTTGCCTTGCAGGGCCAGGAACCCAACGGACCCGAGCGTCAGCAGCGTTAGAATTCCCATGCTGCCGAGCCCGGTAAAATCGCGTGCAGTCTCCGCGAGCCAGTCTGGCCCGAGCGGATTCGCGGGGTCGTCGGCCGAGCGCAAGAGCAGCAGGAGGTGCTCGTCGATGCTGAGCGTGTCGCCGTCCCGCACTTCGTCCGAGATTTCTGCGAACAGCCAAACGCCAGCGAAAACGGTGATTAGCGCGATCAGCATGCCGCGCTCGCGCCGGCCGAGCCAGCGCAGCGCGTCACGTAGACGATTGCGATTCGAGACGCGAGAGCTCAGAAGTGTTCCTGCTCCGGTCGCGGCTCCTCGTACACGTACCAATCTACGCAGCCATAGTCCGGAGCGCTGCGCGCGCCCGCGGTGGCCCAGCGCAACGCACGCATCGTTGCGCCGCGTTGCGGGTAGGACTCGTTCGAATCATGGCGTCGGCTACGTCGCATGACCGCCAGCACATCGGGGGGCCATCGCATTTCCCCGTACTCCTTCACGCTCTCCAGCGTGGCTTGACGATAGGGCCTAATGATTATGTCCTAATGATTATTGAAGTAATAAGAACAGCTGTCGACCCATACGGTCCACACGCAGCGCGACCGGCCCGCTCGCCTCGTCGAGCGCCGCGTCGAGTTCGGCAATCGTCGTCACCTCCGCGCGATTGACGGCGTGGATCACGTCATTCGGCTGCAGGCCATTTCGTGCAGCCGGGCTGCCGGGCCTGACGGCGGCGACCAGCACGCCAGTTTGGCCGTCGAAGCGCGGATCAGTCGGATCGAGCGTTTGCAATTCCGCGCCATCGAGGCCGCGAAGCCGAGCGGACTCTTCGCCGGCGCCCGGCTGCGGCGCTGCGGCCGCGGCGTCCGGCGAGCCGACGCTGACGCTGATGTCCATGCTCTCACCCGAGCGCACGACCGTGAGCGTCACGGACTGGCCTACGCGGATCAGGCCGATCGCGTTGCGCAGCTCCGCCGCTGTCCCGACTTCAGCGCCGTTCACGGCAGTAATCACATCGCCGGGCTGAATTCCGGCCTCCTCGGCGGGCGAGCCGGGCTCCACTTCACTCACGAGCGCCCCGTTGTCGGCGCCGAGCTCGAGTGCCTCCGATAGACCCGGGACGACATCCTGGATGCCTATTCCGACCCGGCCGCGCTGCACTTCGCCGTACTCGAGGAGTTGCTCGACGACCGTGCGAACCATGTTGCTTGGAATCGCGAAGCCAATGCCGATATTGCCGCCGGCGGGAGCCAGTATCGCGGTGTTGATGCCTTTTAGAGTGCCGTCCAGGCCGATCAGCGCGCCGCCCGAGTTGCCTGGATTGATCGAGGCATCGGTCTGGATGAAATCCTCGTAGCCTTCGACATTGATGCCGCCGCGGCCGAGCGCGCTCACGATGCCGGACGTGGCGGTTTGGCCGAGACCGAAGGGGTTGCCGATCGCGACCACGAAATCGCCGACATCGAGATCCTCGGAGTTGCCGAGCTCGAGCGCACTCAGATTCTCGGCGTCGATGCGCAGCAACGCGATGTCGGTAAGTGGGTCACTGCCGACGACCTCGGCCTCGAATCGGCGCCGATCCGTCAGGGTGACGAGAATCGAGTCGGCGTTCTGCACGACGTGACTGTTCGATACGATCAGCCCTTCATCGGCATCGATGATCACCCCGGAACCGATGCCCTGCCGCGGCACCGGCGGCTGCTGCAAGCCCTCCGGCAGATCGAAGAACCGGCGAAAGAACGGATCCTCGAGCAACGGATTTTGCGGACCTTGCGGCGCCACCGACGCAACGGCAACATTCACCACCGCTGGGGTCACCCGTTGAAGCAGGGGTGACAGAGTCGGATTGTCGTTCTCGTCGACGAACGGCCATGCAGCCGCCACGGTGTAGAGTGCCGTCGCCACGACGGCGGCCAGCCCCGTCGTTACGGCCCAGCCGGTCGGTTTCATGCGGATGCCCTTGTCGGATCGGTAGACATAATCCGCAGCAAGATACATGCCAGGCCCAGGAGCCCCGGCTCCCCGTCGCCCATTGCCGGATCGGAAGCAGAATCTGTAACGCCGCGCCAAACTTTGCGGCCGCTCGCGCACGCGGGCCGGTCTACTGCTTGCTGCCTGCGGCGTGCCAGACGAACACCGCTGACTTCCCACGGCGAGCTTGTGGAACGAAAGACAAGTGCGGCATGGTATGCGCGCTGGTTGCCGCTTGCCGCCGGGGTGGTGCCCTTTAGTAGTGGCAATTGTAGGTAGCGGAAATTGGATATCGGCAGTTTGAAACTTGGCAATCGGAGCGGCTAGGAGACCAGCAAGTGAGTCTTGCAGATCAGCAATGCGTGCCGTGTCGTGGCGGCGTCCCGCCGCTCGGGCGGCCCGAGGCGGAATCCCTGCTTGCGCAGCTCGCCGCCGGCTGGCGGATCAACGAGGCCGGCCACTTGGAGCGAACGTTCGAATATCAGAACTTCAAACAGGCGCTCGACTTTGCGGTTGAAGTGGGGCAGATCGCCGAGCGGCAACGACATCACCCCGATCTACACATCGGCTGGGGGCGCTGCCGCGTTGAGATTTGGACCCATAAGATCGACGGGTTGACGGAAAGCGATTTCTATCTCGCTGCCAAAGTGGATCGTGCTGCAGGCGGCTGATTCGCGACGGCAGAATGCTTAACACGGCTTCCAAGATGGGCCAACTGCCGAGAATACTGGTCGTCGAGGACGACGAAGATTCGCGAGAAGGTTTGCGGATTCTTCTCGAGGCCTGTGGTTATCGGGTCGAGACCGCGGCCACCGGACCGGACGGCCTGGAGAAGCTCATTGCCGATCCGCCGAACGCGGCAATCGTCGACATCGATTTACCCGGTATGAATGGTTACGAGATCGCGCGCCGCGCCCGGCGTATCCCGGAGCTGCGGGATGTGCGTCTCATTGCGGTGACCGGTTTCGGGCGAGACAAAGACCGCGCCGCCGCGCGCGATGCCGGCTTCGATCAGCATCTAACCAAGCCCGTGGGGTTCGCTACGCTGCGTGCGGAGGTCGAGCGCCGATGAGCGTCCTATCGTCGGCGGGCGCGACATTGCACACACATGTGTAGGTGCAATACAGTTGAAACGCCTACGACGTACGCATGCTCGTCATTCATCGGCTCAGTGAGCGATGATGCCGCCGAGCGCTCGACGCCGTGGATGGCATGCGTTTTGCTGTGTAGTTCCGCGACCACTATACGGCAGGAGCTTTATTTACCATGGCATCGGTGAACGCGATCGACATGTTGCTTGAAGATCATAAAAAAGTGAGAGAGCTGCTGTCGCAGCTGACCAGCACGACCAACCGTGCGGTAAAGACGCGCAGCGACCTGCTGCAGAAAATCAAGCAGGAGATTTTGGTACACGCTCAAATCGAGGAAGAGATCTTCTATCCGGCCTTCCGCGATTCCGACGCCGAGGAGGCAGGCCAACTGTACCACGAGGCGAAGGAGGAACATCGAGCAGTCAGCGCACTGGTGTTGCCGGATCTCGAGGAAACCGATCCAGCGAGCGATGAGTTCGCCGGGCGCGCGAAGGTGCTGAAAGACCTGATCGAGCACCACGCGGAAGAAGAGGAAGGCGAAATTTTCCCGAAGGCCAAGAAGGTCTTCGATAAAGCGGCGCTGCTGGAGCTCGGCGAGCGAATGACAGAGCGCAAGCAGGAGCTGATGCAGCAGCTCTGACGGGCCACTTCATTGTACTTTCTTGCACTTGCTACCGATTACGACGGAACCCTGGCGCACGGCGGCGTCGTCACTGATGAGACGCTCGGCGCCCTGCGCCGCATGAAGAGCACAGGCCGGCGGCTAATCCTTGTCACCGGCCGGGAGCTCGAGGATCTCAAGCGGGTATTTCGCGACGTCGACGTCTTCGATCGGATCGTGGCCGAGAACGGCGCGGTGCTTTACGACCCCTCGACGGAGGCGATGCGGCCACTTGCCGAGCCCCCTCCGCCCTCGTTCGTAGAGCGACTCAAGGCGCTGCGGGTGGAACCGTTGGCAGTTGGCGAGGTGATCGTCGCCACGTGGGAGCCTGCGGAAACGCAGGTTCTCAATGCGATTCGGGAGCTCGGGCTTGAGCTCCAGATCATCTTCAACAAGGGCGCCGTGATGGTCCTGCCGCCGGGCGTCAACAAGGCATCGGGTCTTGCGGCTGCGCTCGAGGACTTGGGGCTCTCCGCGCATAACGTGGTTGGCGTCGGCGATGCGGAAAACGATCACGCGTTCATGAGCGTGTGCGGCTGCGCCGCCGCAGTGGATAACGCGTTGCCCGCGCTGAAAGCCGAAGCCGACTGCGTGCTCGCCGCCGCGCATGGTGACGGCGTGCAAGAGCTCGTCGGGCGGATCATAGAGAACGACTCGTCGCTGGTGCCGGCGCGGCATGCGCTTGCGGTGGGCAGCGCGGAGAACGGCGAGGACCTGCTGATCGGGCCGCACGGCGGCGGTGTGCTGATTGCGGGCACATCGGGGGTCGGCAAGTCGACGCTAGCCAAGGCGCTTACCGAGCAGATGGCCGAAGGCGAGTTCGAGTTCTGCGTGCTCGATCCCGAGGGTGATTATGACGAGCTCGAGGATGCGGTCATCCTGGGGGATGCTCAGACGGCACCGCAGACCGACGAAGCCCTGAAGTTGCTCGAGCACCTCGGCACGAACGTCGTCATCAATACGCAGTGCTTCACGATGGCCGAGAGGCCCGCGTTTTTCGCCGGGCTGCTGCCCCAGATCGCATCGCTGCGTGCCCGCACCGGGCGGCCGCACTGGCTATTGATCGACGAAACGCATCATCTGCTGCCGGCCGACCGCGGCGAGCTCTCGCATGTGCTGACGGACCACTTGCCCGGCGTCATCATGATTACCGTGCATCCCGACTCGGTTGCGCCGGCGGCGCTCGAGGCCGTCGATACGGTGATTGCCGTCGGGGAGCATGCCGGCGAGGTGATCCGCACGGTCTGTGAGATCGCCGGCCGCGCTCGCCCAGCCGACGTGCCCGTGCCTGACGACGAAGAGCTGGTGGTGTTTCGAATGAGCGGAGCCGAGCCGCCGCGGCTCGTGAAGGCGCGAGCGCCGCGACAGGCGCATCGTCGGCACACCCGCAAGTATGCGGAAGGCCGGCTCGGCGAGGATAGCAGTTTCTATTTTCGCGGAGCGGATCAACGCCTGAACCTCCGGGCGCATAATCTGATGCTGTTCGTCGAGCTTGCAGACGGCGTCGACGACGACACCTGGGAATACCATCGCGCGGCGGGCGACTACTCCGCGTGGTTTCGGGCTGCGATCAAAGACGATTCGCTCGCGGAAGAGGCGGCTCAGATTGAGAACGATGCCGCACTCGATGCCCGCCAAAGCCGCGAGAAGATCGCGGCGGCTGTGCGCCGGCGCTATACGATGCCGGCCGAACCCGCTGTATAGGGGGCTTGGTGTCGCAGGGCGGGGGCGCGAAGCCGGACCAGGCGGATACCGTGGTGCTCGTGCACGCGCCGAGCGCGGACATCGAGTTCGTGCGCGAAGCGGCGATCCGTGCAGACGTGCAGCTACGCTTCGTTCGCGACGGTGCAGAGCTTGCGGGCGCGGTCGCGAAGGGCGCCGGCGCGGCGCTGCTATGCGACACCAGCCTTGCCTCGGGGCTGGATGACCTTCGAGACGTCCTGGACTCACAAGCCCGCTGGTCGGAGCTGCCGATCATTGCGCTGTTCTCCGAGACGGATAACGAAGTGCACGCCGCCCTCGACGCGATCGAGGAGCTCCAGCGGCACGTACGCGTCAAGCTCGTGCTGCTGCACCGGCCGGTGCCGACGCTTTCTCTCGCGAGTGCGCTGCGTTCCGCCGTGAAATCGCGTCGGCGTCAGTACGAAGTCAGGGATCTGCTCGCGCGGCTGAACAAGGACGTCCGCCTGCGTGATCAGTACCTCGCGATGCTCGGCCACGAGCTCCGCAACCCACTCAATTCAATCGGCCATGTTGCCGAGATCTTTTCCATGGCCGGCGACGCTCTAAGCACCGAGCAGCGGCGCTGGGGGGCGGACGTCATCGGTCGACAGCTGCGGCACCTGTCTCGCCTGCTCGATCAGCTCCTTGACGTGGCCCGAGTCCAGCGCGGCAAGATCAAGTTGGAGGCGGAAACGGTCGATCTCCGCGCTGTGGCGTGGCGTTGCCTCGAGACACTCGACGTCGGCGCCGGGCGCGGGCTCGTAATGTGCCTTCCGAAGGAGCCGGTGCTCGTCCGCGGTGATCCGCTCCGGTTGGCGCAGATCATCGACAGCCTGCTCGACAATGCACGTAAATACACCGGCGAGGGCGGAACCATACGTTTCGCCGTTCGTCGCGAGCGCGAGGCGATCGTCACCGTGGCCGACGACGGCCGCGGTATCAAGTCGTCGGTGCTGCCGTATGTGTTCGAGCCTTTCTTCCAAGATCCGAGTCCGCGTGCGGACGGCTCGCGCGGGCTCGGGCTCGGCCTCGCGATGGCGGAGAACTTGACTCAGCTGCACGGCGGCAGGATTAGTGTGCGCAGCGCCGGGAGCGGGCACGGCGCCGAGTTCGAGGTGCGTCTACCGCTCTAAATTCGTATCGCGCAGCGGCCAGTCTGTGTGCTCCGCTGCGGATCACTACTGCGGGCGGCGACGCGCGAGGAGGATCGGCACCGCGTGCGCGGCCTCGATTGACCGCGCCGGCTTCGCGGCGGCTCGCGCGCACCAGCGTACTCGTGCGCTGATGTGCCGCGAAAGGCGGTGAGCTAGCGCGGAGACCGTCAGCACGGCGGGCACGGCGCCGCTGCGCGGAAAGGCTTCCGTGCCGCAAAGGTAGAGATTAGGGGTCGCATGCACGCGCAACGTGGCATCACAGACGCTGGCGCGTGGGTCCGCGCCCATGCGGCACGTACCGCTCATGCTGGCATTCCATTCGAGGCCGTCCTGCTCGCAGCGGGAGACGCCGAGCCGGTGGATCCAGCACTGCAGCCACGCACGCGTTCGCGCGATCAGGTCGAGATCTTCGGCCGCTGGGCTGAAGACCAGTTGCGCGCGCGGCTCGCCGAACGCGTCGAACGCGGTCGTCGATAGGGTCACTCGATTCTCGTCGTGCGGAATCGTCTCAACGCGACACGTCAGCGACAGCGTGTCGCGCCGGCTTGCGGCGTTTGCAAGGATATCGCGCCAGCTCCGTTTGCCGATGTCCTGCCAGCGGATGCCGCGGGTGCGTTCGAAGTAGGGGTGGACAGCACCGAGCCCGTAGCGCCGGAACATCTGGTGAAATTGCTCCGTATGCAGCGGCGTGCATACGCCGGGCAGTGGACCGAGTCGATCCATGACCCGATCCATGCTTCCGCGGAGGCGGATCACGGCCTGATCGGCGAACCCGCGCCCGACGCGATCATGATCGTTACCGACGCCGTGCGGGAAGCGGCGCGATCGCGACGCCAGCAGCAGCCGGGGCGTCTCGAGCGGGCCGGCGGCTAAGATGAATGTGCCCGCCCTGGCCAGCTTGCTCGTGCCGTCCGTCGCGCGGCACACGGCCGCGGTCACGCGGCCATTCTCATCGGTGCAGAGCCGCGTCACGGTGATGCCCGATGCGACGACGCCGCGGCGCGATGCTCTGAACTCGGGCAGGAGTTCGCTCGACGAGTGGAACCTTTCCCTGCCGTGGCCCGGCGTTGCACACGCCGCCCCTTTGGCATCGATGCCGTGGCGTCGCAGGAGCGCGGCCAAACCGGCATCAACGGGGCGTCCAGGTGCGCCGGGCAGGTGCCGGTCGGGCGCAGGCAGGCTCTGCCGTGCGCGCAGCATCCGCTCGGCCGCACAGTAATGCGGTTCGAGATCCGTATAGCTGATCGGCCAGGGGTTCGAGCGCCGTGTATAGGGATGCGCTCGGAAGTCGACGGGGTCTAGTCGCTCGCAGAACGTGGGTCCGGTCTGCTGCGCCCGCGCGCGCCGTCGCTGAGGCAGGTCAAAAGGGCCAGGACCGCCGTCGGCTGCGCGACCGCGATATTCGTCTGCAGCCTGGGTTGGCCCTGCATCGACGATCAAAACCCGTAGCCCGGCGCGCAGCAAGGTGACGCCGAGGACGGCGCCTGCGATTCCGGCGCCGACGATGCAAACGTCGTACGCTTCAGCGGCGTCGAGCGCGTCGAAGTTGCTAACGATGAGGCTCATGCCAACGCGGCAACGATCGTCCAGATGATCGCACCAAGCCCCGCTCCGACCAGAATTCCTTCGACGGCTCTTGCGTCTTCGTCGGCCATATCGGATCCCTCCGTGCCGGAACTGATGCAAGCAGCATGCCACGGGATAAGCGAAAGCCGGTGCGGCTTTGAGCGCGGCGACGCGTCCGCAGGACGTCCCGCATGTCATTATTGAGCGCTTGGCGGCGCGCTCGCGACCGCGCCGATACTCGGTTTATCCCGCGCGAGCTTACGGAGGAAATGAGCACGACGAGACGCCGTTCCGGCCGCCAGTGCGTAACGATCGCTTGGCTGCTGTTAGCGTTCGGCTGGCAAGCGGTCAATGCGGACGTGGCCGTTCGGATCGATGGGCTGGACGACGAGCTGCTGCCCAATGTCCGAGCGTTGTTGTCGATCACGGACACGGTGAGCCTTTCGATACCGACCGGCTGCTCGCGCTGCAGATCGTGCTAAACGATAGCGGCTACTTCGATGACGTCGTCGTCGATGTCGAACGCGGGCAGGCGGAGAACCGCCATATCCCCGTCGTCGTTCGCACGGCACCGC
>CAZFJU010000077.1:10745-17429 GCA_964518995.1 uncultured Gammaproteobacteria bacterium
CGCCTGCCGCCGTCGCAGCGGCTCTATGCCGGCGGCGACGGCAGCGTGCGCGGTTATGCGTATCAAGCGCTCGGTCCGCGTGACGCCTTCGGGTCGCTCGTCGGCGGCCGTTATCTGCTCGTCGTGAGTGCAGAGCTCGAAATCCATGTCGTCGGCGTTGCCGGTGACCCTGTCGCCGTAAGCCCGAGCGGTTACCTTGCGGCTGCGCTATACGATCTCGCGCCGGTGGCGTCTCGTGACGGAATCATCGACCGCGGCGAGCGGCGGGGATTTGATCTACCACATCGAGCGCGGCGACTAGCCGTGTGCTTGCATGGGGTTGTCGAACAATCCCATCAGCTGCGCGAGCGCGCCGAAGCCTGCGCCGCGATCGAAGAGCACGATCGCTCCGGTCATCACTACGGCCCACAGAATACTTGCGAGCGAGCCAACCAGAAAGTATTCCGCATTGTTCTGCTCATCGAGCTTGCTGTAGCGCGCGACCGTCTTCAGGGCGATCACGCTCGCAAGAATTTCCCAGCTGCTCCCCACCAAGCCGACAAAGATCAGCAATCGTTCCAGTAGACCGATGACACGGCCGGCGCGCAGCGTGATGGTCTGCTCGATCTCGGCAGGTGCCCGCGTTGCGCTCGCGCGCAGCACCCAGCGGCACACCACGTTGCCGCCGAAGGTCAGCAGCACGGCGAAAGCGACATATGCGGCCGCCTGGAGCGCGATGATCATCTCAACCCGTATCGCCCGTCGAGGCGGGCGAGTGCCGTCCTCAGCACTGTCGAGTGTCTGGTGTGAAAATCCGCGCGGGCGGCGTGCAGCACTTTATACAACGATCTCGGGGTCACTTTGAGCGCCTCTGCAATCTCCACGTTGGTGCGGCTCGAATCGCGGGTCTCGGCATAGTAGGTGAGCTGCGTCGCCGTCCAGCCGAGCTCGACCTGCGTCAGCCCGTCGCCGATTGCGTCCAAGAGCGGCTCGACGAGCGGCTCATCGGGCAGCGAGAATCGGTAGGCGTTCTCCGCCCGTTTTTCGTTTAGCTTGTCGCGAGCGACGCCTAGCCCGGGGCCCATCATGTTCCAGGCGCGGTCAGGGTTCAGCGGCGTGTCGAGCTCGACCAGCCCGATTACGAAACGACACGCGACGCTCGCCCGGAGCAGCTGAAGCCTTATTGCCGCGGCGACGTCCCAAGCGTCGACGAGCGTCGGCAGCAACCCTTGAAACTCATCGCCTAGAGTGATGGTCAGCGGCGAGGAGATGCGGGCGTGGTAGCGTTGATTGGCGGCGTCCACGGCAAGGTTGAAAACGTGATGCATAGTCTTTGGAGAAGCGGCGCGTTCGCTGCCGACCAGATCGCCCATCAGCACGGCGTAGGTCGGCCACCGCTCGCTGTCCCTTACGCGGTTCATGAGAGGTATTGTGACCCATTTAAGGGTCAGTTTTCCAGCTGTGAACCATTGAGCATTCGCTTCGGCGTTACGGCGCTGCCGGCATGGAACTTGCTGCCGCGGACGCAGGGGCGAGCGCCGCATGAGGCGCAGAATCTTGCGGTGTCGGTGCCGCGCACGGATTTGCAAGCCAATGTTTGCAATCCAAGGAAAGGGAGGCAATTTTGGTAGCGGAGAACGCCGGCGGTGCGACGCCTCAGACAGCGGGCCCCGGGGGGATCGGCGAAGGCGACGTCTATTTTTTTCGCGAAGGCACGCACGCGCGGCTTTATCGGCTGCTGGGTGCACACTTGGCGGTGGTGGACGGTGAGCCCGGTGTGCGGTTTGCGGTCTGGGCGCCGAATGCGGAGCACGTCTCGGTCATCGGCAGTTTCAACGATTGGACGCCCGGGGCTCACTCGCTGACGCCGCGCGCTGACCACTCCGGTATCTGGCAGACGTTCGTCCCGGGCGTCGAGCAGGGCGCGGCGTACAAATACCATATCCGTTCGCGCTACAACGGTTATCGAGTCGACAAGGCCGACCCCTTCGCAAGTTTCGCGGAGTTGTCGCCGCAAACGGCGTCACGCGTTTGGCCGCTCGATTACGCCTGGGGTGACGCGGCATGGATGGCCCAACGCAAGGAGGCCAACGCGCTCGGCGCCCCGTGGTCGATCTACGAGGTCCATCTCGGCTCATGGCGACGCACGGCCGACGGCCGCTCGCTATCGTATCGGGAAGTCGCGGAGCCGCTCGCCGACTACGTCGCCGAGATGGGCTTTACGCATGTCGAGCTATTGCCGCTCATGGAGCACCCGTTCTACGGCTCCTGGGGCTACCAGACGCTTGGCTATTTCGCGCCGACGTCTCGCTTCGGCACGCCGCAGGATTTCAAGTATCTGATCGACGTCCTGCACCAGCGCGGCATCGGCGTCATCCTCGACTGGGTGCCGTCGCATTTTCCAGCCGATGAGCACGGTCTTGCCTTTTTCGACGGCACGCATGCGTTCGAGCACCAGGATCGGCGCCAGGGCTATCACCCCGAGTGGCACAGCTACATCTTCAACTATGGACGCAATGAAGTCCGTGCGTTCCTGCTATCGAGCGCCGTGTTCTGGCTCGACGAGTACCACATCGATGCGCTGCGTGTCGACGCGGTGGCGTCGATGCTTTACCTCGATTATTCACGGCGCGACGGGGAATGGATTCCGAACGCCTTCGGCGGCCGCGAGAACCTTGACGCG
Source organism: uncultured Gammaproteobacteria bacterium (assembly GCA_964518995.1). Classification (GTDB taxonomy): domain Bacteria; phylum Pseudomonadota; class Gammaproteobacteria; order Steroidobacterales; family Rariloculaceae; genus ZC4RG20. The sequence continues at coordinate 13,408 of CAZFJU010000077.1, forward strand.
ATGAGCTTTCTGCGCAAGCTCAATTCGACCGTGTACGAGCTTTATCCTGACGTGCAGACGATCGCGGAAGAGTCGACCGCGTGGCCGATGGTCTCCCGCCCGGTGCACATCGGCGGGCTCGGCTTCGGCATGAAGTGGAATATGGGGTGGATGCACGACACGTTGTCGTACATGCAGACCGATCCGCTGTTCCGCAAGTATCACCACCACCGGCTCACGTTCAGCCTGGTTTACGCTTTCACGGAAAACTTCGTGCTTCCGCTGTCGCACGATGAGGTGGTGTACGGCAAGGGCTCGCTGCTCGGCAAGATGCCGGGCGACGAATGGCAGAAGTTCGCGAACCTGCGGGCCCTGTTCGGCTACATGATGCTGCATCCCGGCAAGAAGCTGCTGTTCATGGGCGGCGAGATCGGCCAGGAACGCGAGTGGAGCCACGAATCCGCCGTCGACTTCGCGGCGCTCGAGCGCCCGTTCAACGCCGGGCTCAAGCGTTGGGTGCGCGACCTGAACACGCTTTATCGCGGCGAGCGCAGCCTGCACGAACACGATTTTTCGGCTGACGGCTTCGAATGGATCGATTGCAACGACAGCGAGGAGAGCGTGCTGAGTTTTCTCCGCAAGGGCAGCGCAGACGCCCCTATGATTCTCGCCATCGTCAACTTTACCCCCGTGCCGCGGCCGAATTATCAGGTTGGCGTGCCGTGTGGCGGCTATTGGCAGGAGGTTTTGAATAGCGATGCCGAGCTCTACGGCGGCTCGGGGCAGGGCAATCTCGGCGGCGTCGACGCAGCTCCGGTCGGCGCCCATGGCCGCTACTACTCGCTAACGCTCACCTTGCCGCCGCTCGGAGTCGTCGTGCTGAAGCAGCCGGGGGTGCCGGGGTGATCGAAGACGGGAGACGGCGGGTCGTCATAGAGTCCGTTCGTCCGCAGGTAGATTGCGGGCGGTTCGCCGCGAAGCGCGTCGTTGGAGATTGGGTCGTGGTCGAGGCCGACGTGTTCACGGATGGGCACGACCGTATCGCCTGCCGGCTGAGATACCGCGGGCCGGCGGACGACGATTGGCGCGAGGCGCCGATGACGCCGCTTGTGAACGATCGCTGGCGCGGACGCTTCAGAGTCGACGTGCTGGGCCGCTATAGCTTCACGGTCGCAGCGTGGGCGGACCGTTTCCTGTCGTTCCGGCACGATCTGGCTCGGCGCGAGGACCCGGCCGATATCGAGCTCGCGCTCCGCACGGGCGCGGAGCTGGTCGCCGCAGCGGCCGCCCGCGCAAGCGGCGACACCGCCCGCGAGCTTGCCGATGCGGCCGGCCGCCTCGGCGGCTCCGAGCCGCTCGAGACTCGGCGCGCGCTCGCGCTGTCCGACACCCTCGGCCGCGCCATGGAGGCGTGTCCGGACCGCCGTTTCGAGACGGTTCACGAGCCTGTGCTGCCGATCGTCGTCGATCCGCCGAGGGCGCGCTTCGCTGCGTGGTACGAGTTCTTCCCCCGTTCGCTCGCCAACGGCGACGGACGGCACGGCACGTTGCAGCTCGCTCGCGAGCGGCTGCCGTACATCGCGAAGCTCGGCTTCGACATCGTCTATCTGCCTCCGATCCACCCGATCGGCATGACGAATCGCAAAGGGCCGAACAATAGCCTGGACGCAGGTCCCGACGATCCGGGCTCGCCATGGGCGATCGGCTCGGCCGAGGGGGGCCACAAGAGCGTGCATCCAGAGCTCGGCACGCTCGACGATTTTCGTGCGTTCTGCGAGGAGGCGCGCCGCCACAATCTCGCGATCGCGCTCGATATCGCCTACCAATGCGCTCCGGACCATCCGTACGTGCGGGAGCATCCGGAGTGGTTCCGCCGGCGAGCCGACGGCAGCGTGCAGTACGCGGAGAATCCGCCGAAGAAGTACGAAGATATCTATCCGTTCGATTTCGAAACCGAGGACTGGCAGGAGCTTTGGGCAGAGCTCGAAAGCGTGCTGGAATTTTGGATCGCACAGGGCGTCACGGTGTTCCGGATCGATAATCCGCATACCAAGCCGTTCGCGTTCTGGGAGTGGGTGATCGGCCAGATCAAGTCGCGCCACCCCGAGGCGATTTTCCTGTCCGAGGCTTTCAGCCGTCCACGTGTGATGCATCGACTCGCCAAGGTGGGGTTCACGCAGTCGTATACGTATTTCACGTGGCGGAACACGAAGCATGAGCTGGTCGAGTATCTGACCGAGCTAACGAAGCATGAATCGCGCGAATACTTTCGGCCGAACCTCTGGCCGAACACCCCGGATATTCTGCACGAATATCTGCAGTTCGGTGGTAGGCCTGCGTTCGTGTGTCGGTTCGTGCTCGCGGCGACGCTTGCGGCGAGCTACGGCATCTACGGCCCGGCGTACGAGCTGATCGAGAACCGCGCGCGCGAGCCGGGCAGTGAGGAGTATCTCGACTCGGAGAAGTATCAGGTGCGGCACTGGACGCTGCGCGATCAACGCAGCCTTGCAGATCTTATCGCGCGCATCAATGTCGCGCGACGCGAAAACCCAGCGCTGCATGAAGACTGGAGTCTCGACTTCCATCCCATCGATAATCCAGAGCTCATCTGCTATTCAAAACGAACCGAGGATCTTTCGAACATCGTGCTTGTCGTCGCAAATTTGGACCCTCATCACGTGCAAAGCGGCTATGTTGAGCTGCCACTCGGCGAGCTTGGCCTCGATGCCGGTCGGCCGTATCAGCTTCACGACCTCTTGTCCGGCGCGCGGTATCTCTGGCATGGCGCGCGCAACTTCGTCGCGCTCGATCCGCAGCGCTCGCCCGCGCATGTGTTCCGGCTGCGCCGGCACGTCGCGACGGAACGAGACTTCGACTACTTCCTGTGATGGACGAGCTCGAACCCGCGACGAGTCCGCTGCTCTCCGAGGCAGTTGAGGAAGCCGGTTGGGAGACCGATCCGCTCTGGTACAAGGATGCCATCATCTATCAGATCCATGTGCGGGCGTTCTTCGACTCGAACGACGACGGCATCGGAGACTTCAAAGGGCTGACCGAAAAGCTCGATTACATCCAGCGGCTCGGTGTGAACGCAATCTGGCTTTTGCCGTTCTACCCGTCGCCAATGCGCGACGACGGCTACGACATTGCCGATTACCGCGCGATCAATCCCGTGTACGGAACGCTGGCTGATTTCCGCCGCTTCGTCCGTGAAGCGCACGCGCGCGGCTTGAAGGTGATCACCGAGCTCGTCGTGAACCATACGTCAGATCAGCATCCGTGGTTTCAAGCGGCGCGCGAGGCGCCCCCCGGCTCCGCGAAGCGGGACTTCTACATTTGGAGCGACTCCGATAAGAAGTTCGCGGAAACCCGCATCATCTTCACCGATACGGAGACCTCAAACTGGGCGTGGGATTCCGTTGCGAACCAATACTACTGGCACCGTTTTTTTTCTCATCAGCCAGATTTGAACCATAACAATCCGGCTGTCGTCGCGGCGGTCATTCGCGTGATGAAGTTCTGGCTCGAGATGGGCGTCGATGGCTTGCGGCTCGATGCAATTCCTTACTTGTGCGTCCGCGAGGGGACGAATAACGAGAACCTGCCGGAGACGCACGCGGTCATCCGGCAGATTCGCGCTGCGGTCGACCGCGACTACCCGGATCGGATGCTGCTTGCTGAAGCTAACCAGTGGCCCGAGGACGTCTACGAGTACTTCGGCGACGGCGACGAATGCCACATGGCGTACCATTTTCCGCTGATGCCGCGCATGTACATGGCGATTGCTTTGGAAGACCGCTATCCGATCGTCGAGATCATGGAGCAGACGCCGGACATACCGGAAAACTGCCAATGGGCCATCTTCTTGCGCAACCATGACGAGCTAACGCTCGAGATGGTGACGGATCGCGAACGCGACTACATGTACGAAACGTATGCCACCGATCCGCGGATGCGCGTCAACGTCGGCATTCGGCGCCGGCTGGCGCCCCTGATGGAGAACGACCGCGCGAAGATCGAGTTGATGAACAGCTTACTGTTGT
>CAZFJU010000078.1:0-3384 GCA_964518995.1 uncultured Gammaproteobacteria bacterium
GGCGCGGCGGCATCGGACGCCGCCGCGCCCCGCCGATGAGGTGAGGCAATGCAATTTTTGTACGATGCCTTCGAGGCCATTCGCGACTTCATGGAGCTCGGCGGACCGGTGCTGCGGGTCATCGCCGTCGTCATCCTGGTCATGTGGGTGCTGATTCTCGAGCGGCTGATCTATTACCGGACCGGCCTCCAGGAAGTGATTCGCCAGTCTTTCGCCGAGTGGGAAGCGAGGCCCGAACGCAAGTCCTGGCAGGCTCGGCAGATTCGCAATGAGATCATCTCGAGGGCACGAGCCGCGGCGAACACGGGGCTGCCGATGATCCAAACGCTGGTCGCTTTGTGTCCGTTGCTCGGCCTACTCGGCACGGTAACCGGCATGGTCAACGTCTTTCAAACGATGGCCGTGTTCGGTACGGGCAATGCCCGTTCAATGGCCTCCGGTGTCTCGATGGCGACCATTCCGACTATGGCTGGAATGGTTGGCGCGCTGTCAGGAGTCTTTCTCGTGACGATCCTGACACGGCAGGCCAGACGTCGAGTCGGGACGCTCGAAGACGAAATGACGATGGACCACTGAGGGACAAGTCATGCGAAAAAGGCAATTAACCGCTATCAACGCGGAGGAGGAAGAAAGCGAGATCAACTTGACGCCGATGCTCGACGTCGTGTTCATCATGCTTATCTTCTTCATCGTCACGGCCACCTTCATTCGGGAAACCGGCATCGATGCGAACCGGCCTGATCAGGATCAGCCGCAGGTGGTGCAGGAGGCGGGAGCCATTCTCGTCATCATCGATGACCAGGATCAGATCTGGGTTGATAACCAATCCGTCGATCCGCGCGCGGTACGCGCTCACATTGAGCGAATGTCTGCGGAGAATCCCGATCGGCCTGTTGTCATACAGATTGGGCCGAACTCGACGACGAGAACGCTGGTCGGGGTCATGGATGCATCGCGCTCGGCGGGCGTCTACAACATTTCCCTTGCGGAAGGCTGAGCACGCCCGAGCCGCGAAGGAGGCGATATGGATAACCGGGAAAGCTACGTCGACGAAGAAGAGAGTGAGATCAATCTCACGCCGATGCTTGATGTCGTGTTCATTATGCTCATCTTCTTTATTGTCACGGCGGTTTTTGTCAAGGAACCCGGCGTTGAGGTGACACGGCCGGACGCCGCGACCGCGATCACGCCGGATGCCGCTAGCATTTTTGTTGCGATCACGCCAAACAACCAGATTTGGGTGGACGGCAGCGCAGTCGATCCGAGCGCCGTCCGCTCGGAACTAGAGCGCCTGCGCTCCGAGAACCCGGAAGGCGGGTTAGTTATTCAAGCCGATCAGCAGGCAAGGAATGAGCTCCTGATCGCTGTGATGGACGCGGCCAAGCAGGCCGGAGTCGTCGAGGTCACTATTGCTGCGGGTATCCAGTAGCGTTTGCGGCAACGGACGCTCCGAGCGCGACGCACGGGAGTGCCGTCCGAGAGCGTCAGGTCGTTGACATGCTTGGCGTCCGCAGGTAAACAATCACTATTCATAACAGGCTTGCGCGAGGGGGTCGAACATGATTGCACGATACGGTTTAGCCATCGGCGTTGGAATCGCCGTCACATTCGGGCTGCTATTTATCATGCAGCTGTTGATCGCGAGCGGTCAGGGCGGCCTCAACGAAGCTCGGAACGCGCGGCTGGTCGACTTCGTTCGGGTCGAGCGCGAGCAAGTCATCGAGCGCAGGCAGGAGAAGCCGGAGAAGCCGCCGGAGCCGCAGCAGCAGCCGGAAATGCCGAGTACGTCGTCGTCCAACTTCGATGCCTCGCTGGCCGTATCGGTCACCACGCCTAACCTGTCAAATAATATCGAGATCGGCGGTCTCGGTATGGGGGTCAGCGATGGGGAGTATCTGCCGATCGTCAAGGTCGCTCCGGTATATCCCGCACGCGCCGCGGCGAGGGGTCTTGAAGGCTACGTCATCGTGGAGTTCACGGTGACGCGCACCGGCACGACCCGAGACATCTCGGTCTACGAATCGTCGAGCAGCCTGTTCGACCGGGCGGCCGTCGATGCGGCAGCGAAGTTCAAGTATAAGCCGCGAGTCATCAACGGTGAGGCGGTTGAGGTGCCGGGCGTTCGTAACCGCATCACTTTTGTTCTTGAGCAATAGACACGGCACGCGCTGATGCGGGCCGGCGGGAGTGCGACGCGCCCTCGCGCGCCGATGCCCAGAGATATCGGTCGAGAGACGTGATGGGCGCTGCTGCGCGAGATCGGCCAGCAGCTGCCGAGACGCCCAAGCTAGAGCGAATAGCCGCCGACAGGATGTGTTGAGGAGACAGTGTCTTGCGTAAGCTTTGTTTTTCCATAGTTGCGGCGCAACTTCTCGTCGCGGGCGGGGCGTTCGTCGTCTCGCAGGAGGCCTCGGCGCAGCGCGCCGGCGGCGGCGAGCAACAACAGCAGGAGACCCGCCGCACGCCCGCGATGCGGGAGCAGGTCTACACCCGCCTCTCGGAAGCGCAAGAGTGCGCTGAAGAAGGCGACTTGGCGTGCGCGCGAGACAAGATCGCGCAGCTTGCCCGAATGCGCGATCTCAATAGCTACGAGATGGCGCAGATGTACTACTTCGAGGCGTATCTCGCCTTCGAGGCGGACGACTACGACGCCGCGATCCGCGCCTACGAGCAGGTCCTGCAGCAGGCTGATCTGCCGATCAGCTTGGAGCAAAACACGATGCTGTCGCTCGCTCAGCTGTACGCGCAGCAAGAGCGTTACGAAGAATCCTTGGCGATGCTCGACCGCTGGTTCGCAGTCACCGAGGCTCCGGGCACCACCGCCTATGTGTTGAAAGCACAAATCCACTACCAGCTGCAGCAGTTCGAGCAGGGTATCCCGGCGATTCTCGATGCGGTCAATCTCGCTAACCAGCAGGGGCGGGATCTCGAAGAGAGCTGGTTCCAGCTTCTGAACGTGTTCTATTTCGAGCTCGAGAACTATCCCAAGGTCATCGAGACGCTCACGTTCATGATTGAAACCTGGCCGAAGAAAGACTATGTGATCCAACTCGCCAGCATCTATGGGCAGGAGGGCCAGGAAGATCGGATGACCGCGCTCTATGAGGTGGCCTATGAGGCGGGCTGGCTAGAGCGCAGCCAAGAATTCGTCAACCTCGCGCAGATGCTGCTACAGGCCGAAGCGCCGTTCAAGGCCGCCAAGATACTGGAGAACGGCCTGGATGACGGCACGATCGAGTCGAACCAAGCGAACTGGCGCCTCCTTTCGCAAGCGTGGCAGATCGCGCGGGAGGACGAAAAGGCTCTGCCGGCCTTGACGGAAGCCTCGAGCCGCGCCGATGACGGCGAGCTCGACCTCATGCTCGCGCAATCGTATGCGAACCT
>CAZFJU010000078.1:3484-17262 GCA_964518995.1 uncultured Gammaproteobacteria bacterium
GCCGCGCCGATGACGGCGAGCTCGACCTCATGCTCGCGCAATCGTATGCGAACCTCGCGTATTGGGAGGACTGCGCCGAAGCGGCTCGTAATGGCTTGCGTCGCGGCGGGCTGGATCGGCCGGATACGGCTAATCTGCTCCTCGGCAACTGCCTCGCGGAGATGAAGGAATACGCCGCTGCCCGTACGGCATTCGAGGCCGCGGCGCGTGACGAGCGCAGCCGCACGGCCGCGCGGCAGTGGATCGACTACGTCGAGGACGAGCAGAACCGAGAGCGTCAAGTCGCGGAAGCACGCGGCCGCGGTTGAGCCGAGCGCGCCGCGGAGTCTGCAACCCCGCGGCGCCGCGTCGTTCGTTGCGGCGGGATTACAGCCGGCGGTGTTGAAACTAGTCATTACAGAGAATTGGGGCGGTCAATAATGGCCGCCTCGCTTCGTTAACGAGGAGAGACGATATGACGATCAAGGTCGGCGACCGCATGCCGGAAGGTAAGTTCACGGTAATGGGTGAAAACGGTCCCGAGTCGTTGACGAGCGATCAGCTCTTCTCGGGCCAGAAGGTCGTGCTGTTCTCCGTCCCGGGGGCGTTCACGCCGACGTGCTCGGCGAAGCATCTTCCCGGCTTCATCGAGAGCACGGACGCACTTAAAGCAAAGGGGGTCGATACGATCGCCTGCCTAGCCGTCAACGATGCGTTCGTGATGTCTGCCTGGGGTAAGAGCGCGGGCGCGGACGGCAAGGTGACCATGCTCGCAGACGGCAACGGCGAGTATGCACGGGCGCTGGGCCTCGAAATGGACGGCTCGAAGTTCGGCATGGGAACGCGCAGCCAGCGCTTCTCGGTGATCGTGAATGACGGCGTCGTCGAGCAGCTCAATATCGAGCCGCCCGGCCAGTTCGGCGTCAGCTCGGCGGAAACCGCGCTTCAGCAGCTCGCATAGTCGCCTGCAGCACGACGGAGGAACGCAAGCCCCACCACCGAGGTACGCACACCGCCCCCCCGCGAAGCTAGCGCTTTGACACTACGCTCTGAACTCTCAGCCGCGTACCGTTCCTCATGTGCGCTAACGGCCGCCAGTAGCCGGCGGTCGTTGGTGCATTTCTAGTCGCGGCCCGTGCCGTCAGCGCTTGCGCCGCAATTCCTCGATTAAGGCCGGCGCTGCGTCGAATACGTCCGCGACCCAACCGATGTCCGCCAGCTCGAAGATCGGCGCTTCCTCATCCTTGTTGATCGCGACGATCAGGCCTGCGTCCTTGATACCGGTGACATGCTGAATGGCGCCCGAGATCCCGAGCGCGATGTAGAGATCCGGCGCGATCACTTTGCCGGTCTGGCCGATCTGCAAGTCGTTCGCGGCGAATCCCGAATCGACCGCGGCCCGCGATGCCCCCACTGCAGCATCGAGCTCGTCCGCCAGCTGCGCAACGAGCGCGAAGCCTTCTACGCTGCCGAGCGCGCGCCCGCCCGCGACGACCCGGGTCGCTGTTTGCAGATCCGGGCGCTCGGAGCGATCGGCTTTGAGCCCGACGAAACGGGTATGCTCCGGAACCGCGATGTGTCCGAGGTCCAAGTCCTCTATCGGCGCCGGAGTGGCGGCCTCGGCGGCGGCCTTATACGACGCCGTTCGCACGGTTCCGACGAGCAGCCGGCCCGGGTCCGCCTCGACCGTGAGCAATACGTTCCCGGCATAAATCGGCCGCTTGAAGCGATAGGGACCTTCGATGGCCATGATGTCGCTGACTTGGCCGACGCCGAGGAGTGCGGCCGTCCGCGGCAGCAGATCTTTACCGAACGTGGTGGAAGGGCCGAGGAGATGCGTGTAGCCCTCGGCGGCGGCCGCAAGCAGCGGCGCGAGCACCGCGGCCAGGCTGCCGTGGCTCTCTGCGCGTTGCACTCGGCGAACGCGCGTGACCCCGGCAATTCTTGCCGCTTCGGCGGCGAGTGGATCCTCGGCAGCGGCGGTGAAGACGACGACATCGATTGCGTCGGGAGCGAGCTCGAGCGCGCAGGCGACACATTTTGCGGTGCTCTCGGCAACGCGCTGTCCGTCATGCTCGGCGACGACCAACACGTTCATCGCAACGCTCCGCGTTCGACCAGCGCGGTGACCAGCTCCGCTGCATCGGCAACTCGCACACCGCTCCGCCGCGGCGGCGGCTCGTCATAACCGACAGCGTGGAACTGGCTGCTGAGCGACACGCCGAGCTCCGCGAACGGCAGCACGGCGAGCGGCTTCTGCTTTGCCTTCAGGATATCCGGCAGCTTCACATAACGCGGCTGATTGAGGCGAAGGTCAGTCGTGATGACGGCCGGCATATCGACTTCGATCGTCTCGATACCGGCATCGACCTCGCGGCCGACGACCACGCGGCGCTCCCTAAGCTGCACGCTCGACGCGAACGTGGCCTGCGGCCGATCCCACAAGGCCGCGAGCATCTGCCCGATCTGGTTATCGTCGCCGTCGATGGCTTGCTTGCCGAGCAACACGAGCAGCGGCGCCTCTCTGTCGACCACGGCCTTGAGTGCCCGCGCGACGTCTATCGGCTCGAGTTGATCGATGGTCGCATCGACGAGCAGCGCGCGGTCGGCGCCCATCGCGAGCGCGGTGCGCAGCTGCGGTTGCCATTCGGCTGTACCGATCGAGCACACGACGATCTCATCGGCATCCCCGCGCTCGCGGATGCGCAGCGCTTCTTCCAGCGCGATCTCGTCGAACGGGTTGATGCTCATCTTCGCGCCCTCGGTCGCGACGCCGGTCCCATCAGGACGGGCGCGAACTCGGACGTTGTAATCCACGACGCGCTTCAGCGCGACGAGAATTCGCCGTGACCCGTTCGACATCTGCATCTCCCGGCTAAACGCCTCATTCTATCGCCTAACCTGCCGCCGCCCAGCGAGTGCTGGCAAGATTGCGATGGCGTCACTTCGCACCCACGTCTTTTGAAGGCAGAATAGGCGTCTTTCCTTGTCCCGGATCCACCGCCGTGTCACGCCAAACTCATACCCTGCAACCCCGCGCGCAGCACAACGGTGTCCGATACGCGCTGCGCGGCAGGCTCGCTGGTCGGGCGCTCGAGCTCGAGCGCCAAGGGTACGAGGTGATCTCGCTCAACATCGGCAATCCCGGCCGATTCGGCTTCCGCACACCGGAAACGATGCGGCTCGCGATGATCGAGAATCTCGGCGCGGCCGAAGGCTATTCACATCAGAAAGGCATTTTCCCCGCACGCGAAGCCGTCGTGATGCTGCAGCAGGAACGCGGCGTCTTCGACACGACCGCAGAGCACGTCTATATCGGCAACGGCGTCAGCGAGCTGATCGATCTCACGCTCCGCGCATTGTTGAACGCGGGCGACGAGGTGCTGATCCCGAGCCCGGATTATCCGCTCTGGACGGCCGCGACGACATTGAATGGCGGGCGCGCGGTGTATTATCCGTGCCCGGAAGACCAAGCGTTCAATCCCGATCCCGATGCGATCGAGAAGCTGATCACGCCGCGCACCCGCGCGATCGTCGTGATCAACCCGAACAACCCGACGGGTGCGGTCTACAGCCGGGAATGCCTCACGGCCGTTGCGGGCATCGCCGAGAAGCACGGCCTCGTCATGCTCGCGGACGAGATCTACGACCGCATGGTGTACGAGGATGCGGAGTTCGTGCCGATGGCTACGCTCTGCCATAACACTCTTTGCACGACGTTCAGCGGGCTTTCTAAGGTCTACCGCGCGTGCGGCTACCGGGTCGGCTGGGCGGCCTTCAGCGGCACGCTCGAGCGCGCGGAGCCGTTCCTGAACGGCATGGATCTGCTCGCGTCCTTGCGCCTGTGCAGCAATGTTCCGGGCCAGTGGGCGGTCCAGACGGCGCTCGGCGGGTTTCAGAGCATCAAGCAGCTGTGTGCGCCTGGGGGCCGGCTCTATCAGTCGCGTCAGGCGATTATCGAAGCGGTCGATCGCAGCCGTTTCCTGCAGGTCGTCAAGCCTCGCGGCTCGATGTATGCGTTCATCGGCGTCGATCATCGCCAGTTGCCGGATTTCGACGACGAGGCGTTCGCGCTCGAGCTGCTCGAGCAGAAGCATGTGCTGGTCGCGCCCGGCTCGAGCTTCAATACGCCGTATCGGGATCACTTCCGTGTCACGACACTGCCCGATGAGGAGCAGCTCACGGAAGTGTTCCGCCGCATAGAGGACGTGCTGGCGCGGCTGGCGAAGCATCCGCCGAAGCTCGAAACCGCCTGAGGGTGTGCCGCACTCGTCTACGCCCGTACGCGGTGCAAGCGGCCTCGTTCACGTCGTAGCAGGCCGGCTCGCCGCGGCCCAATGGCGCGCGGAGCTCGCCCGCCGTTCGCTCGCCGAAGGAAAGCGCGCGGTGCTCGGCGTCGAGGTCGTGCCTTATCGTGCGTTTGCCGCTCAGCTTTGGGAGACCGAGCGCGCCGCGGCAGACCCGATGCTGCTGTCGCCCGGCCAGAGCCGGGCGCTGTGGCGGCAGGTCGTCGCCGCCTCGCCGGAGAGCGACGGGTTGCTCGGCGCCGCCGGGCCGGCTCGTTGGGCTGAACAAGCTTGGCGGATGGCGCTAGCCTTCGGGCTCGACCTCGGTGCGGCCGCGGCGAGCGAGGCCGGCACGGATTTCTCGGCCTTCGCGCGCTGGGCGGCGGCGTATCGGGCACGCCTCGACGCTTCGCACTGGATCGACGACTCGCTGCTCGACGGCATGCTGGCGCAGCGCGCGCGCCGCGCCCCGCCCGTAATCCTGCTCGCGGATCTCGAACCGACGCCGGCGCAGCGCGCGGTGTTCGCTCGCCTTGCCGGCGCAGGCAGCCGCATCGACGAGCTCGCACCTCGGCCGGTGAATGGCCGCGCCGTCGCGCTGCGCTGCACCGATCCTCGCGCAGAGCTCGAAGCGGCGGCCGAGTGGGCCGCACGCACCTGCGCGCGCGACCCCGGCGCCTGTTGCGCCGTGGTCGTGCCGGATCTCGGCGCGCGCAGCGTGGAGGTCCGTCGCATCTTTCGCGACGCGCTCGCGGCGCTCGCCGGCATCGACGCCGATGGACACCTGTTCGTGGCCGCCGAGCGTTCGAGCGCGGACTTGCGGCCCCTGCTCGGCGCGATCTTGAACGCACTCGAGCTGGTCACTCCAGCCGCGGGATTTGCGACGCTGTCGCGCTGGCTGCGCAGCCCGTTCTTTCATGACGAGCCGACGTTGCCGGTCGCCGCCGCAATCGAACGGGACTTGCGGGACGATCCCGCTGCCTATGTGCCGTTCGTCGACGCGTGGCGCCATGGTGCGCTCGCCGGCCGGCTGCGCGCGGCGTTGCCCAAGGTGGCTGCTCGGCTCGATGCCGCCCTCGAGTCCGCCGGCGGCGCGCGGCGGCGTACACCGTCGGCGTGGGTGAGCCACTGGCTACAGGTGCTCGAGACGCTCGGCGGCGAGCAGTGGCCGCGCCATCGGTCCGGTGCGGCCGAAGAGCTCGAGCACTTCGAAGAGGCGCTCGTCGAGGTCGCACGACTCACTCCTGTCGTTGGCGCGCTGTCGGCGAGCGAAGCGCTCACCGATCTCGAGGAGTGCATGAGCCGCGAGCCCTCGGCCGCGCTGCCCGTCGCGGGCGTGCACGTGCTCGCGAGCCTCGCCGATGTCGGTCCTGGGTACAGCGGTCTGTGGGTGACAGGCGCCACGGACGATCGTCTGCCGCGGCCGGTCGAGCTTCGACCCTTCTTGCCGCCGAACGTACAGATCGCCGCAGGGATCCCGTGGTCGTCGCCGCACGATGCGCTCGAGCGGACCAGAACACTGCTCGCACGGATCGGATCGCGCGTGCCGCTGACCCTCTACAGCTGGCCCGCGCACGTTCGCGACGAGCCGACTGAGCCGAGCCCGCTCGTTCGCGGGCTGCCGGCGCCCGCTGGCGCCGAGGGCTGCCCGCCGGTGTCGAGCGAGCCGCCGATCCGGCCGGCAACGGAGCCGCGTCCGCCGGTTTTGCGCGCACGGCCGACCGGGCCGGCAGGGCAGCCGCACCCATTGTCGCCGACCGCACCGCGGCTGCGGCGTCGGGAACGCCTGCCGGACCCGGCGCCCGCGCTGGCGACCGCTGCGCTGCCGGGCGGCATAGCCGCGCTGAATGCCCAGGCGAGCTGCCCGCTGCGTGCGTTCTGCGAGCACCGGCTCGGCGCTCGCGAGCTCGCGTTGGCGGCGCACGGCGTCTCGCCGCGGCGCCGCGGCCGCATCCTTCATGAGCTGCTCGAGCACGTCTTTCAGGGTTTCGATTCGCGCGCACAGCTCGAGCGGGCAGGCCGGGCCGAGCGGCTCGCGGCCATCGAGCGCATGGCGCGCCGCGCCGCAATGGATGCAATCGGGCACGGACACCCGATGCTCGACGCGTGGACACATATCGAGGCCGAGCGGGCGGCCGCGGTGCTCGACCGGTTCGTGGCACGCGAGCTCGAGCGTGCGCCGTTCCGCATCAGCGCGCTCGAGCGGGCCGCGACCCTCGAGCTGCACGGCCGCTCGCTCAAGGTGCGGATCGATCGCATCGACCGGCTCGAGTCGGGCGGGCTCGCGATCATCGATTACAAAACCGGCAATCCGCCGCGGCCGGCCGCTTGGCTCGGGCCGCGACTTCGCGACGTGCAACTGCCGGTCTATGCGCTGGCCATGGCCGGCGAGCCGCTCGCGGCGCTCGTGGCGGCCGTGCTCAAGCCGCATCGGTCAACCTATGCCGGATTCTGGGACGAGCCCGGTGCGTTTCCGGGACGGCCTCCGGCTGGGCCGGCGTCGCTCGCCGATCTGGCTACGCGATGGCAGGATCACGCCGCGGCGCTGGTCGCCGAGTACGCCGCGGGAGACGCGCGACTGTTCGTGGACGATACGAAGGCCGCCGCGGGCGCGTACGCGCCGCTGACACGCGTATACGAGCTTCTGGCTGCCGTTGCGCCGCAAACCGACCCGGCCGTCGACGCCGAGGCTGCCGAATGAGCGACCACGACGCCCGGCGGCGCGCGATCGATCCCGAGCGCTCGTTCATCGTGCAGGCTCCGGCCGGCTCCGGCAAAACGGAGCTGCTGATCCAGCGCTACCTGGCGCTGCTGGCGCGAGTCGACGAGCCGGAGCAGATCGTCGCAATAACCTTCACCCGCAAGGCGGCCGCCGAGATGCGTCAGCGCATCGCCCGCGCGTTGCGCGAAGCCGCGTCCGGCGCTGTAGCCGCCGCGCCGCACGGCGCCACCACGCTCGAGCTCGCCCGCCGCGCGCTCGAGCAGAGCGCCGCGCGCGGCTGGGCGCTGCCGGAGCACGCACGGCGGATGCGTATCGAAACCCTCGATGCGCTGAACGGCCGCCTCGCGACCCGGTTGCCGACGTTGTCCGGCGGGGTTGCCGGCGCCGCGATCAGCGAGCAGGCGGACGAGCTGTACCGCACCGCCGCGAGCCGAACGGTCGGCGCGCTGGTCGACGAGCCGGAGATTGCCCGGCCGCTCGGCCGGCTGCTGCCGCATTTCGATTACTCGACCGCCCGTCTCGAAACATTGCTCGCGCAGCTGCTGCCGAAGCGCGAGCAGTGGCTGCGGGCCTTTGCCGGCGCAGCCGAAGCCGAGCTGCGCCACGCGCTCGAAGCGGCGCTCGAGCGGCTCGTCGCCGAGGAGCTCGACCGCGCGGCGCGGCTCGTGCCGCCCGAATGGCACGCGGCACTGCCGGCGCTGCTCGAGCATCAAGCATCATTCCGGGACGCGGAAGGGCCCGTTGCGATCGACGTGCGCGACCGCAACGGCGCGCTCGCGCTCGATCGACTCGAGGTGTGGCGGGCTATCGCCGATCTGCTGATGACGAGTCGCGATGAATGGCGCCAGCGCGTCGATCGCCGGCTGGGCTTCGGCCCTGAGCACCGCCGCGAGCGGGAGACGCTGACCCGCGTGCTGGGCGCTGCCGCGGGTGACGACCCCCTGCGCGAAGCGCTCGCGCGAATCAGGCGGCTACCGGATCCGCGCTACAGCGAAGAGCAGTGGCAGGCCATCGCGGATCTGCGCGCGCTACTGCGGCGCGCCGCGGCCGAGTTGCGCATCGTGTTCGCCGAGCGTCAGACGGTCGACTTTGTCGAGCTCGCGCTCGCCGCGCAGCAGGCGCTCGGCTCGAGCGACGGGCCGACGAATTTGCTGCTCGCCCTCGACTATCGGGTGCAGCATATTCTGGTCGACGAGTTTCAAGATACGTCGCATGGCCAGCTCCGGCTGCTCGAGACATTGACGGCCGGTTGGCAGCCGGGCGACGGACGCACGCTCTTTCTCGTCGGCGATCCGATGCAATCGATTTATCGGTTCCGCGACGCCGACATGTCGCTGTTCCTGAAAGTGCGCCGCGATGGGATCGGCCTGATCCGTTGCGAGCCGTTGACGCTGACGCGCAACTTTCGTAGCGACGAAGCGGTCATCGAGTGGATCAACGCAGCATTCGCGAGCGTCTTCCCCGCCGCCGACGATCTCGGCAGGGGAGAGGTGCGGTTCACGCCGTCGGCGGCCGCGCGCGAAACGACTGCCGGCGCGGGCGTGTTCGTGCATACGTTGCGCACGGACGACGAAGACGCCGAGCACACGGCCGCGATCGAGCTGATCGAGCAGGAGCGGCGCCGGTATCCGCAGCGCACCCTCGCTGTGCTCGTGCAGAGCCGGACCCACCTCGGCGGGCTTCACGAGCGCCTCAGGGAACGCGGGCTCACCGTCAATGCAGTCGAGATCGATCCGCTGCGCGAGCGGCAGGCCGTGCAGGATCTGATTGGCCTCACGCGCGCGCTGCTGCATCCCGCCGACGATATCGCCTGGCTTGCGGTGCTGCGGGCGCCGTGGTGCGGACTCGGCTGGCGCGATCTTGCGCTGCTCGCGGAGGCGCGCGGAGACCGCACGGTTTTCGAGGCGCTGTGCGACGGCGAGCACCGCGCGCGTCTCACAAGCGACGCGCGCGCACGCCTCGAGTGGCTCATCGGCGCCCTCGGACGCGCGTTTGCCGAGCGCAGCGAATACGCCCTCGATGAATGGATCGAGCGGACCTGGCGCGAGCTCGGCGGCTTCGAGTGGTGGGACGGCGTCGCCGAGCGGCGCGACGCGGAGCAGTTCTTCTCGATGCTGACGGCGGCGGCCCGGCGCGGCGACCTCGCCGATCCGGCGGCCCTCGAGGCGGCGCTCACCGGGCCGCGCACGGAGCCCGAGCCGACGGCTGGCGGCATCGAGATCATGACGATCCATAAATCGAAGGGTCTCGAGTTCGATACCGTTATGCTGATTGGCCTCGGGCGGGAAACACGTCGCGACGAGCAGCGCGCGCTCTACTGGATGGAGCGCGTCGCGGCCGATGGCCGCGAGGATCTGCTGATGGCGCCGCTGCCGCCGCCCGGCCACGAGGACCGGCTGATCTCGCTGATCCGCGCGGCCGACGAGGAGCGCGAGTCGGCGGAGCGTACCCGGCTGTTGTACGTTGCCGCGACGCGTGCGCGGCAGCGTCTGCACCTCGTCTGCCGGATCGACGCGACGGCGGTCGCGCCGCCGGGCCGCAGCCTGCTCGCGGCGGTGTGGCCGGCCATCGCCGCCGGCTTTCCCGAGGCGGCCGCATCAGATGGCGAAGCCCCAGCGCCGCCGCACGCGATCGAGCCCGTGCTGCACCGCTTCGCCGACGGCTTCGCTGTGCCGCCAGACGTGGCTCTCGAGCATTCCGGCTCGTTCGCCGACCCCGCGGCGCATTCGCCACACCGCGCGGGCCTCGACAGCGTACGCCCGGACTTCCGTTGGGCGCGCTGGCCCGCGATGCAGGTCGGCACCCTCGTGCATCGGCGTTTGCAGCGCGTGGCCGAGGACGGCCTCGACGCGTGGGGCCCCGCCGCGGTCGAGGCGTCACGCGCCGTGCTGTGCCGCGAGCTCGAGCTGCTCGGCCTCGAGCGGCGCGATGCGAGGCGCGCGGCCGACACGGTGGAGCAGGCGCTGGCGCGCGTGCTGTCGGACGAGCGCGGGCGTTGGATTCTCGGTGCACGCGCGGAGGCGCAGTCCGAGGTCGAGCTCACGACCGTTCGCGACAACCGCGTGGAGCGCTTCAAAGTCGATCGGACATTCGTCGAGGATGGCGTGCGGTGGATCGTCGACTTCAAGGTCGGCACGCATGAGGGCAGCGAGCTCGGCGCGTTTCTCGACGCCGAGGTGGAACGCTACCGGCCGCAGCTCGAGCGCTATGCCGCCGCCATGGCGTTGATCGATCCGCGGCCCATCAAGGCCGCCCTTTACTTTCCACTGCTCCGCGCGTTCCGCGCATGGACGCCCTGAGCCCGCTCAGAAGGAGCCGCTCAGCTGAAACGGCCGCCTGCCGTCCGACTCCGGCTCACCAGCCATCAGGTCGAGCGCCTGCACGAGCTCGCGCGGTGCGCCCGGCCGGGTCGCGGCGCGCGCGTTCAGCGTGTAGCGGCCAGCAAGATCGACCGTCACCTCGCCATTGACCGCGAGCGGCCCGCTGGTGTCGTTGAACCGGGCGAACAAGCCTTCGCCGCCCGTATCCTCGAGTATCAACCCATAGTCGCCGAGCGGCAGCAGCTCGCCGCGACCGCCGGGCACGAACGTCGGCACCTGCAGCTCGCCGATCCGTACTTGGCCAACGGCATTCGTCGGGACCCCGTTGTCGAGCTCCATGCGCTCCAGGCGCACCGTGAGGCGGCCGCGAACATCGCCGATCGGGACGACCGGCGCGAGTGCATCGAGGCGCGTGCCGAGCTGCACGTCGCGCAGCACGAGGCGCCCGCCGAGCGACCGGCCGACGTCCGCATCGACGAGCCCATCCGCGAGCCGCGCTTGCACGCGGCCGGCCGTGCGACCGACCAGCAACGGCAGGGCATCGAGCTGCCAGCGCAGATCACGCAGTGGCAACCCATTGGCGGACGCGAGCGCCGCCCGTCCGGACCACACCGTCCCGGTAATGCCGCTCATGTGCAGGGTCTCCGGCGCGAGCCAGCGATAAGCCGCGGCCGCGGGAAACATCGACAGCGTAAACGCGATATAGGCGCCGAGCCCGAGCGCAAGCCATGCGTAGCGGTTGCCCATCGGCTGCTCAGTACTGACGCAGCAGGACCTGGCCGCTGACCAAGCCGGGCTCCCGAGACGAGCTGACCGATGCCGACTCGACGCCGACCCCATGCTCGCGCTCGAGCGTGATGAGAAAGCTCAGCAACGCATCGAAAGACGCCGCCTGGAACGTGATGCCGAGCCCGGTCGCACCGTCCTGGCGGGTACGTGTCAATGCTTGCGCGACGCCGTGGTCGCGCGCCGTGCGATCGACGACGACGTACAGCGACTGATCCGTGCGCTCGCTCGGGCCGGCGGCGGGCGCGAGCGCGGCCGCGCTTCGTGCGTCCACGAGCAGCCGGGTCTGCGAGTCGACCGCCGCATCAAGATTCTCGACGCCGTTCGTCAGCGGCATCCAGACGAGATACCAGCCGATGATCACGGCGACGACCCCGGTACCGACGCTCAGCGTCAACCGCTCACGCGGCTCGCGGCTCATGAACCATTCCTTCATCGGGGGGCTCCCGTCTCGATGAGCTCGAGCCTGGCTTCGATGCCGGCCGCACCGACGTTTGTCGAGGATTGGACCCGCACACTTTGGAACGCGTCGGCGCGTTCGGCTTCGCGGACGAATGCATCGAGCGCGGACACGTCCTGGACGCCGAGCTCGATCGTCATGCGGCCGCCGATATATTGCAGCGCCGAGACGCGGCTGCTCGGCGGACGCGCATCCGCGATGACATCGAGCGTCGCCAGGAAGCCCCCGCCGTCCGCGCCGAGCGCCCCGGCCTGGCTCAGGCGCTGCCGTACGACCCGGTCGCAGCTCGCGAGCGGCGTCGAAAGCTCGTCCTCGCAGACCTGCGCCAGACGATCGGACAACGCCTGATTCTGCTGGCGCAACGCGAAGTACTCGGCGGCCTGCGCCGCGACGCCGACGAGCACGAGGCCGACGAGGAGCGCAGCGGCGGCGCGCCACGGCCGAAGCAGGGCGCCGACGTTCGATCTCGGCGCGTACTCGCCCTGCAGGAAGTTCGTCCCGGGCTGCACGACCAGGGTCGCACCGAGATGAGACAGTGCCCCATCCGGCATCAGCTTCACTTGCGTATCCGCAATGCGCCCGCCGAGCGCCGCGAGCTCAGCCGCGCGGTCGGTGCGGCTCCGCTCGTCGAGATAGACGACCGCGTGCTTGAGCTCGCCGGCCCGATCGATCACCTCGACCACCTGCGCGAGCTGTAACCCTTCGGCCACGAATGCCGACGCGCCGGGCGCGCGGCCGTAAACCCGCTCGCCCTCGACGACGAGGGTCAACGTGGACGGCGTATCGGGCACGCCGTCCGCATCCGAGCACACCGCATGCGGCGTGATACCCGCCGCGGACACGCGCGCGAGCCAAGCGTCGAGCCGGGCACGCGCCGCGACGGCCACCGCGACCGAGCCGGAAGAAGACCTGCGGCCGACCGCGAAGACCAGCTCCTCGACGTCCTCGGCCAGTGAGTCCTCGAGCGAGAACGGCAGCATCTTGCGCAGCCGTGCATTGCTCGCCTTCGGCAGCGTGGTCTCCACCAGAACGGTATCGACGCCTGGCACGAGCACTACGACGCGCCGCCCGGGCGCAGCCTCCGCCGCGGCCTCGAGCGGCCCGGACTGCGCGTGGCTCACGACCCGGCCGTCCTCGTCGAAGATCGCCCATTGCACCGGCGCGGAATCTTCCTGCAGGCGGATGACCAGATGCTGCACGTTCACTCCACTCCCAAATTACGAAACAGTGCTCGCGACAGGCCGCTCGAGTCGCGCTGCATCACGGAGCGCATTGTGAGCTGCGTTGTGCCGAGCTGCACGGTCGCGGTCAATAAAAAATGCGAGGTCACGCCGTCGATCCGCTGCAGCACCTCGGGCTCGACGCGGCCCCGAAAGGAGGCATCGATATCGGCGAAGGCCGAGTCGCCGCGCTCGTCCACGAGCGCATTGACCTGCGCTTCATCGAGCATATCCGACAACGATAACAGCACCAGTGCCGAGGCCGTGTTCACGTTGATCGTCGTGCCGGTCGGCAGTGCGGTCACGTACGGCGCGAGCCGCAGGTACGAGGCCCGGTCGAAGCCGTTGATCGCCATCAGCTCGCTCGGCGATGTCAGTATGCCGTTGGCCGTGCGGTACTGCGGATCGGTGTCGGCATAGGCCGCGTCTTCGCCGCCGTCGGGAAAGCGTAGCTCCCCGTCCGGATCGATCCAGTCGACCACCGCGCCGGCGAGCATCGGCTCGATCTCGAGCAGCGCCAACAGGCGCTCGAGCTGCGCAACGGCGAGCGGATCCTCGCGGCCGCTGCTGTCGACGAGATTGTTCAAATTGAAGCGGCCCTGTAAGTCTTCGATCCGACCGGAGATCACGCCCCCTTCGACCGGCAGCGGCGGCAGCTCCATGGCCCAGATCTCGCCAAGGTGGTCTTCGTCCGGGGAGGCGACGAGGTCTTGTCGCAGGATATCTCCGGCCCACGCTTCGGCGCTCGTCAGCAGGATCAGGCCTTGATCGGCCGCAAGGGCGGAGAGCGTGCGCCGCTGGTCGAGCGTCGCATCCCACATCAAGTTCACCGCGAGGATCGTGCCGATCGCGACCACGAGCATCGCCGTGATGACGGCGACGCCGCGCTCGCGGCGCCGGCCGCGCGGTAGCCGGCCGCGTGCGGCGGCGAGCGCGCCGCGGCGCGGGCGGGCGTGCGGGGTAGCCCGGCTCCTTCCGTGCTCGTTGCCCGTGCGTCGGCTCATC
>CAZFJU010000079.1:0-17241 GCA_964518995.1 uncultured Gammaproteobacteria bacterium
ACCAATCCTTGGCCGCTCTGGCCAAAGATTCTGCGCACCGACTATGCGCACGTGGCGGCGTTCGCCCGGTTGGGCGGGGATCCGCGCAACTACGCCATCATCACGACGCGCTTCGTGGACGACGGCGAGGAAGGCGTGCGTGCGGTCGAAACTCAGCGGATCGAGTGGCAGACGAATGGCTCAAGGCCGCAGATGCGGGAAGTCGAGGGTTCGTTGCAGCAGCTCGATGCCGATCTCGTGCTGCTGGCGATGGGGTTCCTCGGCCCGGAAACGTACGTGGCGGAGCCGCTCGGCGTTGCGCTCGACGAGCGGACCAACTACCGTGCCGCACACGGCGACTTTGCGACCACCGCACCGGGCGTATTCGCCGCCGGCGACTGCCGCCGCGGACAGTCGCTCGTCGTCTGGGCGATCAACGAAGGCCGCGGCGCGGCCCGCGCCATCGACCTCTACCTCCGCGGCACGACACGGCTCGCGGCGCCCGGCATCTCGCTCGGGCTCGCGAGCACGACCACAGGAGCAGAAAGCGATGTTGGGTCATAAACTCGATACAGTGGTCAGCGCGGCCCGCGCGTTGCCGGGGCGGCACGAGCCGCTGCCGGTGACCAACGAGCACTACGTGCTGCAGCGCGAGATCAAGCCGCCCTTTCCGGCCGGCCTTGCCAGCGTCACGTTTGGAATGGGCTGCTTTTGGGGGGCCGAACGCGTCTTCTGGACGCTGCCGGGCGTCTATACCACCGCGGTCGGCTATGCCGGCGGATCCACACCGAACCCGACTTACCGTGAAGTTTGCACGGGTATGACCGGTCATGCGGAAGTCGTGCGAGTGGTTTATGACCCGAATCAGCTTTCTTTCGCGAAGCTGCTCGAAGTATTTTGGGAGTCGCACGATCCGACTCAGGGCATGCGGCAGGGCAACGACATCGGCACGCAGTACCGGTCCGCGCTCTACGTCGCCGACGATGAGCGTCTGGCCGAAGCGGTCAGCAGCCGCGACCGCTATCAGCAAGCGCTGTCGGCGCGCGGTTTCGGGCCGATCACTACGGAGATCGGCAGTGAGCCGCCGTTCTACTACGCCGAGGACGACCATCAGCAGTACCTCGCGAAGAATCCCGGCGGCTATTGTGGCATCGGCGGCTGCGACGTGCCCTATCGCGCCGCCGCCGGTTGACGCTCGCGCACTACGGGTCACGGCTATTACGGGCCGCTACGGGCGGCGCTTCGGAAAGCTCACGCGGAACACCGCGCCGCTGTCATCCGGCAAATTGCCGGCCGTGGCGCTGCCGCCATGGAAATCGGCAATGAGCGCCACGATGTAGAGGCCAAGCCCAAGGTGCGGGCGGCCGTCGTCGCGTGCGCCATCGCGCACCGACACGAGCGAATCGAACAGGCGGCCGCGCATCTCGTCCGGTAACGTCGGACCCGCGTTCGCGACCGACAGCTCGAGCTCGCCCGGCCGCTCCTGAAGTGCAATGCGGATCGTGCTGCCCGCATCGCTGAAGCCGACGGCGTTGTCGATCAGCTTGTCGATCAGCTGCGCGACCAGCTCGCCAGAGCCGACGATCTGCGCGTCGCGCGTGCCGATCGCGACCTCGATGCGCCGGTCCCGAAAAATATCGGCATAGGCAGTCCCGCAGGCTTCGACGACCGCGGCGAGGTCGAAGCGCTGCGGGTCCGTGTCGCGGATCGCCTGCTCCATCCGCGTCGCCTCGCTCATGGCAGCGAGAATCGAGTCCAGCCGACCGGCGCCGTCCCGCAGCCGCTCGAGATACGGCCGCGCGCCGGGCGAGTCGACTTCCTGCTCGAGATTCTCGAGGGACGTGGACACTACCGCGAGCGGCGTGCGCAGCTCATGGGACAGCTTACCGGCGAGGGTCTTCAAATAATGCGTATGCTCGCGCAGCCGCTCGAGCAGATTCGCGAAGCTGCGCGACAGATCGCCGAGCTCGTCCTTCGCGTTGCGGCCCGGCAGCGCGACATCGATCTCGCCCTTCGGGCCGAGCGCGTTCTCGGCCGCGCGCGCCAGACGCCGGACGCGCACGGACAGCAGGGTCGCGTATCCGAGCAGCCCGAGCGCGACGACCGCGGTCGACAGGAGCGTGAAAGTCATCAGGCGCAGCAGCGCGCGATTCGTCAGCGTCAGGATCGGATCACTCCGCTGCTCGAGCAGCACGGCGCCGAGCACGCCGTCGCCGGCCGAGCGGATCGGCACCGCGGCGACGACCGTTGCGTTGCCTTCCGGCCCGCCGCGATACCATGCGGTCGCGCGCCGGCCGTCGAGCGCGTCACGCAATACCGGATCCGCGACATACCCGGGGCGCCGCTCGAGGCTGCCGTATTCGGGGTCGTCCCGGCGCAGCATGAATCGGAACAGCGCTCCGGCCAGCCCATCCGCCTGCGCGGTCGTCGAGACCGGCTCGGCGGTCGGACCAGTATCGGTCAATACCCAACCTTCGACGTCGATCACGCGGAACCGGTCGCCCGGCTGCCCGAACGTCCGCACGAGCCGCTCGAGCTGCGGCACAGGCTGGACGAACGCGCTTAACGGACCGTGCTCGACGTCCCAGGTCGCGTGCAGCTCGACGCGATACTCATCGCCGACTTCATCCACGTCGATGAAGGCGACGCCAAGCGCGGCGCCGACGAGGCTGAGCGGCAGCCTCGCCTCGACCGAGAAGCCGTCCGCGGTTTCCTGCCATGCGCTTTGGATCCGGTCTTCGTATTCCGGCAGCGGCGCATAGAGCGGCGGGCGGGTCGCGCGCGCGCGAAAGGCGCCCGGCGCTCGCGTGCCGAGCAAGAAGATTTCCCCGCCCGAGTGCTCGGGCTCGACGGCGATCAGCAGTCGGTCGCCGTACGGGCTCTGGCCGGGCGAGCTCTCGTAAACGATGCTGTCGCGCGCGGTGAAGAACAGATACGCATAACGATCGTGCACGCCGAGCCAAAGCCGGTGCCCGCCGTCGAGCTCGAACGCCGCGTCGGCGGGGGAGGTCCAATCGTCGCGGACGCCGTCGATGCGCGGCGCGGCGCCGAGCGCGGCGGCATAAAGGGTATCGGCCGAGCCGCGACGCGCGGCGCTATACCGCCGTTCGAGCAGCACGGCCTGATCGTCGAGCCCGGCCGCCACGGTGCCGGCGCTTGCGAGCAGCGACAGCTCGAGGCCGCTGCGCAGCGCCGCCTCCATTTCCTGCACGAAGCGATAGCCGGCCCACGGCAGGACCAAGGTCAGCAAACCAAAAGCGAGCAGCTGGGCTCTCAGGGACATCACGACTCCCCCTGCCGGCAGGTTAGTCTTGCAGGGTGATTGTAGGGACCGGGTCCTGCGGCGTCTCTGCGACGGGCCGTAAACCGCTTCGGCGCGGCGCCGGCTTCCGTCATGCCGCTGGGCTTGGCGTCACCGCCCGCAGCACGTAAGGTCTGCAGCACATCGCCAACGCACAGGACACACGATGGACGAACGGATCGGGCAGCTGCTGGACTTCTGGTTCGAGCCGGCGCCGCGGACGAAGGCAGAGCTCGACCAGAGCTTCGCGCGCTGGTTCGAGGCGAGCGAAGATATGGACGCCGAGCTTGCCGAGCGGTTCGGCACGCTCGCGAGCAGCGCAGCGCAGGGCGAGCTCGATGATTGGCGGCACGACGCTCGGGGCCGACTCGCGCTGATTTTGCTGCTCGATCAGCTCCCGCGCAACCTGCACCGCGGCACCGCCGAGGCGTTCGCGCAGGATGCTAAAGCGCTCGCGCTGACCCGCGAAGGGATCGACATCGGCATGGATCGCCAGTTGCCGATTCCGCAACGCTGCTTCTTCTATATGCCGCTGCAGCATGCGGAAGACCTCGACGCGCAGAGGCTTGGCGTACGCGTATTCGAGGCAGTTCGCGATGATCCCGATGCGCCCGCGCTCTATGGCGCGACGCTTGCGAGCATGGCCGACTACGCCCGCCTGCATCACGATATCGTTGCGCAGTTCGGCCGGTTCCCGCATCGCAATCGAGCGCTCGGGCGCGAGCATACCGAGGCGGAGCTGGCCTACATGGAGCGCGGCGGACCGAGCTTCGGTCAATAGTCCTCTGGATCTTCCCGTTCAGTTCAGGAGTCAAGGATGCGTAATCAACCCGCTCGCCCCGTCGCGATCCTGGGTGGCCTGCGAATACCGTTCTGCCGTGCACACACCGCCTATAGCGAGTGCTCGAACCAGGACATGATGAGCGCGGTGCTGCGCGGGCTCGTGGATCGTTTCGGCCTCAACGGCCAACGTCTTGGAGACGTCTCGCTCGGCGCGGTGATCAAGCATTCCCGCGATTTCAATCTCGCCCGGGAGTCGATGCTCTCGTCCGGTCTCGCGCCGCAGACGCCGGCGTTCGATATCCAACGGGCATGCGGCACGAGCTTGTCTGCGCTGGCTGCGCTCGCCGGCAAGATTTCGGTCGGCATGATGGATTCCGGCATCGCCGGCGGGACAGACAGCATCAGTGATATGCCGATCGTTTACGACGATGCGTATCGGACGATCCTGCTCGAGAGCTCTCGCGGGCGCACGGCGGGCGAGCGGCTGAAGCCGTGGCTGAAGCTGCGTCCGAAACATTTCAAGCCGGTCGTGCAGGGCGTGGTCGAGCCGCGAACCGGGCTCTCGATGGGCGAGAGCATGGAGATCACCGCCAAGGAGTGGGGGATCACGCGTGAGGAACAGGATCGTCTCGCGCTCGCGAGCCACAAGCACGCGGTGTCCGCCTACGAAGAGGGTTTTTACGACGACCTGCTCCTCGAATTCCAGGGCGTGCGCCGCGATAACAATCTGCGTCCGGACACGAGCCTCGAGCAACTCGCGAAGCTCCGACCGGTGTTCGACAGGAGCGCCTCGGGCACGCTGACGGCCGGCAACAGCACGCCGCTGACCGATGGCGCATCGGCCGTGCTGCTCAGCTCTGAGGAATGGGCACGGGAGCGCGGCTTGCCTGTGCTGGCCTACCTCACGCATGCGCGCGAAGCCGCCGTGGACTTCGTCGGTGGCGACGGCCTGCTGATGGCGCCGGCCTATGCCGTCTCGGACATGCTGATCGAGGCCGGTCTCGAGCTGCAGGATTTCGACTTCTACGAGATCCACGAAGCGTTTGCGGCGCAAACGCTCGCGACCCTGAAAGCGTGGGAGTCGGAGGCGTTCTGCCGCGAGAAGCTCGGCCGTGACCGGCCGCTCGGCGCGATCGACCGCAATAAGCTGAACGTGAAGGGCGGCAGTGTCGCGATCGGCCATCCTTTTGCCGCGACGGGCACCCGGCTCGTCGCGACCCTGACCAAGCTGCTGCAGCAGCGCGGCTCGGGTCGCGGGCTGATCTCGGTCTGCACGGCGGGCGGCATGGGCGTGACGGCGATTCTCGAAGCCGCCTGAGCGACGAGCTAGCCGGCGGCGAGCTGCAGCACGAACGCCACGAGCAGCGGCATCGTCAACGCGGCGAGCACGGTCGATACCAGCACAATGCCGGCGACCTCGTCGGCATTGCGGCCGTAGCGGGCAGCGAAGAGGTAATTGAAGACCGCGGCCGGCATCGCACCCTGCAGCACCAGCACGGCCTGCGCGGTACCGTCGAGGCGGAACGCGACACTGACCGCGAGCGCGATCGAGAAGCCGAGCACGAGCCGCGCGGCGCCGAGCCCGAACGCGAACGGCAGCCGCTGCACCTTGAGGCCCGCGAGCGTATTGCCGAGCGCGAGCAGCATCAGAGGAATCATCAGATCGCCGAGCAGCCCGACGGTCGACCCAGCCCACACCGGCAGTGTCACCTCGGTCCCGAGCAGCGCCGCGCCGATCAGCGCGCCATACGCGACCGGCGTCGTCGCGAGCGCGCGCAGCGCCGGCTCGCCGCTCTGGATCATCGGCGTCAGCGTAAATTGCGCGACCGAATTGACGACATACACCGCGACCGCCAGCGCGAGCCCCTCCTCGCCGAATGCGAACAGCGCCAACGGCAGACCCAGGTTGCCCGTGTTGCCGATGCCGATCGCCGGAAGATACGAGCGGATGGAGAGCCGCAGCAGGCGCAGCACAATCCACGCGCCGGTGATCGTCGCGGCGAACATCGCGACGGAAGCCGCGGCCATGGTCAGGAAGCGCTCGAGCGGCAGCTCGAGGTCCGCGAGGCTGTCGACGATCAGGCACGGGGCCGCGATATTCATGATCAGCCGGGTCACGAACTCGCGCTCGAACGGCACGCCGACCCGGCCCCAGCCATAACCGATGCCCGCGAGCACGAAAACCGGCAGCAGCACATTGGTGAGCTCGGCGAGCATGGAACGACTCAGAGAGGTGAGGAGCGGACGCGGGCGGGATAGGGACGCTGTAAACTCGCGGATTCTGCCAGATTGCCGGCGCGGCAAGTAGCCGGCGCGCTGGCGCGGCCGTGTGGAGCCGCAGGGGTTAGTACTTGCGGAGACGTCGATGGCATCGGCTGGGAACGCGCCTGCGGCGCCGGACATCGGACAGCTGCTCGAAATTTCGTTGCCGGTCGACGATCCCGGACACGCACTATCGGCATTTCGAGCGCTCGGCCTGCGCGAGATCCAGGTCGCCGATTTCGCGCCCGGCGCCCGTGCGGTCGTATCCGACGGGCGGCTCGCGCTCGGTCTATACGATGGCGAGCTCGAAGGACCGGCGGTGACGTTCGTGCGGCCCGACTTGCACCGTCACATGCCGGCCATTGAGACCTCCGGCGCCGAGCTCGTCGAAGCCTGGCTCGCCGCGGACCATTTCCATCGCGCGACATTTCGCGACCCGAACGATCTGCGGATGACTCTGCTGGAAGCGCGTACTTTCGCGCCGCTCGCGCCGGAGCCCGGCCTCGTCTCGGCGTGCGGGGCGTTTCTCGAGCTCAGCGTCGCGACTCACTCGCTCGCAGAGTCGACCGCCTTCTGGCGCGCGCTCGGCTTCACGGTCATTGCCGAGAGCGGCTCACCGCATGCCTCGCGCCGGCTCGCCGGACACGGCCTCGTGCTGGGTTTGCACGAGACGGGCGGGTTCCGTATCGCGCTGACGTTCGCCGCTCCGCAGCTCGACGCGCGCATAGAGTATCTGCGCGCGAAAGGCTTCGAGCCGCGAGCGTCATCCCCGCTGACGGCCGGCAGCGCGCGCTCCGCGACGCTGGTAGCGCCGGGCCGCGTGCCCTTCTTTCTGCTCGACACGGCCGCGGCGAGCTAGCCAATGGGGCTTGAGATGCCGGCCGCGGTATCAGTGCGCGAGGGCGCGCGCAAGATCGCCGCGCAGCCGTGCATGCAGCGGACTGGTGCGCGGGAAGTGCGAGAGCAGGTATTCCATTTGATCGGCGAGCACCCGCCGGCCCTTCAGGTAGATGTACTCGGCATAGGTCGGCGTGAACGGCACGGCCAAAAGCTGCATGCCGGCCTGCTCCGGCGTGCGTCCGCCCTTGTGGTTGTTGCAGCGGCGGCACGCGGTGACGACGTTCATCCAGGAGTCGCGGCCGCCGACGCTGATGGGGGTGATGTGGTCGCGCGTGAGCTCGGAGCTGCGGAACGACTCGCCGCAATACATGCATAGATTGGCATCGCGGCGAAACAGTGTCCGGTTGTTCAAGGGCGGAACATAGCTCGACGAATGCCGCTCGGCGATGTGCATTTCACCGCGCGTCGCAATGATCGAGTTGACCTGGATAGCGCTGCGCAAACCGGTTCGTGCGTTGAAGCCGCCGCGAATCCGGTACAGCATCGAGCCGCAGGAGTACGCCACCTGACCCGTGTGATAGAGAATCGCAGCGTTGCGATAGTCGACCCACTCGAGGGGCATGCCTGCGACATCGGTGCGCAACACTTCCTGGCTCAGGGTGTAAACGCGTTGCTCCATGGTCGGTCGTCAGGCCTTTGCCGACGCGTCAAGTTTCCACGACTCCGGAACGACAATCAATCGCTCGTATCGGTGCGGCGGAAGCGGCTGCGGTGCGCGAGACATCGTCGTAAGCATCCAAAGGTGTCTCCATTGGACAACAGACCCGGCCGGGTTGCACCGCGGGCCGGAAACCCGGATCTTGCACGACCTCCATGACCATTGTGCGAACCTTGATTCGAGTGGCCGTGCCGGTCCCGCTGGCGGACGGCTTCGACTATCTTTGGGCCGGGGGCGGGCCGGCGCCCGCTCCGGGCATCCGCGTCGAGGTGCCGTTCGGGCGCGGACGCCGAATTGGGGTCGTGATCGACCGGCCGGCAGCAACGGACCTGCCCGCCGACAAGCTGAAGACGGCACATAGCGTGCTCGATTCCGAGCCGCTGCTCGGCGAAGAGCTCCTCGGCACGCTGCGCTGGGCGGCCGACTACTACCATCATCCGATCGGCGAGGTACTGGCCCACGCGCTTCCGGGGCTGCTGCGCAAGGGGCGGCCCGTCGAGGCCCCGGCCGAGGCGCGTTATCGGCTCACCGAGATCGGCGCTTCGCAGAACGTGGAGCGGCTCCGATCGCAGGCGGCGCGTCAGGCTGAAGCGCTCGCGCGGCTCGCGACCGGGCCGCTGACGGCGAGCGCATTGCGTGCCGCCGGCGTCGCATCGGCGACCTTGAAACGACTGCTCGCGCTCGGCTGGATCACGGCCGTCGAGCCGTCCGCGGCACGCGACGACGACCCCCGTCGCGGCGCGGGTCGCCCGAGCGTCGCATCGCGCCCGCTCGTCGAGCCGCCGCCGCTGACCGACGATCAACGAGCCGCGCTCGAGCGCGTGCGCGATGGCGCCGAGCCGGGGAGCACATTCCTCCTTTACGGCGTGACCGGCAGCGGCAAAACCGAGGTGTTTCTACGGCTCGTCGCCGAGCAGCTCCACCGGGGCCGCCAGTCGCTGCTGCTGGTTCCGGAAATCGGTCTCACGCCGCAGCTGGTCACGCGGCTTCGCGAGCGGTTCGGCGATGCGCTCGCCGTCATGCATTCAGGTCTCAGTGACGGCGAGCGGCTCGCCGCGTGGCGGCGCGCGAGCGACGGCGAGGCCGGTGTCGTGGTCGGCACGCGCTCGGCCGTGTTCGCGCCGTTGCGGCGCCCCGGGCTCATCGTCGTCGACGAGGAGCACGACGCCTCCTACAAGCAGCAGCAAGGCTTCCGCTATTCGGCGCGCGACGTCGCCGTGCTTCGCGCGCATCGGCTCGGCGTGCGGGTGATCTTGGCGTCTGCGACGCCTTCGCTCGAAAGCTTCCATAACGCGAAATCCGGCCGGTATCGGCTGATCGAAATGCCGAAGCGAATCGGCGCCGGCGGCGCGCCGCGCATCGGCATGGTCGACCTGCGCCGGCACGCGTCGCGGCAGGGGCTGTCGACGCCCCTCGTCGATGCGATGCATCGTCACCTCGCGGACGGCCGGCAGGTGCTGCTGTTCCTGAACCGGCGCGGGTTCGCGCCGACCCTGTTCTGCCCGACATGCTGCGATGTCGAAGAGTGCCCGCGTTGCGACGCGCGGCTGACCGTGCACGCCTCGTCGGGAGAGCTGCGCTGCCATCACTGCGGCACTCAACGCCGGCTCGCTTGGGGCTGTCCGCGCTGCGGAACGGAACGCGCCGCGGTCGGCGCCGGCACGCAGCGTGTCGATGAGGAGCTGAAGCGGATTTTTCCGGACGAGCGCATTGGCCGGCTCGATCGTGATGCGACGTCGCGTAAGGGCGCGCTCGGCGCGCTCCTCGCCGACGCATCGAGCGGCGATACGCGGATCGTCGTCGGCACGCAGATGCTGACGAAGGGCCATGATTTTCCGAATGTCACGCTGGTCGGCGTGCTCAACGCCGATCAAGGCCTGTTCGGCACTGACTTCCGCAGCGACGAGCGTCTCGCGCAGACGATCGTGCAGGTCGCCGGCCGCGCCGGACGGCGCGATGCGCCGGGCGAAGTCCTGATCCAGACCCAACATCCGGCGCATCCGCTGCTCGCTTGCCTGCTGGCACGCGGCTATGGCGCATTCGCGGAGCTGGCGCTCGAGTCTCGACGACATGCCGGCTGGCCGCCGTTCTCGCATCTCGCCATGTGGCGCGCGGAGGCGGCGCAGCGCGCCCCGGTCCTCGCGTTCCTCGAGCGCATCCGCGCATCGGCCGCGTCGGCGCACGATTCGCAAGTCAAGGTACTCGGGCCGGCGCCCGCGCCGATGGAGCGCAAAGGCGGCCGGTACCGGATGCAGTTACTGTTGCAGGCGGGCGAGCGCCCCGCGCTGCGCGCCCTCCTCGCCGCGCTCGTCCCCACCGTGCGCGGCTGGCGCGAGACACGCAAGGTTCGCTGGTCGATTGACGTCGATCCGATCGAAGTGTGACGGCCGTCTTTTCATTTCGCGCTGAACTTTGGATCATGCGCAACGCACGGCCTATGTTTATCGAGGTCGCGCCGATCGTCGAAGGAGATTTCATGGCGCGAAGATCGCGACACTCTAGATCCTCCGGTCTGCCGCATCTCGTCGTCGGCCTCGCGCTGGGCCTCGCGGTGGCTGCCGGCGTCTATTTCTCGAATGTGCGCAGCGGCGGCGGAGTCGCCGACATCCTCGGGCACTTTACGCGCGGCGGCAGCAACGATACCGGCGCGGCCGAAGCGGCCGCCGGCACGGCCCGCCCGAGCGGCGCAAGCAGCGCTGCCGGGGGCGCCCCACGCGCGGCGGGCCCGCGCCCGTCGAACGCCCCCGTGCCCACAAGCCCCGCCGCCGGCGAGCTCGAGCCGCGCTTCGACTTCTACGAGATGCTGCCTCAATCTGAAGTGCTCGTGCCCGACGACGTCGAGCCCGTTGCGCGGCCCGTCGGGGCTGCAGCCCCGGTCGCGGCTCCCGGCCGCTATCTGCTGCAGACCGGCTCTTTCCGTGCATACGCGGATGCAGACCGCATGCAGGCGAATCTGGCGCTGCTCGGCGTCGAATCGCAGATCCAGAAAGTTGCGCTCGACGGCGGCGACTTCCACCGCGTCCGTATCGGCCCGCTCAACGATCTCGACGAGCTGAACCGCGTCCGCACCGCGCTTCAGCAGGCCGGCATCGACAGCCTGATGATGAAGGTGGACTGAAAATGGGGTCAGAGCCCCTTTTTTCGAAATTGGGGTCAGAGCCCTTTAGCCTCATTAATAAAGGGCTCTGACCCCAATTTTAAAAAGGGCTCTGACCCCAATTTTTGCCCCCAATGATTTCGCGCCTCAGTCGTCCGTGAGGGATTGGCGAAAATCCACGCCCAGCGAGCGCAGCTTTCGATACAAATGCGTGCGCTCCATGCCGACCCGCTTGGCCAGCTGGCCGACCTTGCCGCCGCAAAGCAGCAACTGTTGCTGCAGGTAAGCCCGCTCGAAGTGCTCGCGCGCCTCGCGCAGCGGCATCGCGAGCAGATCCTGCTTCACGAGCGGCTCGCTGACGGGCTGGCTCGACTCGAGCTGATCCTCGACCTCGTCCAGCTCGATCGTCTCACGACCGTCGAGAATCAGCAGCCGCTTCACGAGGTTCTTGAGCTCCCTGACATTTCCGGGCCACGGATAATTTCGCAGCCGGTTCTGCGCCGCGACGCTGAACCGGCGCAGCGGAAGCCCTTCGGCGTCGACGAGCGCATCGATGTGGTAGCGCAGCAGCTCCGGCACATCCTCGGAGTATTCACGCAGCGGCGGCACGCGGATGACGATGATCGACAGATGCGATAGCAACTCGCGATTGAACTCTTCGCTATGCTCGAAGCCGGGCGGACCGCTCGCGATGATGCGCGCATCGAAAGGATGGGTGGTGTGGTCTTGCTCACCGCGGAACTCGCCATGCTCGAGCACGCCCAGCAAAGCCTGCTGAGCGGCCGGCGCCATGTTCTGAATCTCGTTGATGAAGAGGAATCCGCCGGACGCGCCGTGCAGCGCGCCAGACTGCCGCGAATCGCCGAACAGCTGCGCGGCATAGCCGGACTCGGACAAGGTGCTGCCCATCAGCATCACGAACGGGGCCTGCGTTCGATCGCTGCGGCTGGCGAGATAGCGGGCGAAGACCTCGCGGCCGCTGCCGGGCTCGCCGGTGAACAGCGTATGCGCATCATGATGCGCGACCCGCGTCACCTGCTCGCGCAGCCGCCGCATCGTCTGACTGCGCCCCACCGGCGCAAGCATCGGCGGCACGAGGCTGCGCCGGCGCGTGCCCGAGCGCCGATCGGCGAGCGCCGACTGCACGACTCGCAGCAGCTTGGCGAGCGACACCGGCTTCTCGATGAAGTCGACCGCGCCGAGCCGAGTGGCTTCAACCGCCGCATCGACCGTGCCGTGCCCGGACATCATCACGACCGGGCCGAGGCTATCGCCCTCCGACCACTCTTTCAGCAGCGAGATGCCGTCTGTATCCGGCATCCAGATATCGAGCAGGATGAGGTCGTACTCGCTGCGCTTACGCGCCTGGCGAGCTTCTTCCGCGTCGGCTGCCGTAGTGACGTCGTAGCCTTCCTCGCTCAGGATTTCGTCGAGCAAGGTGCGAATATTCGCTTCATCGTCGACTACCAGAATCCGCGCACTCTTCATGCGCGCTCCCTCCTATTTTCGCCGCCGTGAAGACCGGGCGTGCCGCTGGCCTCGCTCGATAACGGCAGCAGTATACTGATCTCGGCGCCCTGGTGCTCGCGGTTGGCCGCGCTGATCTGGCCGCCGTGCTCTTCGATCAACTTTTTCACTATCGCAAGCCCGAGACCGGTTCCCTTCACCTTACCGGTGACGTACGGATCGAATGCTTGATGGATGATATCCTCGTGAAAGCCGGGGCCATTGTCCGCTACTTTGATCTGGACCGCTTCGGTATCGCCCCGGCGCACGTACCGGGTCGAAATATCGACGCGCGCGTCCGCCTGACGCTCCATCGCATCGAGCGCGTTGCGCATCAAGTTATGGAACACCTGCCGCATCCGCCCCGCATCGGCTTCGATCTTAGGCAAATTGGCATCGAATGACAGCTTAATCGTGAACGGATTATCCGGCGAACGATACAGTTCCGTGACTTCCGAGATCAGCTCGTTGAGATCGAAGCGCGACAGCTCGATGTTCGGCGTGCGCGCGTATTGGCTGAACGCGTTGACCATCTCCTTCATCGCCTCGACCTGCTGGATGATGGTGTACGTGGCACGATCGAGCAGATCGAGCTCAGCATCGCCCGAGGTCAGATAGCGCCGCCTGAGGCGCTCGGCCGATAGCTGAATCGGCGTCAACGGGTTCTTGATCTCGTGCGCCAGCCTGCGTGCGACCTCGCCCCACGCGGCATCGCGCTGCGCCTGCAGCAGCGTCGTGATGTCGTCGAAGACGAGGACATAGCCGCTCGGCGCATCCCCTTCCCCTGGCAAGGTGGTGCAGGAGCACATCACCACGCGCCGGCCGACGTCGCCGCGCAGCACGATTTGCTCGCGCCATTCGTTCTTGCCCTCTGCAAGCTTCGCGGCGCTGACGGTCAAAACCTGCGCAAGCAGCGGCCGCGTCTCCGCAAGCTCGAGCAGCGACTCGCCGACATGCGATTCGAGATCGACATTGAGGATCATGCCGGCCGCGGCATTCGCGGCGCGGACGCGCATGTCCGGCTCGAGCGCGACGACGCCGGTTGACAGGCTCGACAGAACGACCTCCAGCCGACGCCGCTCGTCCTCGACCTTCTGCTCGCTCGAGCGCGCTTGCTCGCGGGCATCCGCGAGCCGCTGCGTCATGTCGTTGAAGGAGTTGATCAGGAAGCCGATCTCGTCACGCGCCGGCACCGGCAGGCGGGTGTCGAAATCGCCGCGAGCGACGGCGCGCGTGCCCTGCATCAGTTGCTGAATCGGCCCAACCAACCGGCGCGCCGAGGTGAACGCACCGTAGACCGACACCAGCACGGAGACGAACAGCACCAGACTCAACGTGAGCGTAAAGCTCGCCTTGAGCCCGCTGCGCAGGTAGTCGAGCTTCGAATACTCGTCCGCGGCCTCCTGCACGGAGTTGCCGAGCGCCGAAAGTCTCGGCTCCACCGGGAACCGCGCCTGCAACACCCGCGGCTCAGTGCGGCCGCTGCTCGGATTGACC
This sequence comes from uncultured Gammaproteobacteria bacterium, assembly GCA_964518995.1. Lineage (GTDB taxonomy): Bacteria > Pseudomonadota > Gammaproteobacteria > Steroidobacterales > Rariloculaceae > ZC4RG20. The sequence continues at coordinate 13,984 of CAZFJU010000079.1, forward strand.
GCGGCGATGATGTGATAGGCGCCGCCGGGCAACGGCTCGAGGCTCACATATGGACGCCCATTGCGAAGCTGGATCAGCAGCTCGTCGGACGGAAACAGCACGTCGTCTTCCGGGCTCGAGGCGCTGGTGGCGATGATGCGGTTATTGGGGCCGAACAGCGTGAGCTCCTGTGCGCCGCTGTCGCGGCGCAACGCGTCCACCTCGAGCATCGCGTCCAGCCCGTCCATGCCGGATAGCCGGGCCGCGAGCCGCTGCAGCTCATCCAGGCTGCGCCGCTTCTCCACCTCGAGCGCGGTTTGGCTCAAGGTCAGCGCGTCCTCGAGGCCGCGCTGCACATCGACGTCGAACCAGTTATCGATGCCGCGATTGATGAACGCCACCGAGAACAAGTAGACGATCACCAGCGGTGTCACGGCAAGCGTGACGAGCAGCGTGATCATGCGCAGCTTGAGGCGGGACCCTGGCACGTGGCGGCGCAGATCGCGAAGCAGCCGCCGTAAATTCACGCCGATCAGCACGACCAGGACCAGCAAGCCCGCGCTGTTGACGATCAGGATCCAATCTTTGAGGCGAGCGAAGTCGTCGGAGTCCTCCGCGACGCGCGAGAACAGCAGCAGCGCGGCGAGCCAGAGCAGCACGCCGAACGCGAGCAATACGGTATAGAGCGCGCGCTTCAGTCTTCGTCTAAACGCCATTCGTACCACTCGCTCGCAATGCTGAAGTCGCGGCGCCAGAACGCGAGGAGCCGCAGCGGCCCGGGCAGCCTGTCCATGTCGAGGACGACGCGCAGACGCATGTCGTAGCGACGACCGGGCTCGAGGATGGCGGTATCGATCAGCGGGAGGTGCTCGATCCGGCCGAGATCGTTCAGCGCGGCGAAGAGCGTCGCATACGAGCGGCGGTCGCGGCTGTTCAGATTCGTGACGACATAGCGTTCGGTCAGCGCGTGATAATCGAGCTCGTAGCCGTAACGCAGCTCCGCTACATCCGCGTCCACCCACCATCTACGGCTGTGGCTGAGCTCGACATCGAGCCGGATCGTGAGCGGCACGCCGGAATGCAGCGCCTCGCGCGCCTCGAACGGCAAGCGCAGCTCGAGCCACGCGCTGAGATAGTAGACGCCGTTGTCGACCGTGACGTCCGCGGAGCGCACCTCGAAGCGGCCCGGATCGCGCGTCTGCGCCGCGGACGGCAGCACGACGCCGAGCAGCAGCATGACTGCGACGAGAGTCTTCGCGGCGCCGGCGATTCGGCTCGCCGCGCCGAAATCAATACTTCGAGCCGGATACACGCGTTGGGGACGCCTGCCGCTTGTCGATGCAAGCATAATAGAAGCCGTCTCGGTTCGCTTCACCCGGCAGAAGCTGCTTGGGCGGAAAATCCTCCGCGACAACCGCATCCGCCGTCCTGGCCACGAATCGTTCGATCTGCTCGTCATTCTCCTGCCGCACGAACGTGCAAGTCACGTAGACGAGCCGACCGCCCGGCGCGAGCAACGGCCACAGCGCATCGAGCAGGCTCGCTTGCAGCGCGGCCGCGCGCTCGATGTCGTCCGGCGTGCGCAACAGCTTGATATCGGGGTGACGGCGGATCACACCGAGCGCGCTGCACGGCGCATCGATCAGCACGCGATCGAAGTGCGCGCCGTCCCACCAGGACGCCGGTGAGGCGGCGTCGGCGCCGATGAACGTGGCCGCCAGCTGCAGCCGTGCAAGCATCGCGCGGGCGGCATCGAGCCGCGCCGGATCGCGATCGACCGCGACCAGCTCGCGCACTTCCGGGCAGCGTTCGAGGATATGGGCCGCCTTGCCGCCCGGCGCCGCGCAAGCATCGAGGATGCGCAGCCCGGGCTCGAGGCGCAGGCGCTCGACGGCCCCCTGAGCGCCGGCGTCCTGCACGGAGACGTCCCCGTCGGCATAACCCGGCAGGCGGCTCATCGGCACCGGCTCGGCCAGCCGAACGCCATTCATTGGCCAGGTGTCGCGCTTGTCCTCCGCGACCGCAAGCCCGGCCTCGCGCAGCCGTTCGATGTAGCGCTCGCGATCGCCGCGCAGCGCGTTGACCCGTAACCACATCGGCGGCTGCGCGTTGTTCGCATCGAGCACCTGCGGCCCGCGCTCGGGCTGCTCGGCGAGAATGCGCTCGATGAGCCAATCCGGATGGCTGTGCAGCGCACGGGGCACGTCGGCCAGCTCACGCTCGAGCCGCTCGCGCTCGCGGAGATAGCGGCGCAGCACCGCGTTGACGAGCCCCTTCGCGCGCGGCGCGCCGACGGCCGGCGCAGCCGCGACCGTTGCGGATACGGCGGCGTGAACCGGTACCCGCATCGTGGACAGCTGCAGCAGGCCGACGCGTATCAGCGCGGCGAGCGGCGCGCCGAGCGCATCTGGCGGCCGATCGAGCAGCTGCCCCGCCAGCCAGTCGAGCCGGTGATGCCACCGGCATGCGCCGTACGCGAGCGATCGCAGCAACGACAAATCGCGCTCGTCGGGCATCGACACCGTATGCAGCGCCGCATCGAGCGGCATCCCGCGCACGACCTGCGCCGCCGCACGCGCCGCCGCGGCGCGAACTTCTGCTCCGGCAGGCGCGCCGGCACGGCTCGTGCGACGGGGCCGGCGCTCAGACAAAAACGCAGCCCTCGAGCGGGTGGGCGGCGAGATAGGCTTCCGCGTCCATGGGCCGCGACGAGGGCGCCTGCACGCGCTCGATGCGCAGCACCCCGTGTGCGGTCGCGACGTCGATCCCGGCACGGCTCGCAGCGACGATACGACCCGGCGCCGCCTCTCCGACCGCGGCATCCGGCAGCGCGACCGCGGCATGGACACGCAAAACCCGGCCGTCGCCAAGCTCGGCGAACGCGATCGGCCAAGGATGATAAGCGCGCACCCGCCGCGCGAGATCGTCGGCCGCGAGCCCGAAATCGAGCCGGCCATCCGCTTTGCCGATCTTCGCGGCATGGGTCGCGAGCGCGTCATCCTGCGGCACCGGCGTCAGCGCTCCAGCCAGCGCCTGCGGCAACGTCTCCGCCGCCAGCTCCGCGCCGAGCCGCGCGAGCCGATCGTGCAGCGCGCCGGCCGTCTCCGCCGCGCCGATCGGCGTGCGGCGGGCGGCATAGACTGGGCCGGTATCCAAGCCCGCATCCATGTGCATCAGGCTCACGCCGGTCTCGGCATCGCCGGCCAGAATGGCCTGCTGGATCGGCGCCGCCCCCCGCCAGCGCGGCAGCAGCGAGGCATGCACGTTCACGCAGCCGGC
>CAZFJU010000080.1:0-17190 GCA_964518995.1 uncultured Gammaproteobacteria bacterium
CGACTATCTAGTCGGCTTCAATCTGTCGCCGCTGCTGTGGAAGAAGGTGCGGCGCGGGCTGTCGGCCGGCCGCGTGCAAAGCCCCGCGCTGCGCCTCATCGTCGAGCGCGAGGAAGAAATAGCGGCCTTCAAGCCGCAGGAATATTGGACGATCGAGGCCGCGGCGCGCCATACGGAGCAGGCCTTCAAGGCCCGGCTTTCGGTATTCGGCGGCAAGAAGGTCGAGCAGTTCACGTTCACTGACGAAAGCGGTGCGAGCGACGCACGGCGGCGGATCGAGGAGCGAGCGGCGGCAGAGGCCGTGCCTGCGGATGCGATCGGCGTGCTCACGGTCGCCTCGGTCGAGAAGAAGCAGCGGCGCCGCAACCCCGCCGCGCCGTTCACCACGTCGACCCTGCAGCAGGAAGCGTCGCGCAAGCTTGGCTTCAGCGCATCGAAAACGATGACCGTCGCGCAGCGGCTTTACGAGGGCATCGATATCGGCGAGGGCTCCGTCGGCCTCATTACGTATATGCGTACGGACTCCGTCACGCTCGCGAACGAGGCGCTCGACGAGCTGCGGCAGGTGATTGCCCAGCGCTACGGCGCCGACAAGCTGCCCGACTCACCGCGGCGCTACACCACGAAGGCGCGCAACGCACAAGAGGCGCACGAGGCGATCCGGCCGACCTCGGCCGCGAAGGCGCCCGACGAGCTGCGCCGCTTCCTCGATCATGACCAGCACCGCCTCTATGAGCTCATCTGGAAGCGCGCCGTGGCCTCGCAGATGAACCCCGCGGTCTATGACACGGTCGCGATCGACCTTGCCGCCGGGCCAAGCCCGGACAGCGACATCGTGTTCCGCGCCACCGGCTCCGTGCTCGTGAGCCCGGGGTTCATCGCGGTATATCAGGAAGGGCGCGACGATGCGGTCGTCGACGAGCAGGACAGCGTGCTGCCGGCGGTCGCCGAAGGCGATCGCATCGCGTTGGCCGAGATCATCACCGACCAGCATTTCACCGAGCCGCCGCCGCGTTACTCGGAGGCGACACTCGTCAAAGCGCTCGAGGAATTCGGCATCGGCCGGCCGTCCACGTATGCATCGATCATCTCGACGCTGCGCAACCGCGAGTACGTCGAGATGGAAAACCGGCGCTTCGTGCCGACGGACGTCGGCCGCGTCGTCAATCGCTTCCTGACCGAATTCTTCTCGACGTACGTCGACTACGAATTCACCGCACGAATGGAAGATTCCCTCGACGCGATCTCGCGCGGCGAGCGCGAATGGGTGCCGCTGCTCGAGGAGTTCTGGCAACCGTTCCGCGATCTCGTCGAGCATACCGAGTCGACCGTCACGCGCGAGCAGGCCTCGCAGGCGCGGCAGCTTGGCGACGACCCGAAGAGCGGGCGCCCGATCAGCGTACGCATGGGCCGCTACGGCGCGTTCGTGCAGATCGGCACGAAGGACGACGAGGAAAAGCCGCTGTTCGCAGGTCTCCGCCCCGGCCAGAAGATGGACAGCATCACGTTCGACGAAGCGCTCGAGCTCTTCAAGCTGCCGCGCGAGCTCGGCACGACAGGCGACGGCGAACCAGTCTCGGCGAATATTGGCCGCTTCGGCCCGTATGTGCGCTACGGGGATAAATTCGTGTCGATCCGCGGCGAAGACGACCCCTACACCATCACCCTCGATCGTGCCCTGGAGCTGATCGAGGAGAAGAAGCAGGCGGACGCCAACCGCATCATCAAGACGTTCGACGCGAGCGACGTCCAGGTGCTGAACGGCCGCTACGGGCCTTACGTCACCAACGGTGCGAAGAACGCCAAAATTCCGAAAGACCGCGAGCCGAAGAGCTTGACGCTCGAGGAGTGCGAGGCGCTGCTGGCGGCGGCGCCCGAGCGGCGCGGACGCGGCAAGAAGGCTGCCAAGAAGAAGACCGCCGCAACGCCAACCCCGGCGCGCGGCAACGGCGCGGACGAGGGCGACGCGCCGAAGGCCCGGCGTGCGGCCAAGACGAAGACGACCGGCAAGCGCGCGGCGAAGAAGAAAACCAAGAAGAAGGCGAAGACCACGGCCAAGTCCTCGAAGGTGGCGGCCAAGAAGTCACCGCGCAAGAAGGCTTCCGCGCGCAGCAAGGTCGGAGCGGTTGCTGCCGGCGCGGAGGAAACGCCGTCGGGCGAATGACGCCGTGACGACGTGGACGACCGCGACGCGCTTTCCGTCTCTCTGAAGCTCAAGACCGAGCGCGCGGCCCGTTACGTCGCCCGCGGCGGCGTCGTCGCTTATCCGACCGAAGCGGTTTTCGGCATTGGCTGCCTCCCCGGTAATATCGCCGCGGTGGCGCGCATCGTCGCGATCAAGCGGCGCTCGTGGCGCAAAGGTGTGCTCCTGATCGGCGCCTCGCTCCAGCAGATCGACCGCTGGGCCGTGCTGGACACGAGCCCGTTTCTCGAGGTCATGCTCGCCGGCTGGCCCGGACCGCAGACCTGGGTCCTGCCCGCTCGACCGCGCACTCCGGACTACGTCACCGGAGGGCGGTCGAGCGTCGCCGTCCGGGTCACCGCGCATCCGGTGGCAGCCGAGCTTTGCCGGCGCGCAGGCAGCGCGCTCGTGTCGACGAGCGCGAACTCGGCCGGACGGCCGCCGCTGCGCGAAGCGTCGGCGGTGCGGCGCAGCTTGGGCGCGTTGCTCGACGACGTCCTCGCAGGCCCTATCGGCGTGCTGGCATCGCCCACGCCGATACGCGATGGGTTGACCGGCCGCGTGCTGCGCGGCTGACAGCCGTGAGCCCCTTCCAAACAATGTTAATGTGCTAACTTCATTGCGTCCTCGAGCTCGCAGCGACCAACGATGAAATGGGCATTGGCTTCGATGGCGGGGAGTAGATTCGCCCTGCTTGCTGTGGTTTGCGCCGTCTGCGCGCTGCCGATCGCGGCGCTCGCGCAAACAGCCGGCGACGCCGCCGCCGGCGGCTCGTTGCGGCTGGCCGCGCCTGTTCGTCAAGCGAAACACCCGGCGGCGGTCTACATCGTGAAGATGCGCGAGCCGGGCGCGGCCACCTACAAAGGCGGCACCGCCGGCTACGCGGCCACGAAGCCGTCACCGGGACGCAAGCTCGATTCTTCGAGCGGCGCCGTGCGTAGCTACGTCGCGTACCTCGAGAACACGCATGATCAAGCGCTCACCAGCGTCGGCGCCGGCGGCGGCAAGCTTTACAGCTTCAGGTACGCATTGAACGGATTCGCCGCGCGGCTCACGACGGATCAGGCGTCACGGCTCGCCCGCCGCGGGGATGTCGAGCGGATCTGGCCGGACACGGACCAGCGCCTCAGCACGAACAACAGCGCGATCTTTCTCGGTCTCGAAGATCCGAGCGGCGGATTACGTGCGGACCTCGGCCTGCAGGGCGAGGATATCGTCATCGGCTTCATCGACAGCGGCATCACGCCGACTCATCCATCGCTGCTCGATGTGGAGCGCCATGTGCCGCGCGCCTGCGAGAGCCGCTGGTCGCGCGCGTCGTGGCTCGGACGATGGCTATGCCATGCCGTGCGCCGCAATCCGCCGACGACGCTCCAATTCGAGCCGCCGCAAGGCTTTCATGGCATCTGTCAGGCCGGCGACGGTTTCCCGGCTAGCACATGCAACAACAAGATCATCGGTGCGCGCTACTACATCGAGGGCTTCCTCGCACGCCACGAGCTCGACCCGAACGAGTTTGTGTCGCCAAAGGACGCTGACGGCCACGGCACGCATATCGCGACCATTGCGGCCGGCAACCCGACCTCGGCGCAGCTGTTCGGCGCACGCGTCGCACGCGTCTCCGGCATCGCGCCGCGCGCGCGGATCGCGGCTTATAAAGCGTGCTGGCTCAAGACCGGCGAACGCAGAGCCACCTGCGCCACCTCGGACCTCGCCCGGGCGATAGACGACGCCGTCGCCGACGGCGTCGACATCATCAACTACTCGGTCGGCAGTCTCGAGACGGACCTGACCGCGCCCGACGATCTGGCGCTGCTCGATGCGTTCGATGCCGGCATACTCGCGGTGGTGGCCGCGGGCAATGACGGGCCGGATTACGCGACGATCGGCTCGCCGTCGAGCGCACCTTGGGTGTTGACAGTCGGCGCGTCCACGCAGCAAGGCACGCGCTTTCGCGAGGCCATCGAGGTGACCTCGCCCGACGCGCTTGCCGGCCGGATATTGATGCGCGAGGCAAGCTTCACGCCGCGCCTCTCGGCCGAAAGGGCGATCGAAGCCGCGCTGATCCTCGCCGACGACGGCGCCGCGGGCGGCAGCCTCGGCGGCAGTGAGCGGGATGCGTGCCAACCCCTCGTCAACGACCTGGACGGCGCGATCGCCCTGATCGAGCGCGGCCAATGCGGCTTCGCGGTAAAGCTGCAGCACGCCGCGAGCGCCGGCGCCGTCGCAGCGGTGGTCTACAGCACCTCGGGCGCACCGATCGTCATGAACGGCGACCGCGGTAGCGTGACGATTCCCGCTGTCATGATCGGCGTCGCCGACGGTCAGCGCCTGGCCGATGCGCTCGCTGGGGGCGAGACGGTCGAGGCTCGATTGGCCGCCGGGCTGTTCATCGAAGGCCGCGACACCGGCAACATCGTTGCCGATTTCTCTTCGCGCGGCCCGGGCCTCAGCGAGCCGGACTTTCTTAAGCCGGATGTGACCGCACCGGGCGTCGAGATCCTCGGCGGCCATACGCCCGAGGTGGCGAACGGGCTGCGCGGCGAAACCTTCCAGTATCTTTCCGGCACCTCGATGGCCGCGCCCGAGGCGGCCGGCGTCGCCGCGCTGCTGAAGGAGGCGCACCCGGAGTGGTCGGCGGCCGCGATCAAGTCGGCGCTGACCACCTCCGCGCGGCGCAATGTCGTCCGCCCCGGCAACGAGGAGCCGGCCGATCCGTTCGAGGTCGGTGCAGGGCACATCGATCCGAATCGCGCGATCGACCCCGGCCTCGTCTACGACAGCGACCTGCTCGACCATGCGGCGTTCCTGTGCGGGCTCAGGTACACGCCGTTCGCCGACGAAGAGTGCAACGAGCTCGCGCTCGCCGGGTACTCGTTCGAGCCGCGCGAGCTGAATCTACCGAGCTTCAGCCTCTCGCGCTTGATCACCGGCGACACGATCGTGCGGCGCGTGACCAACGTCGGCCCGCCGGCAACCTACGTCGCCGAGACCGAGGCGCCGCTCGGCATGCGCATTTCGGTTGAGCCGCAGTCGCTGTCGCTCGGAACCGGCGAATCGGCGACCTTCACGCTGGCCTTCACGAAAGATGATGCGGCCACCGACGAATGGGCGTTCGGCGAGCTCGCATGGACCGACGGCAGCCGCCGGGTCGCATCGCCGATCGCGGTCATGCCCGTGACCATGCGCTCGCCCGAGGATGTCTTCCTGACCGGCAGCGCCGGCTACTTCGAGGTGCCGGTCTCGTTCGGCTATTCCGGGCAGTACTTCCCCGGCGTGCATGGGCTCCGCGCGCCGTTCATCGAAGACGGTTTCGTCGACGAAGACGAGACGAATTCCTTCAGCTTCCGCTTCGACCGGGGCGTGACCGCGCATTTGATCGACGTGCCGCCGGAGCAGATGTTCGCGCGCTTCGCACTGTTCGACGAGTTCACCGACGGCGCCGACGACCTGGATCTCTACCTGTTCCACTGCCCGAACAACGAATGCGTGCAGATCGCCGAAAGCGGCGGCTTCACCTCCGAGGAGCAGATCGACCTAGTGCTGCCGGAGCCCGGCGTCTATGCCGTGCTCGTGCATGGCTTCGACACGGATCCGGCAGGCGGCGCGGGGGCGCACTACACGCTGCACGCCTGGTCGCTCGGGATCAGCGACTATGTGGGCAACTTCGACGTGTTCGGCCCGGCCGTGGTGACCGACGGAGAGCACACGGTGCTCGAGCTCGAATGGGGCGGCCTCGCGCCCGCTACGCGTTATCTTGCCGCCATCTCTCATATCGCGGCCAATGAGCCCTATACGTTGACGATCGTCGAGATCCGCTCGCCCTGATGAGGCGCACCTTTAGCGGCGCGGCGCGTAGCCGCTCGGCTTCCAGGCCGGGGCTCCTAGACGCGCTGCTCCACCCGCCCGGCGCTGCACGCGTCGTAGCGGAAGCAGTCCACGAGATGATCGTTGATGAGGCCGGTCGCCTGCATGTGCGCATACATGACCGTCGGGCCGACGAACTTGAAACCACGCTGCTTCAAATCGCGGCTCAGCGCGTCGGACTCCGCGCTGGTGGCCGGCACCTCCGCTTGCCGGCGCCACCCATTGACGATAGGCCGGCCGCCGACGAAACGCCAGACGTAAGCATCGAAGCTGCCGAACTCCTTCTGCACGGCGAGAAAGCACTTGGCGTTGATGACGGCCGACTCGACCTTCAAACGGTTGCGGATGATGCCGGGATCGGCGAGCAACCTTTCGATGGACCGCCGGTTGAAGCGGGCGACGCGCGCAGGATCGAAGCCGGCGAACGCGCGCCGGTACGCCGCCCGTTTACGCAGCACGGTGCGCCAGCTCAAGCCCGCCTGCGCCGCTTCGAGGATCAAGAACTCGAAGTGCGTGGTGTCGTCGCGGACCGGCACCCCCCATTCCCGGTCGTGATAATCGAGGTAAGACTGATCGACGCCCTCACTCCACGCGCAGCGCACGATGCCCGCCATGTCGGCTCCTTTCATCGCTCGTCCGATCGTCGGCCGGAAAGTGTCCGCCGTCAGAAGGCGGAATACCAGTCGCGAATCGGCGATTCGTGCGCGATTACGCTGCGCGCCAGCGGCGCGATTTGGCACCATGTGCACTTTTCCGGCGGCGGTCCGCACCCTGCACCCACGCGCGCCAGCTGAGTGCTGGCGACGCGGCGCCTCCGGCTGCCCATCCGAACCATGGAGACTTCAGCGATGAACACGAACTCGGGCCCCGATCGCTATGCGCTCATCGGCCATCCCGTGCATCACAGCCGATCGCCTGTGATCCATTCGCTGTTCGCCGAGCAGACGGGGCAGAATCTGACCTACGAGCTCATCGATGCAAGCCCGGAAGAGCTCGCGACGGCCCTCCGCGGCTTCGCTGCAGCTCGGGGCCGCGGCATGAACGTCACGGTTCCGCATAAAGAGGCCGCCTTTCGCTTGGCGCAGCGTGTCGGCCCAGAGGCCAAGCAGGCCGGCGCCGTGAACACGTTGAGCTTCGAGGGCCGCGCACTGCGCGGCGACAACACCGACGGCATCGGCTTTCTGCGCGACCTGACGCAGAACCTCGGCTGGGAAGTTCGCGATCGGCGCGTGCTCGTCCTCGGCGCCGGCGGCGCCGCCCGCGGCATTCTGCCGCCGCTGCTCGAAAACGGGGCCGCCGAGGTCGTCCTCGCGAATCGAACGCTACCGCGCGCGGCGGAGCTCGCCGAGCGATTCGGCAAGCTGGGCGCATTGTCGATCCGGCCGTTCGACGAGCTCGCACGCGAGCCGGCCTTCGACCTCGTGATCAATGCGACATCCGCCGGCTTGAAGGGCGAGTCGCCGCCGTTCCCGGAATCGATCGTCGGCGCCGGCACGCGCTGCTACGACCTCGCTTATGCGCGCGGCCGCACGCCATTTCAGGCGTGGGCGGAAAGCGCAGGCGCGACGCATACGGAGCAGGGACTCGGCATGCTCGTCGAGCAGGCCGCCGAATCGTTCTTCATCTGGCGCGGCGTGCGGCCCGAGACGCGCCGGGTCATCGAGGAGCTGGCCGCTTTCGTGTAGCCGGCCCGAGAGGCGCGAGCGCCGCTGCGCGCACCGGCTTGCGCGCCGGATACCACTGGCCCTCCGGCTGCGGTGGGGCCAGCGGTCAGCGCATCGTCACGAGCTCCTCGGCGCTCGTGGGGTGGATCGCGATCGTGTCGTCGAAATCGGCTTTGCGCGCCCCCATCGTGATGGCCACCGCGAACCCTTGCGTCATTTCGTCTGCACCGGGGCCGATCACGTGGCAGCCGACCACGCGCTCCTCGTCGCCGACGACCACGAGCTTCATCGCCGTGCGCGGCTTCTCCTCCGTCAGCGCGTGGAACATCGGCACGAACTCGGTCTGGTAGACGCGGACCTCATCGCGCGGATAGCGCTGCAGCGCCTCCCCTTCCGACAGCCCGATCGTGCCGATCGGCGGATGCGAGAAGATCACGGTGGGGATGACCTCGTAGCTGAGCCGCCGCTCGGTCTGGCCATCGAAGAGGCGATCGGCTAGCCGACGTCCGGCCGCGATCGCGACTGGCGTCAGCTCAGCTCGGCCGGTCACGTCGCCGACGGCATAAATGCCGTCGACCTCGGTGTTCTGATAAGCGTCGACGAGGACATGGCCGATCGCGGTAGGCGTGATCCCGGCGTGCTCGAGCCCCAGCGACGCGCTGTTCGGCCGCCGGCCAATGGCCCACAGCAGCGCATCGAACTCGCCGTGCCGGCTGCCGTCTGCCAGCTCCAGCAGCAACGGACCCGGACCGTGCAGCGCCGCCGGAAAGATGCCGGTGACGATCTCGATGCCGGCGGCGCGCATATGCGTCATCAGATGATCCGAGAGCGAGGTATCGAAGCTGCGCAGCACCCGGTCGAACCGCAAGAAGAGAGTGACGTCGCTGCCAAGTGCGCGTAACACGCCACCCAGCTCGACGGCGATGTAGCCGCTGCCGACGACCGCGACGCGCTGCGGGCGCTGCTCGAGCTCGAAGAAGCCGTCCGACGTGATGCCGAGCTCGGCGCCGGGCAAGTCCGGAACGATCGGATAGCCGCCGGTCGCGATCAGGATATGCGGCGCCGTGTAGCGGCCGCCGGCTTGATCGACGACCTCGTGCGGCCCCGCGAAGCGCCCATAGCTGCGTACGACCTCGATATTGCGGCGCTCGAGGTTGCGCTGATAAATATCGTTCAAGCGCGCGACATAGGCATCGCGGCCCCGCTTCAGCTTCACCCAATCGTGCCCGCCTGACTGAACCTCGAAGCCGTAATGCCCTGCGTTGGCGATAGCGCTCGCGAGCTCGGCCGCGTTCCACATCACCTTTTTCGGCACACAGCCGACGTTCACGCACGTGCCGCCGAGGCGCGCGGGCTCGAAAAGGGCCACTTTGGCGCCGTAGTCGGCTGCGCGCTGAGCGGTCGCAAGGCCGCCGCTGCCGCCGCCCAACACGATCAAATCAAATGACTTCACTGCTGAACCTCTGGCTTATGGAGCACCTGCACGCGGCATCAGCGGCCGAGCGATGCGTGCTCGGATCGGCAAGTCTAGCGGAATGATGCGGGCGGACGGAGATCCCCGGCCTCGGCGCCGCGACTCCGGGCTCGACCCGCCGTGCGGTCGCCGGCCGGCCTGCGCATAATGGCCGGCCCGACCTCGGCACTGCCGGGATGAGCTCGAACCGACGAGGCCGCTTGTATGAATGCATCTGCCGATCCGCCGACTGACAACCCGCTGCTCGCCGATACCGGCTTGCCCCGCTTCGACTCGATCCGGCCCGAGCACGTCGAGCCCGCCCTGCGGCATACGCTCGATGTGCAGCGTGCCGCAATCGCCGAAGCGGAGCGCACGGAGCAGCCGGACGCTACATGGCTCGCGCGACTCGAGCGTATCCATGACGAGGTGCGCCGCGTATGGGGCCCCGTATCGCATTTGAACGCGGTCGTATCGACGCCGGCGCTGCGGGAAGCCTATAACGCCGGCATTCCGCTCGTCACGCAGTTCCACACGGAGATGGGCCAGAACGAAGCGCTCTACGAGCGGTTCCGCCAACTCGAACGATCACTGACCGCGGAGCAAACGGTCGAGCGTGAGCTCGTCGCCCAGACACTGCGCGATTTTCGCCTTGGCGGCGTCGCGCTGCGGGGCCGCGAGCGGGAACGCTTCCGCGAGATCATGCAGCGCCTGGCCGCGCTGCAGGCGAAGTTCGAGCAGAATCTAATGGACGCGACCGATGCGTTCGAGCATCACGTGGCCGAGCCCGAGGAGCTCGAGGGCCTCCCGGAGCAGATTCTTGCGCAAGCCCGGGCGCGGGCCGCCGAGCAGGGCGTGGAAGGCTATGTGCTCACGCTCGACCCGCCGACCTATCTCGCCGTAATGAACCACGCGACCTCTCCTGCGCTGCGCGAGCGTTACTACGAAGCCTGGGTCACGCGGGCTTCGGATCGCGGGCCGTTTGCCGGCCGCTGGGACAACGGGCCGCTCATCGCCGAGATCCTGGCGCTGCGGCACGAATCCGCGCAGCTGATCGGCTTTCGGCACTATGCCGAACGGTCGCTTGCGACCAAAATGGCAAGCTCGGTGGACGAAGTCATCTCGTTTTTGCGCGACTTGGCCGCGCGCAGCCGACCCTATGCCGCGCGTGAGCTCGGCGAGCTCAGCGCGCACGCAGATCGGGAGCTCGCACCGTGGGATGTCGGCTACTACAGTGAGCAGCTCCGCGCAAAGCGCTTCGCGTTATCCGACGAGGAGCTTCGTCCGTACTTTCCATTGCCGAAGGTGCTCCGCGGACTGTTCGAGCTCGCCGAGCGGCTCTTCGGCGTCACGATCGCCGAACGCACGGCCGAGGCGACGTGGCACCCGAGCGTCGCCCACTACGAGATTAGCCGGCGCGACTCGGGGAAACCGATCGGCAGCCTGTTCACAGATCTCTACGCCCGTCCGCAGAAGCGCGGCGGCGCGTGGATGGACACGTGCTTCGACCGTGCACGCCTGCCGAACCTGAGCCGCAACCCCGTTGCGTATCTCGTTTGCAACTTCACGCAACCCGGCGGAGACACACCGTCGCTTCTGACCCACACCGACGTGGTCACGTTGTTCCACGAGTTCGGTCATACGCTGCATCACTTGCTGACGGAGGTGAGCTATCCGTCGCTGGCGGGCATCAATGGCGTCGCGTGGGATGCCGTCGAGCTGCCGAGCCAGTTTCTCGAGAACTATGCGTGGCTGCCCGAAGTGCTCACTTCGATCTCGGGGCATTATTTGACGGGCGACTCTCTTCCCCCAGAGACCATTAGCCGCCTTAACGGTTCGCGGACCTTCATGGAGGGGCTCGCCACCCTTCGGCAGATCGAGTTCGCGTTATTCGATTTCCTATTGCACAGCGCCGATACGCCGGCGGATCAAGCGAAGGTCTATGCGTTGCTCGACGAGGTTCGAAGCGAAGTCGCCGTAATCGTGCCGCCGGCTTACAACCGCTTTCCGAGCACGTTCTCACACATTTTCGGCGGTGGATACGCGGCGGGCTACTACAGCTACAAGTGGGCCGAGGTCCTCGCCGCCGATGCGTTCGCGGCCTTTCAAGAGGAAGGAGTGCTCGACCCGGCGACCGCGAATCGCTTCAAGCAGGAAGTGCTGGCCGTCGGCGGCAGTCGGTCCGCGCTCGACTCGTTCGTCGCGTTCCGCGGCCGGCCGCCGGAGCTCGATGCGTTGCTGAGACAGTCCGGCATGAGTGACCCCGTGGCCGCATGATGCGGCCGCGAAGCCCTTAGCGGAATCGATCCGTGCCAGCAAGACGTCGGCATTTGGCGACTTGTACGTATTGCGAAAATCGTCGCAGAATTCGAACGTAGTTCACGTTTATGTCATCTAGCTGAGGCCGGCGTTTCGGTAATCTCGTACACTCGCCCGAACCCCGTAGTCAGGGCTATCGATGCCGACCGAGCAACTGCTCCAAGAGCGCCGGAACGATTACGACGTCACCAATACGGTAGACGTGACTTCGCCGCGTGCCGTGCGGCGCGCAGTCACGGCGCTACTCTCGTCCGTCTATTCACGCGCGTCGCTCGATCCCGTCTGGGTCGCATTTCATGACTTCGAGCGGATCTATGGCGGCTTCGACGCCGACTATCACGCCGTCGATACGAGCTACCACGATATTCAGCACAGCCTCGATGTCACGCTTGCGCTCGCGCGACTCATCGTAGGGCACGACTCGGTCGCCGCGCCCGGCGAGCAGCTCGGCGCCGAGCGCGCTACGTTCGCGCTCGTTGCGGCGCTATTTCACGACTCCGGCTATCTGCGTCATCGGGTGCTCGATCAGGGCGCTACGAACGGGGCCGAGTTCACGCTCACCCACGTTACGCGCAGCGGCCTCTTTCTCGAGCGCTATTTGCCGCGAATCGGGCTCCAGGATTTCACGCCGACCGTCTCGCGGGTCGTGCACTTCACTGGCTATGAGAAACCAATCGAGCACATCGAGCTCGACGACCCTGCGCAGGTGATGATCGGCCGCCTACTCGGCACCGCAGATCTGATCACACAGCTCGCAGACCGCTGCTACCTCGAGAAATGCCGCGACCGCCTCTATCCCGAGTTCGTGCTTGGCGGCGTCGCGTTCGGCCCGCAGGACCGCGACGTGCGTTATCGCTCGGGCCACCACCTGCTGTCCCAGACGCTGAGGTTCTACCAGAGCTCGGTGCATCACCGGCTCGAGCACGACTTTCACTCCGCCTATCGCTACTTCGAGCCCTTTTTCGGCGGCACGGGCAACCCGTATGTGTCGTTCGTCCGCAAGAATCTGAGCTTCTTGCTGCGCATTCTGCAGCGCGACGAGTGGCACAAGCTGCGCCGGCGGCCGGCCTGCATTATCCCCGACCCGTACGGCGAAGCGCGGCTGATGGCGCTCGCACTGCAGCGGATCAGGGAGCGCACCGAGGCCGAGCGCGCCGAGCGCCAGAGACGAGGCCTGGACGATACCGAGCTCGCCGGCGTGGATTTCTGCCCGCTCGACGTGGCGAGCGCCGCGCCTCGGCTCGAAAGCACCTCGAGCTGAGCGCGCGCGGCGCCGAGCGCAGGCGAGCCAGGGCGTGGCGCCGAATCAGTAGCCGTGGCTGCGGATGATCTCTCGTGCGGCGGCGCTTTGCACGAATGCGATGAACGCCCGGGCGGCCGGCCGATCTCTGAGCAGCACGGCCTCCTGCGCGATCGGCTGATGAAGAGATTCGGGCACGAGCCAGTATGACCCGGGTACTGCGTCGGCTTGAGGGCGCACGATCTGCGACCACGCGACGAAACCGAGCTCCGCATTTCCGGTAGACACGAAGCTGTACGCTTGGCCGATATCCTGCCCGCGCACGACGCGAGACTGCAGCGTCTCCCACAGACCGCGCGCCATCAGCACGTCGCGCGCGGCAGCGCCGTAGGGCGCGAGGTCCGGGTGGGCGATGGCGAGAAACCGGAATCGACCGGTCGAGAGCACGTGCCCGTCGGCGTCGACATAGCCCTCGCGCGGGCTCCATAACGCAAGCCGACCGACGGCGTAACGAAACCGCGAGCCCGGCACGATCAAGCCCCGTCCTTCCAGCAGCCGCGGGCGCTCGTCGTCCGCGGCAAAGAAAGCATCGTACGGAGCGCCGTTGCTGATCTGCGCATAGTGGCTTCCGGTCGACCCCGAGCTCACGATGACGGTGTGCTCCGCGCCTTCCTCGAACCGCTCGATCAACGCATTCATCGTCGCGATGAAGTTGGTGGCTACAGCGATTCTGATCTGCTCGGCAGCTGTCGGCGCAGCCCATGATGCAACCACGAACGCGAGGACCGTGAGCCAATGCTTATGCGTCATTGGATTGACAATACTTCCGGCGGCGCGTGCCAGGATAACGCGACGGCCAACTGCACGGAAACCGGCGCCTGGCAGCTATCGGACTTGGCGACGGCACGGTTCTTGGCCGAGCCATGCGACAATATCGCGCGGCATGCAGGCGAAACCGCTCGGTCGTCGCCCCCACTTTGCATCGACGGAGGACGTCATGACGAATATCAAGCCCGTCGAGAGCTATCTGATGGACATGGACGGGGTCATCGTTCGCGAGAACGAGCTCGTGCCCGGCGCTGACCGCTTCATCGCGCGGCTTCGCGAGAAAGACAAGCGGTTCCTGATTTTGACGAATAACTCGCGCCACACTCCGCGCGACCTGGCGGCTCATTTGCGCCGCCTCGGGCTCGATGTCACCGACAGCGACATTTGGACGTCCGCGCTGGCCACCGCGCGCTTTCTCGCCGATCAGCGTCCGGAAGGCTCCGCGTTCGTGATCGGCGAGAGCGGCTTGACTACTGCGCTTTACGAGGCCGGCTACACCCAGACAGAGCATCATCCGGACTATGTCGTCCTCGGCGAGACCCGCACTTATAGCTTCGAGCGCATCACCCTTGCGACTCGCCTGATACAGGCCGGCGCCCGCTTCATCGCGACCAATCCAGACGATACGAGCCCGGCGCCGGAGGGGCCGTTGCCGGCGACCGGGGCCGTTGCGGCAATGATCTCGCGCGCTTCGGGAGTGAAGCCGTACTACGTCGGCAAGCCGAACCCTTTGATGATGCGCTCTGCGCTTCGCAGCATCGATGCGCACTCCGAATCGACGGTCATGATCGGCGATCGTATGGAGACCGATATCATCTCTGGAATCGAGGCCGGCATGCGCACCATGCTCGTTCTGACCGGCATCGCGGATCGTGCGCTTGCCGAGACGTTTCCGTTTCTGCCGACCCGCATCGTTGACTCGATCGCCGATCTGCTCGACGAGATCGAATAAGGGCCACGTAAGCTTCTGCGTCTGCGCGGTCCGATCGCATACCGAGCGTGGAATTCGTGGCATAGGACTTGCTCGCCAAACCGCACCAGCTCAGTCGATCGCCAGGAGGTGCGCCGTGCGTGCGAGCTCACGAATAGCAGGATGGCCATGGAGCATCGCCGTTGCAGCATGTGTCGGCGGTTGCGCCGACCGAGAGCCGGACAGCCGGCCCGCCGGTGCAGAGCAGACGGTCGCGACGCGCACCCTCGACGCTGGCGCGGCCGCCTTGCAGACGCATGCGCCGCTCGCGCCGATGAACGTCTACCTCGTCGGCTTCCATCCGATGAAGGATCATCCCGAGCAGCAGGTCGAAGCGCACCACTTCTGCCATCAGGTGAACGAAGAATTCGCGCAGTGCGCGCTGTTCGACGGCAATACGCGCGATGCGAATCTCACCGGCATTGAGTACATCATCTCCGAGCGGCTGTTCACGCAGCTGCCTGCCGACGAGCAAGCGTATTGGCATCCGCATAACTACGAAATTCTCTCCGGACAGCTGGTTGCGCCTGGCATACCCGAGCGGGTCGAGCGCGAGCTTATGGAAGGCAAGATGAACAGCTACGGCAAGACATGGCACGTGTGGACGACGGGCGGCACAGCCGCGGCGGCCGACCCCTTACCCTATGGCGACGCGATGCTCGCGTGGTCGTTCAATCGGGATGGCGAAGCGGAGCCGAGCCTGATCACCGAGCGCGATGCCGCGTTCGAGATCGATACTGCGGAAATTCGCGAAGCGCGCAGCGAGCTCGCGCGCCTTGCCAATCCGCAGTCCGGCGTCGATGCGCTCCACGGCCAGTTCGGGGAGACGCAAGCGATCCCCGGCGTAGAGGAGAGTGCGGGCGTGGCCGACGCGGTCGCGCCGGCACGACCTACGCGGCCGGAGTAGAGCGGCACGACGTACGCGCGGCCGGAGTAGAGCCTTGCTCCGAACCGGCCCCGGGCCGGTTATGGCGCGGCGCCGGTCAAATCGGCATGGATCCCCCGCGCGAGCTCGAGGTGCCGGAATACGTTCATCAAGGTCTCCTTGGCAAAAGTACGCACCTCTTCGCTCTGGCCGAGCCCGATCTGATAACCCAGCAGCTGCACGGCCCGCTGATGCTCCGTAACCTGCGCGCGGATATAGGCAACATCGAACGCTTCGCCCTCGAGCGCCTGAAGCTGCTCGCGAACCGCCTGATGATGCGGCGCAAGCTCACCCGGCAACGGCACGTCCTTGCCGCGGGCGAGCGCTTCCAGCTGACCGATGACCATGCCGTGGTCGGTAATCATCCGCTGCGCAAATTCCTGCACGCCCTCGTTCATTGCGCGGCCGTCGGCAAGGTGACCGAGCTCCACCTCGGCGCTGTTGCCGAGGAAAAATTGCCTCAAAAACACGATGTCTTGCACGTTGACCATGTCTACGCTCGGTGTGCCTGTCTCGATGTCGGGAGTCGCGGGGTTTGCCCCAGCCGGGTTGGCTCCCTGCGAGTAGGCAAGCGGAGAGAGTAGAACGGCGCCGGCGAACATCCATCCGGTAACGCTTTTCATAGAGGTCGCTTCCTTTGTTCAAAGCACCAGCATGTAGGCTACGAGTGCATCCTTCTCGTCTTGCGTCAGGTTCGTGCCGAGAACGAGATTGAAAAACTCGACCGTATCGGCCAGCGTCATCAATCGGCCGTCATGCAGGTACGGCGGCGTGTCCCGGATGCCGCGCAGCGTGAATGTCTTGATCGGCCCATCCGGCAGCAGCACGAAATCGTTGACCGTCTCGCCCGGCTCGTAGAACCGCTCGAGCCGCAGGTCGTGCATGTTGTTATCGAGGAACGAGAGCTGCGGCACGTGGCATACAGCGCACTGTCCCTTCCCGAAGAAGACTTCCTCGCCGAAGAGCTCCTGCTCGGTCGCTAACGCGGGATCGAGACGCCCG
Source organism: uncultured Gammaproteobacteria bacterium (assembly GCA_964518995.1). Taxonomy (GTDB): domain Bacteria; phylum Pseudomonadota; class Gammaproteobacteria; order Steroidobacterales; family Rariloculaceae; genus ZC4RG20. Next base: position 16,451 of record CAZFJU010000080.1, read on the forward strand.
AGCGGGTCCAGCTTCGGAGCCGGAGGAAAGTCGATGATGTTTTGCATCTGCGCCATCATCGCGACTTGGTTTGGACGATCCGGCAGATGCACACCCTTGCGCGTGGCGCTCACATGATCGCCGTTGAAGTAGGCCGTGCGCTGCTCGAACTCCGTGAAATCCTCCAGTGAGCGCAGCGATCGTTTCGAGCCGTGGATCTGTTGGTTGAACATCCCGCGAAGGCTGGGCGTGTCGAGGCGGAAGCGCGCCGCCTGCGGCCGCACGTCCGGAGTCAAATGGAAAGCAGCGTTGGTATGAAAGTTCGTATGGCAATCGAGACAGGTGACGCCAAGGCTTTGCTCGGCGACTTTGCGGTCCTCGGTCTGATTGAATTCTTCCTGCGGGAACGGCGTCAGCAGCAGCCGCAAGCCCTCCATCTGCACCGGCGTCACATAACCGTTCAGTAGCGTGTAGAAGTTCTTGATCGTCAGCACTTCGCCTTGCGATACATCGCCGAGGTGCGGCGCCGTGGTCAGAAAGATCGGCGGCGGGAACTCCGGCGCGAGATGGACCGGCAGATCGAAATCGGCGTCGAACCGCTGCAGGTCGCGCCCTTCCTGCTCCCTGATCTCGTCGATCTGCAGCGCCGGAAAGATTTGGCCGCCGGCCGACTGCTTGACGTGAGGCAACGGTTTGAAACCTTCCGGCAGCAGCCCTTGCTCGCGGATCTCCTCGGGCGATAGGCTCGCCAGCTGCTCCCA
>CAZFJU010000081.1:0-11902 GCA_964518995.1 uncultured Gammaproteobacteria bacterium
GCCAGCCGGTCCGCCAATGGGTGCTGTCGCTGCCGTTTGCGCTGCGCTATCTGCTCGCGACCCGGCCGGAGGTCGTGACGCAGGTGCTCGGCATCGTCTATCGCGCGATCTCGGCACACCCGAGCCGAGCGCCGCCCCAGGGCGATCTGTCGCTCTGATGCCTTCGCCATCCTCGTCACCACCCGCGCCACCGTGCGGGAACGGGCGGGCTTCGGTCTGCGGCTGGCTTGCGGCCGGACCCGCGGGCATTTTTGGTTCAAAGGGGAAGATTCACGGTCCCGAACGATGCGGGGTCCGGCCGGCTCCCCCTGGATGGCGGCCTCGATCCGACATCATCCGCCCCGTTTTGGCCCGACCCGACCGATTCCGCCGCTGACATAAGGCGGCTTATACGCGGCTTATACGCACTATCCGCGGCAAGCGGTTCCACTCCTACAAACTGAAGCAGGAGGCGGAAATGGTCTCTGATCGCCATAGGTTGCGGCAGTCGGGCAACGACGAGTACGCTCCGTGTAACTTCTCTAACGGGACAGGTCTGGCGGAGCTGGAACAGCTAATTTCGTTCTAGCGCCCGGGACGTACGGCGACGTGAGAGCAAAAGCACTACCAGTAGCGATGCTGGTCGGAGCAATTCTGCTAAGCGTAGGGTGTCCATTGAACCCGGTCAGGTTGGAGCGGGAGATGGTTAGCTCGATAGCGATACGCGAGTGTAGTCTCGAGGCAGCGAACAATGTTCCTGGCGATAGGAATTTCGGGACTACCGGAATAGTTGGTGCGAAATACCGTGAGTATCGGCTAGGTCGAGACCGCGGTCGCATTTACTTGCTGACCGACCCACAAGACGCGAACAAGGTAGTACTGACATTTTCGAGCCGAGACACGAGTGAGCTCCATCTTCGTGGGACGATTGACCTCCTAATAGACTCTCACCTGGCCATCGAGCGGGTTTGCGCTCTAGACGCCGACGCGTTGTTGGTTCGAGATGAGTGCGTCGGACCTCCTTGCGAGCGTATTGCCCGCATGCTCTCGGCGGCGAATGCTGATTGATTGTCTGGTGCGGTGCGCTCCGCTGAGACGGCGATCAGGGCGTCGATTGGCGCCAGCCGCGGCCGGTTGTTCCGGCCCGTGTTGATCGAGTCCGTCGTGCTTGCCGCCGCCGGGTGCTTGCTGAGCCTCCCGGTCGCCACGCTGACCTTATCGCTCGTTGCCGGATTCGTCCCCTAGACACTTGCGGCCCGCCTCGTGTTCGCTCTCGATCCCGCTACGATGTTGTTCGCTGTCGGCGCGTTCGTTGCGAGCTTGCTGTTCTTCGGCCGTGCCGCGGAAGCGCTACTGTCCGGTGTGAGGGGAACGGATCCCTCGGTATCGCTTGCGGCCGTGTTCGTATTGGCGGCGGTCGTCGCCGTCGCCGGCTACGTGCCTGCGCGACGAGCCTCGAAGATCGCGCCGATGTCCGCGCTGCGGTACGAGTGAGGGCCTCTCCCCGGACACGAGCTTCGCCGCACGTTACGATCTAGTCGTACCGCAGTGCCTGCAACGGATCCATTCGGCTCGCGCATACGGCTGGGATAATGTCGTCAGCGTCAATTGATACTCGAGGCTAGCCGAGAGGTGCCGGTCTGATGCAGATCCCGGACGAATCACTCCAGAGGAGGCTGTTCCGCTTCCGCCGGCCGCCGTTGTTCACGTACCTCGTCGTCGTCATGCTTGCAGCGGCGCCGGCGGGGATGCTGGCGCCGTGGCTTGCCAATACGTTGTCCGGCGATCCTTGGCTGCCGGGGCTGATGTTCATCATCGGCGCGAGCGCGCTGTTTACCGGCGCTCTACTCGCCGTACGCGCGCTCTTTCGGCCGAAGGAGGCGCCGGTCATCGAGCTCGACGCTCGCGAGATCGTGCTGCCGGTATCTTCAGGCTCGCGACGTTTGCGCCCGGTGCGTTACGAGGACATCACGTCGCTGAATCTGTTCGGCAAGGGCCGTTGGGCGCGGCTGCTGATCGCGACGAAAGGCCGCAACTTTGTGTACCCCGTCGCGCATTTCGACGGCGGGGCGGACACGCTCGAGGCCTTTCGCCGCGCGTTGCGAGAACGGATCGCGGCCCGTCCCGACGGCGCAGAGTTGCTGCGCGACATCGAGGATCGCGATGCGCAGGGCTCGAGAATTGTGCAGCGTCCGTCGCGCGTCACGCTGGTGCTGCTCATGCTGCTGGCCGCCATCTTCGCGTGGACATGGCTTTCCGGAGCGCTCGACGATCCGTTCGGGCTCGTTGCATTCGGGGCGAACGCGCCGCTGCTCGTCGCGGCCGGGGAATGGTATCGGTTGCTCTCGGCCAATTTCCTGCACGCCGGGTGGCTGCACGTGGGCATGAACGGGATCGGCGTCTACGTGCTCGGTATGCTGCTCGAGCGGCTCGTGGGGCCGTGGCGCTTCATGCTGATCTTCCTGACGTCCGCGGCCGCCGGCGCGGCAGCATCGCTGCTCGTGTCGGATGCGGCGCTGTCGGTGGGCGTGTCTACCGCCGTGTTCGGACTCCTCGGTGCGCTCGCGTTCATCAACTGGCGTTGCCGCGCGACGCTGCCGGGCGGTTTCAGTCAGCCGCTGCGCACGTGGGTGATCCTCCTCGGCATCAATGCGGCGCTGCCGTTCATCGTGCCGATCATCGATTGGGCCGCACACGTCGGCGGGTTTGTCGCCGGAGTCGCGGCCGCCGCGATCATGAGCCCTGGGTCTGACGCGGAACGGCTAGGACGCGCCGCCGCCCTCCCTCTCAAAGCGGCGACGGTCGCGTTCGCTGCCGTGTACGTCGCCGCACTCGGACACGCGTTCGTCGGTGCATTCGACGAGACGCACGCCGCGACGCTGCGTGTGGCGGACGCATTCGTCGAGCGTGAGTCGACGCGACCGGGCGCGTTGAATACGATCGCATGGCAGTACGCGATCAAGCCGGATGTCGTCGCGGGCGAACTCGACGTCGCCGAGCGGGCCGCGCTGCGTGCCGTCGAGCTTGCGCCGCGCAATGCGGCGTTTCTCGATACGCTTGCGACGGTGCACTACCGCCGCGGCCGATTCGACGAGGCCGTCGCGACGCAGCGGCAGGCAGTATCGATTGATGACCGCGCCGTCCTGATCTCGCAAATGGGCCGCTTTCTCGATGCCTACGCGGCGCAGCGCGGGCCGTATACCTTCGGCTATTTCGATGCAGACCAAATCGACGTGCGGATCGACGCGACCGGCGGCGAAGAGGAACTCGCGCTCGTCGTCGAGCTGCCGACACGCGTCGATCGCGGCGTAGAGATTTATGCGCTCGACAAGCGGGGAGGGCGTTTGCTCGGCATCGTACGGCTTCTCGTCGGGCCGGGTCTGCCGGCGGGCCGCCATCGCATTCCGCTGCGCGAATGGCGCGGTCCGCTCGACGCACAGCCCTACGCGGCCGTTTATGCAGACGCGTCTGAATGCGACTGCCCGACCCGGGGGATTCGGTTCCGTTATTTCGGGTTCAGTCGCGACGTTCAAAAGCTGCCCGGGCCGCTTTGACCAAATGCCCGCTCACCCCATGCCGCTGACATAACGCCTCGTCCAACCTGCAGCGTGTGAGCCCATGGCGTATCGAGAATGGGCGCAAGGTATTGCTGGAACGCGCCGGCGGCCCATCAGGTTTAGCCAGAGAACCTCGTCGCTCCGCTTGCGGGGCGCTGCCTCTTCTTGACATAGTAGTGAATATCACTATTTCGCCAAAGTAAGCCATGGATGAAGCTGTTTCCGCCGCCGATGCAAACCGCAATTTTTCGAGTCTCCTGCGACGCGTTCGCGAGGGCCGCAGTGTCATCGTGACTAGTCACGGGAAGCCGGTCGCGAAGATTGTGCCAATCGATGAGACAAATGATTGGATGAAGCGTGCTCGTGTTGCGCTTCTTGCGCGTCTTTGCGCCGAACCGGTGGTCGACGTGGGTCGTTGGACGCGCGACGAACTCTACGAAGACTGATCGGTGAAGGTCGGTCTCGACACGAACGTACTCGCATACGCCGAGGGCACCAATGGCATTGCGATGAAGGAAGCCGCAGTAGGTCTCATTCAGAAGCTGCCTTCCGACTCAGTCGTTCTACCTGTGCAAGCCCTAGGCGAACTGTTCGACGTATTGGTGCTAAAGGCGAAGCGCCCGGCCGCAAGCGCACGGGCCGCGGTGCTTAGCTGGCAAGACGCATATCCCGTGATCGATACGTCGTCGAGCGTTATGCTCAATGCGGGGGATCTCGCGACAGACCACAAGCTGCGAATCTGGGATGCCGTGGTTCTTTCTGCTTCGGCGAAAGCGGGCTGCCGTCTGCTGCTCTCCGAGGATCTCCAAGAGGGGTTCACATGGCAGGGAGTCACTGTGACGAATCCGTTTGCCGCCGAGAAGCATGCCCTCCTGACCGCGCTCCTCGATGAGACCGTGAGCCCGAAGTGACCGTTGCCGTCAATGCGGGGCATGTGCTCGGGCGCTTGAGGTCCGGCGCCTCGCTCGAGGCGCCGGTCGTTGCCGCGCGCGCCCCTAAGGTAGACATCGAAGCGTCTCGCTCCGCGCCGCGCTCATCTCGAGAGGCTACGCAGAGGAAGACGCCGACCGGCGCGCGGGCGTGCGGATCTTCGATGAGCCGCCTGGCACCTACAATCTGAACACCGCGCGAATCGTCGAAGCGAGCGGCACGTGGGACACGGACGGCGGCATCGCGCACGACTATATGAAGAAGATGGGGCACGGTTTCGGCAACGGCTTCTGAGGCGAGCCGATGGAGGACGTGTTCCGGCTCGCGCTCTCCGGCACGGAGAAGGTCGTGCATTCGAGCTCGACGGCCCTCTACGGCGCGCTCGACAACGACGACTTCTACATGTACATGGGCGGGCTCACGACCGCGATCCGAAACCTCGACGGGCAGTCGCCTGAGCTGGTTGTGACGGACACTCGCGACCCCGGCCGGCCGGAGATGACGCCGATCGACAAGTTCATCGGTCTGGAGTTTCGCTCGCGGTACGTGAACCCGACGTGGATCGAAGGGATGATGAAGGAGGGCTACGAGCGAACGAGGGGCGAATCGCGGCGCGCCAGGACCGAGCCAGGCCGCGCGCGCAGCCGCGGGCACCTTGTCGACGTGCTTATTGCCGGCGCCCTATTCCTCGCTGCGCTGCTTACGTGGCGCCGTCGGCATGACGCTCCGACGGGCGGACCTTCGCGTCATGCAGAGGAGACGCGCCGACCCTCGCACGCAGCCTCGTCCGGATTCTCATAGAACAGCGAGGACGTTCGGCAGTCGGCACATTCTCGGTAGAATCGCCGAGCGTCCTTGCGCAGACGCTCTTTGTGCGACGCGTGTCCGCAGTGGACTCTGATCCTTGTGTTGCCCGAGCACGCGGAGCACTTGAAGTAGTACCCGTACTTGCCGTGCAAAATCACGAGCTCGAGGCTCTCGCAGTGCCGGCAGCGAGGCTCGGCGGCCGTCGATGCTGTCGGGGCCGGCACCTCCGTGACAGCGGCCGGAGCGTATGTGGCTGGCGTCGTGCTCTGTGCAGGCGGCAAGATGTCCTGTTCTGCCGCCTCGCTCCGCGGATTGTCGGGCGCTGCGCTCTGCGGCGTTCGTATGCCGAAGCGCGCGGCATAGTCGAACGCTGCGGGTTGGTGATGGGCAGCAATGGCCCGGGAAAGCTCCTCGAGCGTCTCTGGCCTGACGACCTTCGCGAGAGCCAGCGCGCTTTGCGCGTCGCAGGTGCGGGTCACTGCGTCTTTTAGCGCATCCGCTTTGATCACGCAGCTGCTATCGAACTTGCGCGGCCGGTCAATCCGGCAATTCGGCGACACGAGGACCAGCGGCATGATCTTCGGCTCGAGGCGAAAGCCCATACGGGTCGGAATCGGCATCTGCTTGAGCAGCGACTTCAGCACGAGCATGTGCCGTTCGTTCTGGGCGATCGGAGATGCCATTCCCTCGTAAGTTTTCCGGTAGTCGTTCCAGCGAAGAAACTCGCCGTCGTCCGTGATCTTGAAACCGGCATGGAAGCTCTTGGTTTCGAGTGCGAACATCAGCATCGTGCGGGAGATGAGCAGGTGGTCGATCTGGGCGACACGGCCGTCGACCTCGATGCGCAAGTCGTGAATCACGGCCCATTTACGGCTGTCGCGGTAGTGGAAGTCGATGAGATACGCGGCGTCCTTCTCCGCTTTGATACCTGCGCGAAGGTTTCGAAGCTCGGTCTCAATGCTCTTCTTCTGGCCGTTCGCGGCCAAGGTCAAGAGTTGCTCGAGCATTGAGATGTCAGCGGATCTGTCGTCTGCTTCTTTGATTATCATAAGCCGTGCGATCCAAACAGCCGTTGGGGCCAAGACTATATAGGGAGGCACGCATCACAAAAAAGTGCGCTCGTCTCATGACCGTAAAGCAGCCAAGCGATCACTGCCGAGGCCGCAACGACTTCCAGCACGAGCGCCATCGAAAGGAACAGCCAGTACTTCATCTCGCAAGATCTGCAGTAAGCTCCATCGAGTGATAGCCACCGACGGCCAAGGGCCGAGTGAGCGCCTTCAAAGGTGAACGATTTGGCAGGCCGTGCTTTGACCTCCATGCACCGAGAGCGGTACATCGCGACGAACGGCATCCGTCTGCATGCGATCGAGGCGGGCCGCGAGGAGGACCCGCTGGTCATCCTGCTGCATGGGTTCCCGGAGTTCTGGTACGGCTGGCGGAAGCAGATCGATCCGCTGGCGGCCGCAGGTTACCGGATCCTTGTACCGGATCAGCGGGGCTACAACGAAAGCGACAAGCCCGAGGACGTGCGCGCGTACACTCTCGACGCGCTCGCCGCCGACGTCCTCGGCCTGATCGACGATGCTGGGCGTGAGCGCGCAGTCGTCGTCGGACATGACTGGGGCGCTGCCGTCGCATGGTGGTGCGCGCTCCGGTATCCACAGCGGATCGATAGGATCGCGGTCTTGAATGTGCCGCATCCGCTCGTGATGCAACGGCATGTCCGCCGCAGCGTATCCCAAATGGCCAAGAGCTGGTACATCGCGTTCTTCCAGCTGCCGAGGCTCCCTGAGACGCTGATGCATGCGGCGCGCGGACCGATGTTCGCTGCACTGCGCCGGACAGGACGGCGTGACGCGTTCGACGATACGGATCGGGACGCCTACGTGCGCGCGTGGTCGCAACCCGGTGCATGGACGTCGATGCTCGCCTGGTATCGGGCTGCGGTTCGATTCTCGCCCCGCGATCTCGGGAAGCCTGTCGTGTCTGCGCCCGTGCTGATCGTTTGGGGAGTGCGCGATCGTTTTCTGGACTTCGACATGGCGCCCAAAAGTCTCGAGCTCTGCGCTCGGGGACGGCTCGAAGCGATCGAGGAGGCGACTCACTGGGTTCAGCACGAAGAGCCTGAGCGCGTGAATCGGCTGCTGATCGACTTCTTCGCCGAGCCGTCCTCACTCTGAGCGCGGCCGCTCATGTGCCCGTCCCGACACGCTCGGCCAGATCCGCGTCGTGCTCGATACATGGATCGTTGCGACGCCCTTGGGCCGCCGGATGCAACGATGCAAGGCGCCGCGGAGCAGCGTGTCGGCCTCGGCTTGGCCATCGCCTTTCTCGCGCTAGCGCGCGGCGAGCTCGATGTTTGCGTGGACCACTCCGGCACGTTGTGGACGGCGCCGAGCTCACGCGCGTGCAAGATGATCGGCGCGGCCGCGGTATGCAGCATTGCTCCTCTGAACAGATCGCGGATCGACGACAGCCCGGATAGGCGATCGACTTCTTTGGCATGATCCTCGCAGCGGCACGGGGGCGGGACCTGAGCCGCATCCTTCGCGCGCGGCCGGCCCCAGCATCGTTGCCCACGCATGCAGGAGGACCTGCCGATGGCCAGCCACCGCCGAATCCTAACGGCTTTCCCAGCTCGCCCAGCATCCATAGTTCTCTCGACCGCTGTTGCGCTTGCGCTCACGTCGTCGCAAGCCCAGCAGGGCGATCCGCCGGAGGCAGAGCCCGCACGCGGCGCGACAAGCTACATGCCGGTTGCGCTGGAGCGGCCCTTTCAAGAGATCTACGACGAGAAGGTCGCAGAGAAGGGGCAGCTGATGCAACGCGCTCAGGCATTGCTCGAGTCGCGCTACGACCTTTCCGATCGACCCGTCGAGGGCGTCACGATGAGCGGCGGAAAGCCCGTGCAGGGCGGCGTTCGCGTCCGCCTGCCGGACGGCGTTGCATCGTGGCAGGAGCTCGCGTCGATGTCGCGGTCCGAGATTGCCGAGCGCGGACTCTTTCCGGAGGGCTTCAAGCCGCTGCCCCATCCGGTGCAAGAAGAAGGCGGGATGGTGTTCCCGCAGCATCACATCGACGAGATCCTCGCGCAGGAGCAACGCGACCTGAATCGTTTCGATCTCGAGTTCGACATGCCCGAGCACCTGCTCGCCGAATTCCCGCCGCCGATTTTCCTGACGACCCGGCCGGAGCTCGGCGACGTTTCGCAAGGGCAGCTCGTCACGACGCAGAACTTCTTCGAGCTGTTCAACGGCATTCTGAACCCGAAGCAGCTCGACGGGTTACGGTTGCTCGTAAGCCCGTTCGCTCAACAGCAGTTCAATTTGACCAACGACCGACGAAGCGAGCGGCCGCATCTCGGGGTCACGTGCTTCGACTGCCACGCGAACGGCCACACGAACGCGGCGACCCACCTCGTCGGCGACATCCGACCGCAGGAGGTCCGCCGCAGGATCGATACGCCGACGCTGCGAGGCGTGGCGCAGCAGCGCCTTTTCGGCTCGCAGCGCGCACTTCGCACGGTCGAGGACTTCACCGAGTTCGAGCAGCGCGCGGCATATTTCGACGGGGACACGGTGATCGCGCAGAAGAAGGGCGTCAACTTTCTCGATCGCGGCAGCGAGGTGCATGCGATGGCGGAGTTTCAAGAGATACTCGATTTTCCGCCCGCGCCGAAGCTCGATCCGTTCGGCCGGCTCGATCCGGAGCTCGCAACCGAGCAAGAGCTCAGAGGCGAGCAGGTGTTCTTCGGTAACGGCCGCTGCTTCGAGTGCCACGCGCCTCCGATTTTCAGCGACAACTTCATGCATGACCTGAAGACAGAGCGGTTCTACGACGAGGACGAAATTGTCAACGGCCGGAAGATGTCCGACGGCGGCCCGACAAAGACCTTCCCACTGCGCGGCATCAAGGACAGCCCGCCGTATCTCCACGACGGGCGCTTGTTGACGCTCGACGACGCTGTGGAGTTCTTCAACCTGGTCCTTGCTCTTCAGCTGACCGAAGAGGAGAAAAGCGATTTGGTGCGCTATCTGTATACCCTTTAGCTGAGCCACGCCGCGAATACGCGCCGGCTCGAAGCCGATCTCAACGGCGGCGGGTCTTGGCTTGCGGCCGGATGCGCGTCCGTAGTCCTGGCCGCGGGCGCCCGCTGTTCGGGATGCTCGGGCAAAGTTCGATATACTCCGGCAATCGAATCGAACGGAGCGTTCGCGTGATTGCCTGGAGCAGGTACGCGAGAAAGAGCGTGGAGAGAAGCTTGAAATCGTATTCGACTGCGGCCCTGATTCTTGGCGGCCTGTGCGTCCTCGATCCCGTATCGGCTCAACCGGACGGGCATAACGCCGATTTTACGGGCGTCTATAACAATACGGGGCAGAGGAACTCCGGATTCGGAGGGCCGGCTGGAGACTGCCGAACGACGCTCGACGAGAACCTGCCCTGCGCCACCGCGGAGTATCCGTACAACGAGCTCGGCAGGAATACGACCATCGGCGTGCTGGAAGATGTTGCAATCGAATGCGAAGTCGGTGGACTGGTTCGATTGAGCGGTCAGGGGCTTTACAGTTTCCAGGTGTGGCATGAGCCCGAAGCGGTAAAGATCGCCTACGAGTACGGCGGAGTCGTCCGAACCATTCATCTCGATGGCAACCCCGCCCCTGAAGGCACACCGCATACTCTCGAGGGGTACTCGACGGGTGAATGGCGTGGCGAGGTGCTGCATGTCGTGACGACACACCTGACACCCGATTTCGCAACCTATATCGGCGGCCGCGAGGCCACCACGAGAGGCGGGCCGACCAGCGAGCAGGCGCGCGTCGCCGAGCGGATCTGGCTGTCACCGGATACGGACGGGGCATTGATGATAGAAATGACCGTCGACGATCCCGTGTTCTACACGGAGCCGTTCGTTTGGGCCCGTTGGAAAAAGCTGAATGCGCCGATGCTGGACGCCGTCGATGAATGGGACTGTATTCCGGCTGGCGATCTGCTCTTGGACGAAGACCCGGATCTGGACGCATTCTTCGGTAATTGAGGTTCGTCGCACCCGGTGCACCGGCTGTGACTGCTGCGAGAGATCACATGACCAGAACCCTGACGCTATTCGCCATCGGTTTCTCGATGGCGACACAGGCAGCCGCGCACCACGCGGCGCACGCTTTTTTTGGAGGCCCCGAGGTGCTCGTCGAGGGCACGCTGACTGGCGCCAGGCTCGTGAATCCGCATGCCTATTTTCGGGTCACGATGGACGATGGAACCGACTGGGTGTTCGAGTCTGCGGGCTCCGGTACGATGCTCCGGAACGACGGTCTCACCGATGGAGACTTCGCCAGTGGTCAGCGCGTCGCGATGACCGGGGAGTCGAACAAGGACGGCAGAAAGAACGCCCGCATTATCACCATCGCATTTTATGGCGAGTCCGAGGACGACGATCTGACGCTGTTCGTCATAGGCGCCAGCTTGCCGAACGCGGCCTGGGCGCAGCGCATCGACGGTGCAGCGACTCGATGCAACGAGGGGACGATCGCAAGATGCTATACCGTGAGCAGAGACTTGCGAGAGGAAGTCGAAGAAGGCTTCGGTGACGACCATCGCCTTTGGTGAGGCGAGAGCACTCAGCTGTGGCATGCCGGGGAACGCAACCAGCCCGGGATAGCGCTCGGCCCTCGTAGCAGATCGCGGCGGCGACGGGCGCCTCGAGGAAGCGGCGCGCGAGGTCGCCCAGCGCTCCGCGCGGGCCGTCGCGCCGCTCGTCCAAGATTTTCAGCGGCAGTGGGTCGGCGCCGGCCAGCGCGCGACGCTCGGCCCCGTCGTCGAGGACGCCGACGACGGCGCGCGTGTCACCGGCGTCAGTCCCGGCGGGCCGGCAGACGAGCCCGACGTCCGCATCGGTAGCACCCGACGTGCCAATTGAGCGTCTCGCGTAACATCCTAATCCAGCGACATATGCACGCATCAGTGGAGCGCGCTCAAGTCGACGGCGGTGCCGAGCAGCGTGCACGTCCCACGGCTCGACCCCGGCATTTATAGAAGCCAAATTGTTAGTCAGACCTAGTCTGACTACACTTTCCGGCATGGAAAAGATACTCAGCTTAAGCGAGGTCAAGGCGCGCCTGTCGGCGATCGTCGATGAGATCGAAAAGGGCCATGAGGTCGTGATCACGCGTATGGGCCGACCCGTCGCAAAGGTTGTGCCGTACCGGCCGACCATGACGCAGCCGCGCCTCGGGTTCGCTTCGGGCCGCATACACGTGGCTGAAGATTTCGATCTATGGTCTGAGGAGGAAGCCCGGGCGCTGGGCGTCATCGATTGACGATGGCCGCGGCCTACTTACTCGATACTCACGCTTTGCTATGGGCCGCCGACCAAACGGACAGGCTCAGCGCAGAGGCGAAGCGTGTATTGTCGCAGCCGGATAATCGAATCTATGTCAGCGTCGCAACGCTCTGGGAAATCGCGATCAAGGTCAGCGTAGGCAAGCTTGAGGTGCCGGGCGATTTTTTTGGTCTCGTCTATGAGTCCGGCTACCTGAAGCTGCCGATCGAGGTGGAGCATCTCGATCGCTACCGGGGAGCTTCCACTGCATCATCGTGATCCGTTCGACCGTCTTCTGGTCGCACAG